>DASUDW010000184.1:0-8121 GCA_036275415.1 Chitinophagaceae bacterium | reverse complement strand
GGCCCTTGCTGCCGGATGTGCTGCACCTGGATTATGGTTCATTTAATGCATTGAATGAAATAACTGAACAAACAGCCTGTGTGATAGCAGAAACAGTACAGGCTGAGGTCGGTATCAATGTGCCGTCACCAGCGTGGATGCTGGCTTTGCGAGATCGTTGCAGCGAAACCGGTACTTTGCTAATACTGGATGAAATACAGGCTGGTTTTGGCCGCACGGGAAAGATTTGGGGATTTGAACATTTTCATATTGTACCTGATGTACTATTGTTGGGTAAGGCCTTAGGTGGTGGTATGCCGTTGGGGGCATTTATCGCCAATAAAAAGATAATGGATGCCTTTACAGAGAACCCTGTGCTGGGCCATATCACCACATTCGGAGGACACCCGGTTTGCTGTGCGGCTGGTATGGCTGGTATGAAAGCTTTACTGGAGGAAGGGTGGATAGAAACAGTAAAAGCAAAGGAACAAATGTTTCTGTCTTTACTAGAGCATGAAAAAATCAAGTCGGTCCGTTCTTTTGGTTTGTGGATGGCAGCGGAATTTGATTCCTTTGAGACGTGTAAAAAGGTAATTGACGGTTGTATTGAAAACGGAGTGCTGACTGACTGGTTTTTATTTGCTCCAAATTGCCTTCGTATTTCTCCGCCTTTAATTATTTCAGAAGAGCAAATAAAAAAAGCCTGCAGTATAATCCTGCAAGCTTGTAGTATTTGAATCTTTTTTATTATTCTATTTCCACCACCAACTCTATTTCCACCGCCATATTCATCGGCAATGAACACATGCCCACAGCAGACCTGGCATGTTTTCCTTTTTCACCAAATACAGCTACCATTATGTCGGAAAATCCATTGATCACTTTTGGATGGTCTTTGAAGTCTGCTTCACAATTTACCATACCCAGCACTTTTACAATTCGTTTTACTTTGTTCAGGTCACCTAATTCATTTTTTAATACAGCCAGTTGATTAATGGCTGTTAACCTTGCTGCCTGTTGCCCTTCCTCAATGGTCAGGTCTTTGCCCACTTTCCCGGTGATGTATTTGCCGCCGGCATCAGACGGGCCTTTGCCCGCAAGAAATAATAGATTACCGGTTTTTACCACATGCACATAATTGGCGATTGGTTTTGATGGTACAGGTAAGTCTATTTTTAGCTCTTTCAGCCTGGCTTCTGCATCCTGGGCTTCAGCATATAGAGTTACAATGCAGAATGTGATTAGAAGGGAGAAATATTTCTTCATTTTACAATTGTTTAAAAATAAATGCAGCGGCCAATGCCCCGGCAACAGGAGCTATTACCGGTACCCAGCTATAACCCCAGTCGCTATCTCTTTTTCCGGGTATGGGTAAGAAAAAATGGGCAATGCGGGGGCCCAGATCCCTGGCAGGATTAATAGCATAACCTGTTGGCCCGCCCAGCGACAGGCCAATTCCTAATACCAGCAATGCCACTGGTAGGGCATTTAAAGTGCCAAGTGAACTGGCAGCATCGGTAAAACACAAAGCGCCGAACATCAGCACAAATGTGCCGATGAATTCAGTGATGAAATTGTTGACCGGTTTACGTATAGCAGGAGCTGTGCAGAATATCGCTTTTTTCAAATCGGCATCTGTTGTTTCATCAAAGTGTTTTTGATAGGTGAGCCAGGCCAGTACAGCGCCGGTAAAAGCACCGGCCATTTGTGCAAGCAGGTAGGTTGCAACCAGTGAAGATTTAAAAGCCCCTGTTGCTGCCAATGCAATGGTTACAGCCGGATTTAAATGGCCGCTGCCTCCTAATTTAACGGAGGTATATACCCCTAAGAATACTCCCATCGCCCATCCGAAAGTAATGACGATCCATCCGCTGTTCTGGCCATTGGTTTTGTTAAGTACAACATTGGCAACCACGCCGGCTCCCATCAAAATAAGCAGCGCAGTGCCGACGAATTCACCGATAAAAGGGTTCATAAGTTTTATTTTTTAGTATTTGCTGTATAGTTTTCAGCTACCTCATTAAAGTTATTGATTTGTGCCTGTATCCAGTTTCCTGTTTGTTTCATTTCTTCTGCCATTAATCGGGCAACAACCGGTGACAAAGAATTTGCTTTATCTGCATCCAGCAGTAATTGCCTTGTCCTTCTGGCTAAAAAGTCTTCCACGGTCATACACATTTCAGTTTGCACAGAATGTTGAACCAGCTTCTTCAGCCTTTCTTCTTTTTCAACGGAAATATCTGCGGGCATTACCGGCTGATCATGTCCAAAAAGTTTCAGGTTCCTGGTCAGTGTTTCTTTTTTAGTAAGCCCTGCTTTTTCAATGGCAATATCCACTGCATCTTCCGCCATTTTTCGGTAGGTGGTCCATTTGCCGCCGGTAATTGTTATCAATCCGGATTCAGCTATATGAATCAGATGGTCACGGGATAAGGCTGCGGTTTTTTTACTCTTGCTTTTTACCAGCGGACGCAAACCGGCAAACATACTTCGTATATCTTTCCGTTGCGGGTCTTTACTTAGGTAACGGCCGATATGGCTTAAGATGAATTCAATTTCTTCTTCCATCGGAACAGGCTCTTCAGCAATAGCTTCAACTGCCGTATCCGTAGTGCCCAGCACCACCTTGTTATGCCAGGGAACTGCAAACAGTACCCTGCCGTCATCTGTACGGGGAATCATTATCGCTGTATCGCTCAATAAAAACTCCTTATCTACTACAAGGTGGATACCCTGGCTCGGATTAATGATGTTTTCATGTTTGGGGTTGTCCATCTTCATCAGCCTGTCGGTAAAAACACCGGTGGCATTAATGACCGCCTTGCTCCTGACTTCATATTCCTTACCGGTAATAGCATCCTTTACCCAAACCCCGCAGATTCTATTTTGCATTTTCAATAGTCCAATAACAGGGAAATAATTCAATACGATTGCTCCCTGTGTGGCTGCGGTTTGCGCAATACTGATAGCCAGCCGGGCATCATCAAATTGCCCGTCGTGATAAATGATGCCCCCGTTGAGGCCCTCCGGATCCAGGCCCGGAATCAATTGAATTGTTTCTTCTTTTGATAAAAACTGTGAATCACCAAGGCCCCATTTACCAGCCATCCAGTCATAAATCTTCAGGCCAATGCCATAGTAAGGTTTTTCCCACCATTTGTAATTGGGAACAATAAATTTTTGGTTGTGCACCAGGTGCGGGGCATTTTTTAGTAAAAGCCCTCTTTCCCTCAGCGCTTCCATTACCAGTTTGATATTACCTTGTTGTAAATAGCGTACACCGCCATGCACCAGTTTGGTACTTCGGGAAGAAGTGCCTTTGGCAAAATCATATTGTTCGAATAATGCAACTTTTAATCCCCTTGCTGCTGCATCCAGCGCAGTACCTAAACCGGTAGCGCCGCCACCAATGATGCAGATGTCGAATTCTTTTTGAGTTTCCAGTGCTTGTATAAAATGGGAGCGGTTCAAGAGGTATTAGTTAATAATAATAATTCTCAATGTTCAATTTTCAATGAACAATATTCAATTACATGCAGGCCTTCAGGGTTTGTGAAAATGAAAGTTGATTATATATTATTCGCCGGCCCAGGAAATAGCAGCCTTCACCGCTCTTTTCCAGCCATTTACCATTTCGTTTCTTTTTGTTTCTTCCAGTGCTGGTGAAAAGTTTTTATCTGCCTGCCATTGTTCCTGTATTTCTCCGATGTTTTTCCAATATCCCACCGCAAGCCCGGCCAGGTAGGCTGCACCCAGCGCAGTGGTTTCCGTAATCACTGGTCTAACCACCTTACAGTTCAGGATATCACTTTGAAACTGCATCAATTGGTTATTGACGGTGGCGCCACCGTCAACTCTTAATTCGGAAATGCTAATGCCGGCATCAGCTTCCATGGCTTTCAATACATCATATGTTTGATAAGCGATACTGTCTAATGCCGCCCGGGCGATATGAGCATTGCTGCTTCCCCTCGTTAGCCCGAATATGCTTCCTCTGGCATATTGATTCCAGTGCGGTGCGCCTAAGCCTGCAAATGCCGGAACGATGTACACACCTTCTGCATCCTTTACCAGTGCGGCCAGCTTTTCTACTTCAGCTGATGTGCGGATGATCTTCAGTTCATCTCTCAGCCATTGCACTACTGCGCCGGCAATAAATACACTTCCTTCCAGTGCATATTCGGTTTTGTTATCAATTTGCCAGGCCACTGTTGTGAGCAGGTTATTATTAGACCGGATAGCTTTTTCCCCGGTATTCATCAGCATAAAACAACCAGTACCATAAGTGTTTTTAACCATACCGGGTTTTGTGCATAACTGACCAAATAAAGCTGCCTGCTGGTCACCGGCAATACCAGCTATAGGAATTCTGGAATCAGGTATAATATTTCCGGTGACTCCATATATCTTGCTGCTGGGCTTTACTTCCGGTAATACAGCCGCAGGAATATCCAGTATCTTTAAGAGTTCATCATCCCACTGCAGGCTATGAATGTTAAAGAGCATGGTTCGGGATGCATTGGAAACATCGGTGACGTGGATATCGCCGTTCGTGAGTTTCCAGGTGAGCCATGAATCGATAGTGCCGAAGGCCAGTTCTCCGTTGATCGCTTTTTGCCTGGCACCGCTTACATTTTCTAATATCCATTTTAGTTTAGTGCCGGAGAAATAAGCATCAATGACAAGGCCCGTTTTTTCCTGTATTGTTTTTGAAAGCCCTGCTGCTTTCAGTTCATCACAGTAGCCGGCAGTCCTCCTGTCTTGCCAAACAATGGCATTGTAAACAGGCTGCCCTGTTTTTTTATCCCATACTACGGTGGTTTCCCGTTGATTGGTGATACCTATTCCGGCGATCTGTTTCATATTGATTCCTGCTTTGGCTACTGCTTCGGCCATGGTACCAAACTGGGTGCTCCATATTTCATTGGCATCATGCTCTACCCAACCAGGCTGCGGATAATGTTGTTTAAACTCTTTTTGTGCCAGGCTGATAATTTTTCCGGACTGGTCAAATACAAGGCTACGGCTGCTGGTAGTGCCCTGGTCCAATGAAATGATGTAATGCGACATGCTGCAATTGTTTAAACAGGAAATTACTGAAAATATGTTCTTCCTGACAAATGTCAATTTCAAAGGGGCTGTGCCGGCTTTACTTTTACATAAGATATCGTTGTATGCATTTGTCAGTTGTTATTATAGTAAGTAAGAATGATGCGACAGGAACGGAGGCCACACTTAAAAGTATTCAGCCAATTGCCGGTGAAATGGTGCTTTATGATGTAAGTAAGACTGATTTTTCAGAAAAAGCTGCTATTCGTTTCGGCGCCAGGGTTTACCATGGTGTGTGGAATGGATATGATCATGTGCGAAGCAGTGCGGCGGAGAAAGCCACTCATGATTGGGTATTGATGCTGCACACCGGGGAAGTGGTGGATGAAGTATTGTGTGAGGCAATAAGACAAATAGATCTTGCCGGTATTGACAAAGCTTACAGGATGCAGTTTAAAAATTTTTTCAGGGGTAAATGGCTTCGTCATGGTGAATGGGGAAATGAGTGGCATATCCGTATGGCGAATAAGAAAAGAATTCAAATCCCGGACAGCGGCATTAACGAATCATTGATTATCAGCCAGGGAGTTTGTATTGAAAATCTGGAGGGCTTCATTCTTCACAATACAGTTAAAGACAAAAAAGAACTGGCCTGGAAAATGAAAAGAGAGGCCTTCTTTGCTGCCGCCAAATACCATTTACAGGGCAAAAAAGCCGCCCGTATAAAAATGATCGTATCACCAGTGGCAGCCTTTATCAAAAATTATTTTTTCAAGTTAGGAATCCTGGACGGTGCAAAGGGTTTAGTTTTCTCCCGTTTCTATGCCTGGTATCATTTTATTAAATATGCCCGTTTACGGCAACTGAATAAAATGATTAAAACACCACTCTGAAGCTTCCAAATACACCAAAGGTTTTATCTCCTTCTTTTTTCAAAGTGGAAGGAAATACCCGCCAAACAAAATCAAGCCGGAAAACTTTGAATATATTATCTACCCCTGTTCCCAGTTCCAGGTAGGTGTTGCCATCCAGTGATTGAAAACTATGCCCTTGTTTGAAATTATAAGCCTTGTTTGGCGGGGACAAACTTCCCCATAAGGCTTTGGCCGTCCAGAATTGACGAAACCTGAGTTTGGGAAACATCCGGAAAATGCCATTACCGATATTGTGCTCAACATTCAGCCCTGCATACTGGTCATGAATGAATTCCCACCGGTTCATCATGTTGAAAGCATATTTGTTATAGTAATACAATTCATTGCCCGGTGCAATATCCAGCAAGGTATATGGCAGTGTGCCGTATGTTTTCCCTGCGTACACCAGCCAGGAGAAATTACCAAACGGCGGTATTTTAAAGTAATCAGAAATACTGGCTGAGACCTTGGTATAACTATAACTGCTTTTGAATATGCCGGGAAACCCACGGGTAATATAGATTTCGCCTATTGGATAAATACTGCCAAGGCTTGTCCGGTAAAAATGATTTTCGAGAAATCGTTCGAGGTAGGCAAAACGTAAACGAACTGAAACTTCAAAACTGGTTAGTGGATTGCCGGTTGCTGTTGTTTTGAATGAATCTGCCGGTATCAGATTACGCAGCGGTAAATTGGATTTGTGAGTGACAGTGATTTTATTTGACATCCACGGCAACAATTCTTTAAAGAATTCAATACGCTTTTCCTGTACTTTGATATTTTTTACCGGAACCCCCTGTTTACGTACTGCCAGGGTAAAAATATTGTCCTGTGATATTTCACCATAATAGTTCTGTCCCCAGTCAAGGTCGTTGGTAAAAGAAGCATACAAGTACATTCTTGGATCCTTTTTGGGCAGGTAATAGATTTCTCCCATACCTTTTAGTTGCTGATCACCGAAGCCATAGGCGAGGTAACCATGCAGCTTTATCTTTTTATCAAAGTACTTATTGGTGCCTAAATCGAAACGAACCCTCAGTCCTTCCCATCCGTTGGAACTTATCCAGTTCATCCAGGGGCCGATCTGGTAATTGCCAATGTCTTTGTATCCCGTGCCGATAAAGCTCATCGTTTTGGTGAACCGCTGAAAAACCGGGGCATTGGTAAGGGTGTCAATCATTTTAATGATGCTGCTTTCCGTTTTGCTCAGCGGCTCATGCCGGATATTTTCCCAATAAGCTTTCCCCTTTTCCATGGCATCCGGCAAGGTGATGATCTCTTCCAGTATTTTGTTTTTTGAAAGTTCACGGATGACGGCACTGTCATTAACCACCACATGGCGGTAAGTGGTGGTTTTACGCCCAATAAATCCCGGCTTATCTTTTCCGGCAGGCGAAATATCTGCCACAAACTTGTCCTTACTTAAAAACCAGGTGGAGTCATTGATCTGCTGATATTCCTGGATGAGGCTGAGATTTTCAACAAAATTTACATTGGCTTCTTTACCGAGCCTTAAGTTCATGCGTTGAATGGCGAAACTGCCCACATGTACCCAGCAATCACCCTCGAAAGTATCACCTCCTTTACGACGGGGGGTAAATACCAGGTGGAAATAACGTTGCTTCGCAATTACCTGCGTATCGGCTACCCGGTAGTTATAATAATAATCGCCGTTGTCGCTAATGGGACTGATAAACTGTTTATCAAATACCGGGATAAAGTTGTTATACACATTCACTACCTGGTCCATACCGCCCAGCATTTTCACCACACTTTCATTTTTAACTCCGTTGGGATTCACAGCTTTGATTATTTCCCTTCTTTTCTTTGGGCTTTTCTGGTAATAATAATCGGAGAGCACTTCAGAAAGATAGGTGGGCAGGTATTTTAACCCTTCTGCAGTATCAATGTTCTGATTGATCAGGTCACTGATAGGTTTAAGCGGTTTGAACTTTCCGAATTTTTCAAAATTGATATTTTTCAGGTCCAGTTCCAGTTTGTTGTATAATTCGTAAGAAAAATTGTCAAACCGGTAGCGGTCATTTCTTGGCTTGTTTTGAACGATCTTTCTCCAAACGAGCAGCCCTTTATTCACTTTTACTTTGAGGGAGGCACCTTCGCTGAAAGTTCCCCTTTCAAGATTAATGGTCAGGTTGATCAGTGTTTTTTTCGTGTCTAT
>DASUDW010000183.1:0-6609 GCA_036275415.1 Chitinophagaceae bacterium | reverse complement strand
TTTCCGGTACCCCCACCTGCTGTACCACCATTCCATTGACTGGTGCCGAGATTTAATACAGACGAACCGTTAACAGTTAAGTTCCCTAAAATATTGTCCGGGGTAACTGTTCCGGTAACCTGGTTAACAGTTGGGTTATTGGAATTTCCAACCACGATATTATTGAATTCGCAATAGTATGTTGTATTGTTCCAGGTAATGGTTTGAGAAGCAGAACTATTAAACTCTATGGTGCCGGGACGGTTTGTAATATTTACATATGCTTGAATGCCCAATGTAAGGCTGCCCCTGAAAATTAATCTGCTGTTAGTATTACCGGCAAAGCCGGCACCAGCTCCCTGATTGGTAGCTCCAATCGATACATTTCCCAAAAAATCAATTATACCGGCACTGGTTCCACCGTTTACCCCAATTTCGATATCCGTGCCGTTATTGCCCCCTAAAATATCTATAGTTGCAGTACCATTAACAGTAAGAGTATTTGCCCCAACATATAACCTGGCGTTATCATTATTACCGTTAACTGTAAATGTGAGATTATTCACAGCAGCATTGGCGCTTAAAGTAATAGTTGCGTCAGCCGTAATGGCAATAGTTACATTGTCAGCGGATGAAGGTACACCTGCTGGGCTCCAGTTTGCCGCAGTATTAAAATCAGTACCGGTTCCTCCGGCTCCTGCACCAACCCAGTTTTTTTGAGCCTTTGAATTAATAAAAAATATACATAATGCCGGCAGCAATACGCTTTTCATATAGGAGTGAATTTTAATAAGCAGATATTCAAAAATAATACAATCTAAAAAACAATAGTATTACGCACAATGAAATAACAAATACAAATCTGGCATGTTTAAAAAATAAATTATAAATGAGAAAATAATTTAAACAAGTAGTGTCGACTTAAAAAGGGCTATCATCTAAAGAAACATAGCCGTATGCCCAATCCTGCCTTTTTTTATATCGGAAGGTGTTCCTTTTTTTACTAGTTGTCCACCTTCATCACCAGCCTCCGGACCCAAATCAATTACCCAATCTGCACTGCGGATTACATCCGTGTTATGTTCAATAACAATAATGGAATGCCCCTGCTCAATCAGGGCATTAAAAGATGCAAGCAGTTTTTTAATATCATGAAAATGAAGGCCCGTAGTGGGTTCATCAAAAATAAACAGGATCTTATTACCTGACCTTCCTTTACCCAGGAAAGAGGCGAGTTTTACCCTTTGTGCTTCACCACCGGAAAGTGTATCAGATGACTGGCCCAGCTTAATATATCCCAACCCCACATCACTCAACGGTTGCAACGCATTGGCCAAACTTTTTTCTTCATAAAAAAAACTGATCGCTTCATCCACACTCATTTCCAGTACATCGAAAATGCTTTTGTCTTTGTATCTTACTTCCAGCACTTCCTCTTTAAAGCGTTTACCTCCGCAGCTTTCGCATACAAGATGTACATCGGCCAGGAACTGCATTTCCACTACCTGTTCACCTTCCCCTTTGCAGGTATCGCAACGGCCGCCATCTACATTAAAGGAAAAATGCTTGGGCTGAAATCCCCTCATTTTACTCAGCGGCTGCCGGGCAAATAAATCCCTTATTTCATCATATGCTTTAATATATGTAACCGGATTGCTTCGGGAGGATTTTCCAATGGGATTCTGATCTACCAGTTCTATCTGGGCAATGCTTTCAATATCACCTGTTATTTGCTTATGCAATCCGACCTTATCTCCATACTCGCCTTTTATCTTGCGCAATGCAGGATATAAAATCTGTTTCACCAGTGTAGTTTTTCCGCTGCCGCTTACACCGCTTACCACACACAACACATTCAAAGGAAATTCAACAGTGATATTCTTTAAATTATTCTGCCTGGCGCCTTCCACAATAACAGAACGGTTCCACTTACGAACAATTTTAGGGGCATCTATACTCAACTCTCCTTTCAGGTATTTACCCGTCAGGCTTTTGGTGTTTGTAATGATGGTATTATAATCTCCTTCTGCTACTACTTCTCCGCCTAAATGTGAGGCTAACGGCCCCATGTCTATAATATGATCCGCTTCCCGCATCATCATTTCATCATGCTCCACTACCACTACAGTGTTTCCCAGGTCCCTGAGTTCTTTTAAAACTTTTATCAGGTTAGTTGTATCCCTTGAATGTAAGCCGATGGATGGCTCGTCCAAAATGTATAAGGAGTTGGTAAGGTTACTGCCCAGGCTCCGGGTAAGTTGTATACGCTGGCTTTCGCCCCCGCTTAATGAGTTGGCGAGGCGGCTCATTGTAAGGTAACCCAACCCTACACTCAGCAAAGTATTGAGCCGGTGATGTATTTCGATCAATATTCTTTTACCTACCTGTTTATCATGATCGCTTAGTTTTTTATCAAGATCATTGAACCAATTTTTCAAATCTTTTGCCGGCATGTTGCTTAATTCACCAATATGTTTACCCCCCACTTTTACATAGAGGGCTTCTTTTCGCAACCTGTATCCGCTGCAATCAGGACATTCTGTTCTGCCCCGGTAGCGGCTCAGCAAAACCCTGTATTGCACTTTATACAACTGTGATTCCACATCTTTAAAAAAATCATCGATACCGATTCCATCTACTCCTTCCCACAATTGTTTGTATTGTTTGTCTGTTAGATCTGCAATGGGTTTGTGAACAGGAAAGTTGACAGATTTTGATCGCCTGATGAATTGTTGCCGCCACCAATCCAGTTTTTCCCCTTTCCACGGAGCCACAGCACCTTCATAGATACTAAGCCTGCGGTCAGGTATCACCAGGTCCGGATCGATACCCAACACCTGTGAAAATCCTTCGCAGGTAGGACAGGCGCCAAAAGGGTTATTAAAAGAAAAGAGGTTCGGTTGCGGTTCTTCAAACTGCATCCCATCCAGTTCAAACCGGTTGTTGAATTGCAAGAACCGCTTGCCATTTATTTCCAGGAACACTTCCCCTTCGCCCTCATAAAATGCCGTACCAACTGAATCAGCCATCCGATGAATATCATCATCATCAAATTCCTTAACTACAATTCTGTCAACCAGAATATATTTTATGTTTTTACTTTTTAACTCTTTATCAGTTAGTTCAAGGAGTTCTTCAATTCGCTGAGGCTCCAAAGCACCTCCTTCCGCAGCATTCGGACAAGCAACCCTGCTGAAGCCTTTTTGAGAAAGTATATTCAGCTCCTCTTTAATATTCCGGTTTCTGTGCTGTTTGAACCCGGCGAGTATAAAAACCTTATCACCGCTTTTAAGTTCTTTAATCGCATCCAGCACATCAGTAACATCATCTTTTTTTACTTCCTTTCCGGAAACCGGGGAGATTGTTTTACCGATCCTTGCAAATAACAGGCGGAGGTATTCATAGATCTCTGTCATGCTGCCCACTGTGCTGCGGGGTGTTCTCGTTATGACTTTCTGCTCAATGGCAATGGCAGGGCAAAGGCCTTTGATATAATCCACATCGGGCTTATTCATACGGTTAAGGAACTGGCGGGCATAAGCACTCAGGCTTTCTGCATAGCGGCGCTGACCTTCTGCATACAAGGTATCAATCGTTAAGGAAGACTTGCCCGATCCTGACACACCGGTTACAACAATAAACTTGTTCCTCGGAAACTGTACGGTAATATCCTTCAGGTTATGAACCCGTGCCCCTTTTATAAGGATATTTTCTGCGGAATTTACGGTCGCGGCTTTTGCGGAATTCTTCCCTTTTATTGACTTTTCCATCGATGATACTGCAAATGTAACTCCTTCTTATTCTTAATCTTCTGTGCTATCTATTAACATTTTCTTAGCACCTGTAACAGAAATTGATTTGGCAAATGTTTGGCAATTTCGTGAAATAAGCTATTTTTAAAGTCCAATATCCAAAAAATGAATAACCTTAAAACTTACCCAGCCTATCGCACATAACTTCTACACTGTTTTTTAACCGATTTTATTGTAACCAATATCTAATGAACCGCTGTCGTGGCTATGCCATAACAGAAGCAACCTAAACCTGTAGGAGTTATGAAAGCTTTATCAAAAAAGACCGACTATGAACTGATCCGTCTCTTCACAGATGGAAACACAGATGCCCTTGAAACCCTTGTACTTCGCCATAAGGACAAGCTTTACACATCTATCCTGTTCTTAGTAAAAGACAAATACCTGGCAGAAGATATCTTCCAGGATGCATTTATACGCATTATTGACACTATGCGGGGTGGCCGCTACACCGAAGAAGGTAAATTTTTGCCCTGGGCCATGCGAATTGCCCACAACTTATGTGTCGACCATTTCCGTAAAGTAAAAAGAACCCCTACCATCCGCAATGGTGAGGATAAGGACATCTTCGAAGTGCTGAACTTCTCAGAAGACAGTGCTGAAACCGTAATGATGAGAAGACAAAGCCATGACAGGGTAAGGGATATGCTGGACAGGTTGCCGGAAGATCAACGGGAAGTGATCATTCTCCGTCATTATGCAGATATGAGTTTTAAAGAAATTGCTGCTGCCACCAATTGCAGTATTAACACAGCTTTAGGCCGTATGCGCTACGGATTAATTAATTTGCGTAAGCTGATGACGCAAAAACAAATTGCTCTTTGACCGGACAAAATAATTTCTCGCAATGAGAAAATCATATTGTCATTCTGTATTTCCATCCGGATTTAAACAATCCTGAATCAAGGTTCAATTGTTGCTTGCCGTTCCGGAAGGCTTTTACAGAATGACACCAAATTGAAAAGCCCCTGCTGCGCAGGGGCTTTTTTTATACAATATTTTCATTTGTAATTTACCCGCCTCTTTTTATGTACTCAGCCTTCACCTTGTCAAGGTGCTTTATGAATGCCTGTACATCCGGGTCATATCCGTAGCCATCCGGTGCCAGTTTTTCTTCTTTACCATCCAGGAAAATATAGAAAGGCTGTGAAACGGAACCAAAGCGGCTGGCTTGCAGGTGCATGAATTTTTCGCCCACCGTATTTACATGCTCGCCCAATTCTTTTGAATCGAATTCCTCATTTTCCGGCAAACTGATCCGTACATCTGTATAGAGTGATACGACCACAAAATCTTCCTTGAGCCGGCGCATTACTTCCGGATTACTCCATACCTGTGCTTCCATTTTGCGGCAATTGATACAGTTGATGCCAGTGAAATCGAGCATCAATGGTTTTTTCAATTGCCTGGATGCCGCCAATGCTTCATCATAGTCAAAATAGGTAACCAGGCCATATTTCTTCACCACCTCCGGTTCATAAGGTCCCAGCTCCTTTACATATTTGGTTGGCTGGGTAGCACCGGTAACGTAATGAGTAGTTAATCCCGGTGAAGCCGGTGACGGAACAAAATCCTGTGTTCCATAAGGCGGCAGGAAAGCACTGATACCCTTAAGTGGCGCCCCCCACATACCCGGTAGCATATAAACAACAAAAGTGAAGGCGGTCATGGCAAAGAAAAGCCTTGTTACACTGAGATACGGAAGGCCAAAATCGTTTTTGGGCAAGTCATCGTCATGATGAAATTTGATTTTGCCCAACAGGTAAACGCCCAACAGGGTAAAGATCACCATCCAGATTGCAATGAAAATTTCCCTGTCGAGCAAACGCCAGCCCTGTACCAGGTCGGCATTGGAAAGAAACTTTAATGCCAGTGCCAGTTCCAGGAAGCCCAATGTAACTTTTACAGCATTTAACCAGCCACCTGCCTTACCAATATTATTCAGCATTCCCGGGAATAAGGCAAAGAAAAAGAAGGGCAAAGCCATCGCCAATGAAAAGCCGAACATACCAATAAGCGGCCCGACAAAACTGCCTTTGGATGCGAGAACCAGCAGGTTACCAATTATCGGACCTGTACAAGAAAATGAAACCAGCACCAGCGTAAGGGCCATGAAAAATATACCCCAGAAATTTCCCGTTCCGGATTTCATGCTGGCCCTGTTGGTCCATGATGAGGGCAAGGTAATTTCAAAAGCTCCGAGGAAGGAAATACCAAACAGCAGGAACAATACAAAAAATACCAGGTTGGCAATCCAGTTGGTCGCCAGTTTATTCAAGGCTGCCGGTCCGAATATTAAAGTAATCAGTAAACCAAGAAGTGTAAAAATGATAATAATGGATGCAGAGTAAAAGAAAGCATTTTTTACCCCTTCGGCCCTTGTTTTGCTTCTTTTAGTGAAGAAGCTTACTGTAACAGGAACCATAGAAAAAACGCAGGGTGTAATCACTGCCAGTAACCCGCCGCCAAAAGAAGCCAGGAAAATCCAAAACAACGAACGGTTTTTTAAATTGTCGTTTAATGATCCCTTTCCTCCCGCAACATTATCGTTATTCCTTTCAGCAGCTTTGATAATAGTTACTTTAAAGGGTTCATCATAATTATTATATTCTTCCCCGGTTTTTACAAAATAAGTAAGGGCACCGCTTACAACTGCAGTGTCTGTTTCTGCTATGATTAGTTTCTGCTGCCACTGAACTGAATCTGTGAAAAAAGTAACCGTTGTATTAAAAGAGGCATCTTTTTCAGTTTTGGCATTTCCTGATTCAATTATTGTCTCATCCAGGAATTTGCGGGATGTACTGTCAAAGCTGATCTG
>DASUDW010000182.1:0-4142 GCA_036275415.1 Chitinophagaceae bacterium | reverse complement strand
AGCAAAATAGCAGAAGGGCTTATAGCAGGAGGTTGACGCTGCCTGTTATGCGCAGCATCGAAAGGCACTGATTTTTTACCGGGAGGCGTAGTAATCGCCTGAAGCATTGATGACGGTAAAAAAAAGGTGCTGGAAAATGCTATACAATTTAATGGCGTAAGGCCAAGTGATAAATTTTATTCAATCATTTGTAACGGCAGCTTTTGGAGATTTTCATTAGCGCCTACATGCTTGCGGCAAACAGGTAGGTGCTGGCAGATCACTTTAACTGATTTGCGTAAAGCATTTTTAAATAATTAAAGAGAAAGACCCAGGATCCCCGGATCGGAGTCAGGGGCAGGCTTGCCCGGGGTGACACTTACCCATTGAATGTCATGCCGGACTTGCAGAGAATAATTATTATAACATTTTGTAACAGCTTATCTGATCACCAGTAATTTCTGCCTTACCCGGAGCAGTCCGGATTGCAGTTCAACCATATAAACGCCACCGGCCAGTAGCGATACGTCAATCCTTTGCTGCTGCCGGGTTATCCGCTCTGTCTTGATCAAAGTACCTGCCAGGTTGTAAATGTTCAGGGTAGTATTGATGACGGACATTCCTTTTATTTCACTGAAGAAATAACCGGCCACCGGATTGGGAAAGATCTTCCAGCTGCTGCCATTGCCTGTATTGGTAACGCCTGTTACCACTGCATTGATCGTATTGGAGGGAGTAGAACTGCATCCGGCCAGGGTTACTATACAATAGTAACTGCCGCTGACAGCAACAGCATATGTGGATCCTGTGGCCCCGTTGATGATGCCGTTAGCATTGTACCATTGATTGCCCGATGGCGCACTGGAGCTGAGGGTGTTCCCGTTTTGAGTAATGACGGGAGCAGCCGGAGTTGGTTTTACCGTAATGAATAAAGAAGAAGAACCTCCCGGCCCAAAGCTGTTGACCCCACTTACGGTAATATTGCCGGAGGCGGCAGTGGCCCCGACATTTACGGTAATGGAATTGGTATTGCTGGTGCCGCTTACACCGGCCGGCAATGTCCATGTATAGGAGGTAGCACCCGGAATGGGCGGTACTGTATAGGTAATGTTATTGGTTCCCTGGCACAAATTGCCGGTACCACTAACAGGACCGCTGCACCCGGGAATATGGTTTTTAACCACCCGGTAAAGTAAAAAAGTAACGGCCTCCATACCCGAAGGGAATGAATTGGTCAACCCGCTTACTGACACTTTCAGGCAGGAGTCATAGATCATTTTACTCCGGTAACCCCAGGTGCTGCCGCCATGGCCCCAGTAAACATAGTTTTGGGTGTTCTCCCTGCTAAAGCCCAATCCATACTGGTAGGCAGCGTTGCCGGTACCGACAAAGGTGGTAAGCTGGTTGATGGAAGAAGGGTTAATGATCTGCCCGTTGAAAAGCGCCGTATACCATTGTACCATTTCAGCGGATGTTGAGAATAAGGCGCCGGCACATCCCCCGGCTGTGTTCAACCCGACCCTTGAGGTGTCATGGTAGTCTACCGAATTCCACCAGCGATGGGCAATGGTTCCATTGGCCGGTTCTTCCACATCATAAAAAGTACTGTTCATATTAAGGGGAGTGAGAATGCTGTCCCTGATCAGCCTAGCAATAGAAAAACCAGTGGCATTCTTTGCGATCATGCCTGCCACGATATAGTTAATGTTGGAATAGCCCCAGCTGGTTCCGGCCGGAAACAAAGGAGGACCCACCCAACCCAGTACTTCATGGGGTGTAAAAACCCTGGTGGGGTTGGCTTTAATAGTATCCATCCAGGGTGATAAAAAAAGCGGATCGGATATACCGCTGGTATGATTGAGTAATTGCCGGATAGTAATGTTAGGGTTGATGTTGGGATAATTGGGTAACCATCTTTTTATAGAATCATTCAATGATAGAATATTGTTTTCCGCCAGTTTGAGCATGATAACAGCAACGAACAATTTGCTGTTGCTGGCAATACCCATCCGCATATCGGCTGTAACAGGGTTACCGGCGTAGGAAAGACCGCTGACACCATTCCATATTCCCTGTCCGGGTATATAGACACTTGCCGACATCCCTTTGATATTACCGATCTGCGATACATAGGTGTTCAATGTATCCCGGAGCATGTTGGCCAACAGTGGGTTGAATGGCTGTGCCTTTATTCCCGCAGTGAGAAAAAAGAAGGTGATAAGGAGGATAATTTTTTTCATTTAACCGCTGTTATGTTGTGTATGGTTCTGCTGTCACAGTTACCCATTAAAGCGATAGAGGAATTGGATGTTTTGATCAGCTAAGTGATTCTACAAGTTACAACAGTTATTGAAAGTATGAAACTTTCGCCCGCCTTATCATGGCAGTATAAGCTATTGCGTAAAAAAACGGAGTAAAAATCCGGAAAGCTTTTTGCCGGTGCTGTGCTAATGAGCTTTGTTGCGGTTTAATAATACTACTGATATACGCCGTAAAACGCTATCAGCCCGATAGATAATGAAAGACCCCGGAAGGTTCCGGGGTCTTTGTATTGGTTTTTGATTATTGTGAACTGAGATCTTTTCTCAGCTTCATAACATACTGTTCGTTCTTTACTACGGCATCCGTCATCAGCTTATCTCTTTTTTCCCAGTCCAATGTGCCATAGGCCTTGATGTATTCATCTTTGAAAGTAGGGTCGGCGGGATCGGCAGCGCCATAAAAATTGGGTTCCAGCGAGGCCATTCCGTCTTTAAGATTACGAATGGTAACCACTATGGGTTCAGAACCATCCCATAACTCTTCGTACACATTCAGGCTTAATGCATCCCAGAATTTTCCTTTCATCTTATTAAATATCATCACACTTCTTTTCAACTCCCTGCGGTAATCTTCCTGGAGAGACATGCTGATGGTCCTTACATTTACAATAAACCTTTCTGCCTGCATATCCGGATGAAAACTCATGCTGTCCATCCAGCGGTAAACACCATTTTTGGTATTATCGAGGTAAGGGAAAAAGGTTTTGTCCAGGTCAAGACTGTGGGTGTTGGCATCTGCTCTTTCTTTATCAAAATCTGCATACGACCGGCCGCTGTTTACCAGGTGATAATAACCGGAATATTTGCCGGTTATAATTTCATAAACATTCAGCTTTTCTTCTGCCTTATGAAACTTGCCAATGTGTACCTTGTAAGCTGCTTCAAATGCCATTTTCTGGCCCAGCTTAGGTTTTACCGTGTTTACCGTAAGCAGGTCTTTTTTTTGCGCATTGACGGCCAGCGAGGAGGCCACAAATAATAATAAAAGGATCTTTTTCATGTGTGTTGGTTTTTGTTTAAAAAAATGTATCCGTGAAGCAGTTACATACATGCAACTGCACCAGTTTAATAAATCGATCAAAAAATCACTAATCGTAAAGGGAATTACCGGTAGTAATTACAGGGGCAGAATAATAAGATTGAAAAGGTAGTTCTTTTTCCATACAAACAACCTTAAAGTCATTTTATTTTTTGTTGCGCCTGTGCCAGCTGAAGAGATATATTACAAAAAAATAAGCCCCTTCCATTCCGGGAAGAGGCTTATTCATAATTAGCTGTCTTATTTTTTTACCATGAAGCGGCTGGATTTTTCATCCAGTTCTATCATTTTACCATTCTTTAATTTTATATCATTCACCACATTCATGGAATCGGCTTCACCCTTTTCATTCTTCCAGGTCTGCTTGTACCAGAAAGTTACCCACTCTTCTGATTTATCTCCAGAAATAACGGATACATAATCGTACATATTTACTTTCAGGTCCTGGTACATGGTGCGGCCTGATTTAAACCAGTTCACAGCACTGTCACGGCTCATTTTGGCCTGGTAGTTATCAAAATCTACATACAAAGAATCGCCGATGATATTGGCGAGGGCCGTGAAATCGTTATCGATAAACGCTTTTAGTCCATTCATAGCAGTTACTACATTATCCGTGCTGCCGATCTGCCAGTTGCGGTAAGGCTTTTCCAGCGGAATGGGAAGTTTCACCTCTTCAGCAGCCGTTTTGGTATCGCCGGCGCCGGCTTCGGTTTTCTTTTTGTCATCGTTGCCACAGCTGGCTAAAGTAAATGCGATAGCGGAGATGATCAGTAGTTTTTTCATAAACAAGTGGTTGGTTT
>DASUDW010000181.1:0-9355 GCA_036275415.1 Chitinophagaceae bacterium | reverse complement strand
AAAAACAGATATACCTCCGGTAAAAAAGGATACGGTGGTAAAGAAGGTAACGACTGTGCCTGCAAAAAACGAAAGCATCCCTTTACAGGAACAATTAAATAATTTGAGAGACCGGGTTGATTCTCTTGAGAAGATAATTCTTTTGTTAAAGGAAAAAATAGTAACGATAAATCAGGACAGCAGTATAAAAAAATAATCAGTGGAAAACGAATAAGTTCTATGTGCCGGCAAAAGTACCTGACAGCTTGGGTTGCTTTATTGTCCTGTACGAATTACACTGTATTATTTAGTAAAAACATTTCTGTAACAGCGGTAGCTTTGCCCCATGCCCAACCATATTCAAATCACTTTTCATGACCTGCAGCCCGAGCAGCAGGACGTACTGATTGCCCATTTGGCAGAGGCCGGTTATGAAGGCTTTGAGCAAAGTGATACGGATCTCAAAGCATATATTCCTGATAGCCATTATGATAAGGCCTTGCTGCATGAACTGGCGTTTAAATACCAGGTGCCCTACACCGAAGAGCATATTGCCGCACAAAACTGGAATGCTTTGTGGGAATCTAATTTTCAGCCGGTAGTGGTCAATGATTTTGTTGGTATCAGGGCAGATTTTCATGAACCGCTGCAATATGTGCAGCATGAAATAGTCATTACCCCCAAGATGAGTTTTGGGACGGGTCACCATGCCACTACCTATATGATGATTGAGCAAATGCGGGAAATAGACTTTACGGGCAAAACCGTTTTTGATTTTGGCACCGGCACCGGGGTGCTGGCCATACTGGCTGAAAAACTGGGGGCTGCTTATGTGCTGGCGATAGATAATGACGAATGGAGTATCAGCAATGCCACTGAAAACGGTGAGCGGAATGGGTGCCGGCACCTGCAACTGCAGCAGGCCGATACGGCGGCTACCGGCGAGAGCTATGATATTATTTTGGCCAACATCAATAAAAATGTGATCCTGGATAACCTTGTTTCCCTTACCAGCCAGTTAAAAAAGGAAGGGGTGCTGCTGCTCAGCGGCCTGTTGGCCGAAGATGAAGCGGATATACTAGCCGCTCTGGGCCCTTTTTCACTCAATATGGGGAAAAAGCTGGAAAGGAACAACTGGATATGCTTAAGATTCAATGGTTAAGCCTGTATAAACCGTTGGTTAATTTAATATTACCAGTTGCTGTTTTTACCTATTTTTGTTCTCCGGTTCAATTAAAATGATTGGTTAGGAGACGATTTCAATGAACGAATTTCTATTGATCATCCTTGCTTACCTGATTGGCAGTGTTCCCACCTCGGTTTGGGTGAGCAAATTCTTTTTCGATATCGACATCCGTGATTATGGCAGCGGTAATGCCGGCGCTACCAATACTTACCGTGTCTTGGGCCCCAAATGGGGTACCATTGTCATGGTAACCGACATGCTAAAAGGTGTCATCGCCGTAAAACTTGCCTTATTACTTCCTGAATATGCTGACAGCGAGGTGAACCTGCAAAACCTGCAAACCGGTTTGGGGCTGGCAGCGGTAATCGGGCATATTTTTCCTATCTGGGCCGATTTCCGCGGGGGAAAGGGAGTAGCCACTTTGTTTGGGTTGGTACTCGGCATTTCACCGTGGACGGCGCTGAGTTGTGTCGGTATTTTCATGTTAGTGCTCTACCTTACCCGGTTTGTATCATTAAGTTCAATACTGGCCAGTATTGCTTTTCCCATTTTCATCCTGGTGATCTTTAACGTAGATAACCCGGTATACCGCATCTTTGCTATCGCTGTTGCCCTGATGGTATTGCTGACGCATCAAAAAAATATTGGCCGGCTTTTACGGGGCAATGAAAGCAAGGTGCCGATTTTAAAGGGCCGTGATAAAAGACGCCAGCGCCGCCGGGATGCTGCCAATGATCAGCACTCCTGAACACAAAAAATCTTACCTTAAAGCATTGAAAAAATTTATGTATTGTACCAACGTGGTACAATGATTGAACGTCAATGTAAAAACACAACCATATGCTAAAGCGATTATCAGTTTTATTGGTCAGCCTTTCTTTGCTGGCTTCCTGCTCGAAGAATGCACTCACCGGGAAGAACCAGCTTACTTTGTTACCGGAAGCAGAACTGCAAACCATGGCAACCGGAGAATACCAGAAATTTCTATCATCCAATAAAGTGGTAGCTGTTTCCAATAACCGGGATGCGGAAATGGTAAAAAGGGTGGGAGACAGGATTGTAAGGGCCGTTGAAAGATATTATGCGGACAAAGGAATGAGTGACAAGCTGAATGGCTTTAAATGGGAGACCAACCTGGTAGATGATAAGACGGTGAACGCCTGGTGTATGCCCGGTGGTAAGATCGTTGTTTATACAGGCATTTTACCCATCACACAAAATGAAGCTGCGCTGGCAGCCGTGATGGGCCATGAAGTATCGCATGCCTTATTGCAGCATGGTAACCAGCGGATGAGCCAGGGTATATTACAGCAATTGGGCGGGGTGGCGTTGCAGGTGGCCCTTGCCAATAAACCACAGGAAACACAAAATCTTTTCCTCACAGCTTACGGAGTAGGATCTACCGTTGGGGTAATGTTGCCTTTTTCCCGCAAACATGAACTGGAGGCAGACCGCTATGGATTGATCTGGACCGCCATGGCCGGATATAATCCCCAGGAGGCCATCGGCCTTTGGGAACGCATGGAAAAAGCCTCCAATGGCCAAAAACCGCCTGAGTTTTTAAGCACACACCCTTCAGAAGGCCGACGCATTGATCAATTACAAAAGTATATGCCTGAGGCACTTAGTTATTACAAACCGGTCAGTTCAAAATAGATTTTACCAGATACTGTGTCCCGCCCCATTCCGGGGCGGGATTTTTTATCCATAAAAACCCCTAGAATAGGGGTGATTTTGTTACCTTTGCACTCCCTACTGCTTGAGAACGCTGTATTTCAGCTCCACAATGGGCTGTTGACAGGAACCCTTAAAATCAGTTACCAGGTATGTCACAAACGCTGTTTGAAAAATTACAACTGGCCGACGAAAAGAATCTTTTAATCCAGGGCTTGCCTTCATCAATCGAAAAACACTTCAGTAAATTAACTTTCTGCAAAAACATGACACCGCTGCTGAAAAGCCGGAAGATCGATTTTGCATTAGTATTCGCAGTAAGCGAAAACCAACTGAACGGAATTCTGAACGATGTGATGCCCTCGCTGAAAGAAGGTTCAAAATTCTGGGTAGCTTACCCCAAGTCCACCTCCAAGATCGTAACCGACCTGAACCGGGAGCGCAGCTGGAACCGCCTCACTACCGGCGGCTATGAAAGCATCGAGAGGGTGGAACTGGATCATGTTTGGAGTGCCATGCGATTCGTAAAGGGCATTGAAAACCCCCGCAACGGAGAAGTGGCGCATTCACGCAAAAGAGAAGCTGCCGCCGTGGCTGAATAAGCCCGATTTATTCGTATTCAAAATTTGTTAGGTTTGTTGTTCCCCCGGGAACAACAAACTTTTTTTTATGCCCTATCTCAATATTGAAATAAAGGCCCGCTGCGCCGATCCTTCCTTTATTCGTAATTACCTGTTAGCTAACATGGCTGAATTCAGGGGAACGGATGAACAGACGGACACTTATTTTCATGTTCACAATGGCCGTCTTAAACTAAGGGAAGGGAACATTGAAAACAACCTGATCTATTATGAACGCAGCAACCAGGCCGGCCCGAAGGATTCACATTTTCAATTAGTGAAGATCGAAGACGCTGCCGGATTAAAAGAAGCGCTGACAAAGGCCAACGGTATTAAAGTGGTGGTAAAAAAGCGAAGGGAGATCTATTATATAGATAACGTTAAGTTCCATATTGATGATGTACCCGGTTTGGGTTCTTTCGTGGAAATTGAAGCGGGGAATATACTCGTTGATCTGAATAAGGAACAACTAAAAGCACAGTGCGACCATTACCTCGCCGCATTTGGTATCCTTGAAAACGATCTGATAGAAAATTCTTATAGTGATATGTTGCTGGCACAATCTACCTGATGATCACAGTGCCCAGTTTTTTTGTCAATTCCATTTCCATCTTTTTCAGGTGTTCGTGTGTCTGGTTCAGCACAGCAAATTCTTCAGGAGAATGTTCTTTTTCCAGGTCGGCCTGGTTTTCCAGCAGCATCCGTTTGATCTTCCGGAGTTTTAAGTAATTAATGGCGGAGTCCACTGCTTCATTGGTCCGGTCTTCGTCCATTTTCAGGAAGCCCATCAGCTCTTCTTTATGTGCCGGTGAAACGGATCGGATAAAATCTTCGTAGGATTGTTCAAAAAGACTTTGTTGATAGCCGGTGGACTGGTGAAACTCCCTGCGCCAGTGTTCGCTTTCTTCGTAAGGAAAATTCAGCAGCGATACTGCCAGGGTACTCAGTTTCGTATCGGGGTGATAAATGAAAAAATTCCTGCTTACAGTTTCGGGGTTTGTTTGCAACGCTTCTTTGAATGTTGCCAGCAAGCGGATGATATCTGCATTGTCGATCAGGCTTTCATCCACCATTTCTTCAAATACATGGTCTGCCACCAATTTTGTGTCATCCCATTTTCTGATACCGTACTCCAGTAAAATCCTGGCTACTTCCCGTTCCTGTAATTCGTCTTTAAAAAGCAGGTTGAAAGTGGCATCATCATAATCAGCGGCTTCTGCCTGCCGGATGTTCTCTTCCTGTTTCTTTGCTTCTTCAAACGGCAATCTTTTTTCCAGGGTAGAAATCTTGTCCCGGATGAATTTATTTACCAGTGCATGCAGGCCGCTTTCTTCGATCTTTAATATCTCAGCACATTGTTTGATGTAATCCTGCTGTTTGGTAAAATCCTCCACCTTGTTGATACGGGAAATGGTTTCCGCAATGCGGTTGACCACCTCGGATTTTTTTATGGCATCATGGCCGGCATCTTTTAGCGCTACATCGAGCTGGAAAAGAATAACATCTTTCTTGTTCTTTTGTACAAACTGTGTAAAGGCTGCCGCACCTACTTTATTGACATAACTGTCCGGGTCATCATTATCCGGTATAAGCACAAGCTTCACATTCAATCCTTCTTCGAGGGCAAGGTCCAGTCCCCTCAATGCGGCTTTTACACCGGCTGCATCTCCATCGTAAATGATGGTGAGGTTATTGGTATATTTTTTTATCAGCCGCAGTTGATCGGGAGTCAGTGAAGTACCGCCGCTGGCCACTACGTTTTCTATGCCCGCCTGGTGCAGGGATATCACATCGGTATAGCCCTCCACCAGCAGGCATTCGTTGGCTTTGTCTATGGCCTGCCGGGCAAAGTATGAACCATAGAGAATCTTGCTTTTAACGTATATCTCGTTCTCCGGTGTATTGATGTATTTTGGCGCTTTGTCATTGCTTTTCAGAATCCTTGCACCAAACCCCAGCACTTTGCCGCTGTGGTTATGTACGGGGAAAATGACCCGCCCCCTGTAGTTGTCCGTTAACTGATCGTTACGGTTGGCTACCAGGCCTGTTTTCAGCAAAAGTTCGGCATTATATTTTTTAGCCAGGGCTTCTTTGGTAAAAGCATCTCTTTGTTCCGGAGAATAACCCAGCTGAAATTTTTTGATGATTTCTTCCCGGAAACCTCTCTCCTTAAAATAAGCCAGTCCGATATCCCTGCCTTCTTCCGTTTCAAATAATTGCCCTGTAAAAAATTGTTGAGCAAACTGGTTGATGATATACAGGCTGTCGGCAGCCAGTTGCGTTTGGCGTTGTTCATCCGTCTGGTAGGTCTCTTCAATTTCGATGCCGTAGCGGCTGGCCAGCCATTTCAGCGCTTCTACATAGCTGTATTTCTCATGTTCCATGACGAAACTGATCGCATTGCCGCTGCGGCCGCAGCCAAAGCACTTATACAATTCTTTGGTAGGTGATACGGTGAAGGAGGGTGTCTTCTCATTGTGAAAAGGGCAGAGGCCGAGATAATTAGACCCCCTGCGTTTTAATTTTACAAAGTTGCCCACCACATCGATGATATCGAGCCGGCCAAGTATTTGTTGTATGGTATTTTGGGAGATCAAAGTTCACTTATTCGGAATGCGAATATAAAAGTTTTAAAGGGGGCTGTGACTTAAAATTTCATTTTGCATCTAAAACAAACAGACCGGAATATCTTTGAATTTTTACTATAAAAGACCGGTCAACGGATGTGAATTTCTTTTGGTAAAATAAACTGTACAACTATTTGAATTCTTGAAAATTCGTTTTACCTTACCGGGGAGCAATTAACCCACCAGGCAATCCGTCACCCCTCGAATCCGTTCGAATTTATTACTTCATTTTTTAAATTTTTTTGCCATGGTTCAGGTAGATATTTCACAGCTCTCCGCAGAATGCAATGCCTGGAGAGAAAAACTCCGTTTGTACAGGGAAGAACTTAATAATGACGAAACACAACTCCGGCAAATAGCAGGAAAAGAGCTGACAAAAGAACAGCTGCAGGATGTTGAACACCTGCACAACCAGTTCCATATTCAACTGATCAATATCCACGACCTGAAACAATCCATTAAGGCCCACGACCGCAAAATGAATTTTGAAAAAGTGGCCTTTAACGGGCATGCCAATGAAGACAGCTTCACCCGGCATGAGCAACTCTTACATGAATACCAGACACTGGAGCAAACACTCCGTGACCTGCAGGAAGAATTTACCGGCTTTATCGGGAGGGTTAAATAACTTTTCTTTCGGTTAATCATTGATTTTAATCAGCTTATAACCTAACAGGGTTCATAAGCTGATTCTTTATTCTGGCCAAGATTTGCAATTGTTCATTTATTTACTCATCTACTAAATACTATTGCCATGCCTGAATTTGATACCTCACATGTAAAAAATATTGTCTTGCTGGGCCATGCCGGCTCCGGTAAGACCACCTTAGCGGAATGTATGTTGTTTGAGGCCGGCATCATTTCCCGCCGCGGCAGCATAGCCGAACGAAACACCACCGGAGATTACCACGAACTGGAACAGGAACGTGGTAATTCTATTTTTAGCAAACTCCTGCACACCAAATGGAGGGGATATAAGATCAATATCATTGACACTCCCGGATACGATGATTTTGTAGGGGAAGTGATTTCAGCCCTGCGGGTTGCAGATACAGGGGTGATGTTACTCAATGCCGTGATGGGGGTGGAAGTGGGTACGGATATCATCTGGGAATATACAGAGCAGTTCAAAACTCCGATGATATTCGCTGTGAATAAACTGGATGATGATAATGCAGATTTTGAAAAAACCATCCGGGAAGCCAAATCCCATTTTGGTAATAATGTAGTTGTGGTACAATATCCCAGGCAGACGGGTGCCGGTTTTCATGAAGTGATCGATGTACTGAACATGGTGATGTACAAATTCAAAGAAGGAGGCGGCAAACCGGATAAACTGCCGATACCTGATGATGAAAAATCAAGGGCGGATGAATTGCATAAAGAACTGATTGAGGCCATTGCGAGCAATGATGAAGGCCTGATGGAAAAATATTTTGATAAAGGCGAACTGGATGAAGATGAAATGAAAGTGGGTTTGAAAAAGGCCATGATCAACCATGACCTGTTTCCTGTTTTTTGTATTTCAGCCCAGCGGAATATGGGCAGTGGCCGCCTGATGGGATACATAGATAATGTGTGCCCCAGCGCCAACGAAATGCCCCCGCAAACAACCAAAAAAGGAGAGGCATTGCCCTGTGATGCGTATGGCCCTGCCTGTATTTTTATTTATAAAACCATTTCCGAACCGCATGTAGGTGAGTTGTCTTTCTTTAAAGTTTATTCCGGAACGATCAAAGTAGGTATGGAACTGGAGAATGAAACGACCGGTGTTACGGAAAAAATCAACCAGCTATACCTGGTGGAAGGTAATAAGCGTACATCTACCAATGAACTGGTAGCCGGAGATATCGGGGCTACGCTGAAGTTGAAAAATACCCATGTCAATAATACCCTGCATGTAAAGGGCAAGAACTATGAACTGCCTTCCATTGAATTTCCTCCTTATAATATGACCGTGGCGATTGAGACCCTGAAAAAAGGGGAGGAAGAAAAGTTGTCCCAGGCTTTGCATCAACTAAAGGAAGAAGATCCTACATTGCTTGTAGAGGTTTCATCAGAACTAAAACAAACACTCATTCATTGCCAGGGAGACATGCACCTGGCTGTGGCCAAATGGAAGATTGAACACAATTTTAAACTGGATGTGAAATTTGTTAAACCCAAAATTGCCTACAGGGAAACCATCCGTAAATCAGCAGATTCCAGCTACCGCCATAAAAAGCAAAGTGGTGGTGCCGGCCAGTTTGGGGAAGTATTTATGCGGATAGAACCCTGGTACGAAGGGATGCCCGAACCTGCAGATCTCAACGTAAGGGGTCGAGATACATACGATCTTGACTGGGGCGGAAAGCTGGTATTCTACAACTGCATTGTTGGTGGCGCTATTGATGCCCGGTTTTTACCTTCTATTCTGAAAGGGGTTATGGAAAAAATGCAGAACGGTCCGCTGACCGGTTCATATGCCAGGGATATTCGGGTATGTGTGTACGATGGTAAGATGCACCCGGTTGACAGCAATGATATTTCTTTTAAAATAGCCGGGCTGCAGGCATTCCGCCAGGCATTCCAGCAGGCCGATCCGCAGATACTGGAACCTATTTATCATGTGGAAGTTTTATGTCCTGATGACCTGACCGGTGCTGTAATGGGTGACCTGCAAAGCCGCCGTGCTATAGTAGAAGGTATTGACAGCGAAGGCCATTTCCAGAAAGTAATTGCCAGGGTTCCGCTGGCGGAAATGGAAGGTTATTCTTCGTCTTTGCGTTCGATAACACAGGGACGGGCAAAGTTCAAAATGCGATTTGAAGCTTATGAACCGGTGCCATTTGATCTGCAACGCAGATTGATTGATGAATACAGTAAAACGGCCAAGGAAGAATATGCCTGATCAATGTGTTACCTACTGACTGCTTATATATACCGCCCTGAAGATTTCAGGGCGGTTTTTTTAACGGTCCCGGTAAACGGCTATAGAAGATGTCTTGTCATTCCAGCCGGAAAAAGAAAAACCAGTTTTCGACTGAGTGATGGTATAGGATTTACCCCGAAAGTTTTCAAATTCATACAGCACCACCCTGAAACCGTCAGGTACTGATAAAGAACTTAACGCATTATCCGGAAAACCCGCCTGTGCCATGGTACTGTAAGTGCCGGGGTATAGTGTGGCCGACTGGCCCCTGTAGTTATCATCGCTGTAAATGATGACAATATTACCTGTATTGGGCGGATAGTTATTATTACCGCCATACCCGCTTTCTTCTACAATA
>DASUDW010000180.1:0-4896 GCA_036275415.1 Chitinophagaceae bacterium | reverse complement strand
CCAGGGAAAGCGGAACATATACCATCAGATCCCTTGGGTACATAAAATGAAAAATTCCGAATGCTATTAATACTACCGACAGCAGGTAAATAGCTATCCGCGATACAATGTGATAATGTCTCATACAGATAGTTTTTGTGGCCAAAAGGTACTTTATTTAACTCGTATTTGGTATGATTTTCAACAATTACAACCAAAAATTCTGACAAAGCATGACTTGGGTTTAATGGAATATCACACTTTCTGTTGAGGGGGGTCATTGTTTTTCGCTGTTCAGGAGGAGTACCTTACACAAGCTAAATGGTTAACCAATGAAAAAGGCATTTAAAATGGCATTTTTGCTGCTGTTGATAGCAGCAGGATGCGGGCCCTCTTCCAAAATAACCAGCAGCTGGAAGGCGGATAACGCCACACCGGGAAAATATAAAAAGATTGTAGTGGTGGGTATTATCCGGGAGGCCGACAGAACATTACGGGAAAAAATGGAACAACACCTGGCTGCAGATTTGCGTGACTTGGGGTATGATGCCACCTGCAGCTGTGATGAGTACAGCCCCAAGACTTTTGAAAACATGACGGAAGAACAGGCAATTGGCAAAATGCGCAATGCCGGTGTAGATGCTGTGCTGACCGTGGTTTTGCTGGATAAGACACAGGAAAGGTATTATGTACCGGGAAGAGTTCGCTATACTCCTTATGTTGTTTATCACAACCGGTTCTGGGTGTACAGCCGCACAGTATACCAGCGTATCTATACAGAAGGTTATTATGCGGAGGATACCCGGTATTTCTGGGAAACCAACCTGTATGACCTGAATAAAACCGGTGAGCAATTGGTTTACTCAGCACAAAGCCAGTCTTTCGACCCCGTTTCTTCTGAAACAATGGGGCATGAATACGGCCAGATGATCGCCAGGGACATGGTTAGCAAGAATGTGCTGACGAACCTTAAGAATGCACCGGTTATGAAAGCGATGTGAGTATCAGGTTCAGCATTTTTCCGGCCGAAAATTGGCTGGCAGGGAAGTGATAACTATCATCCGGATCGCTGAAGAATCTCATAGGAAATCTATATACCGGAGCAGATATTTGAAACGACAGGTTCAAATTGTTCACCGTTAAAGTGTGGATTATGAAAAATACATCAAAAATGCTCATTGCTCTTGGCGCCGGCCTTGCCATCGGTGGTGTATTAGGTATTCTGTTTGCCCCCGACAAAGGATCAGAAACAAGGAAAAAGATTTCTGACCAGGGAAAAAAACTGGCCGATAAAGTAAAACACAAATTCAACAAAGGCAAAGAAGAGTTTGAAAGAGTGAATGGCAAAGTAGAAGAGTTGATATGAGCCTTTTTAAGCCTGCCCAAAGCATTGCACCATGAGTGAAGAATTTAATCGCATAGAGACTTTGCTGGAGCAGGTGAAGGAGTATGCTAACACCAGGATTGCTCAAGTCAAATTATCACTGGCCGAAAAATTATCCAAAACAGTGGCTATAGTGATAGCGGGAATTGCAGCAGCCCTGGTGTTATTTTTATTTTTTGTATTTGCCGGCATTGCTGCTGCTATAGCTCTGGGCCGTTGGACAGGTCACGACTGGCTGGGGTTCATTATTGTGGCAGTTATCTACCTGTTTTTTTCCTTTCTTCTATGGAAAGCCCGGAACCGCCTGCTTACTATTCCTATTATGAATGCGCTGATCAGCAATTTATTTGCCGATGAAGAAGAGGAGGATGTCCATGAAAAAGATTAAGCACCTAAAAGATATCAGGCAGGAAAAGATGCGGTTGCGCATCCGGCAACTGGAACTGGAAAAACAGCTGAAGAAGAACTGGAAAGAACTGAAAACTGATCTCAAACCTTCCGGTTTCTTAAAAAGTAAACTGGAAGATCTTGGTGAAAGTCCCGGTGATAAACAGTCATTTTGGTCTGCTGCAATGGATTATGGTGCTGCCTATATCAGTCACAAACTCGCAGCCAGGGCCGGGAAAGCAACAGAAGCAAAGGTTCAGGACAGTGTGCAAAACATCATGGAAAAGGTCAGGAACCTCTTTGGTAAAAAGAAAAAATAACCACTTTTCCCGCAACTAAACCTCCGTAGTTTTGTTTTTTGGACAAAGGAAATTTTATGCAGTGGTTACAGCTTGAGTCAGAAGAACAATTAGCCTCACTTTTAGAAAAATCAATTAAACGGCCCCAGGTAATTTTTAAACATTCTACCCGCTGCTCCGTTAGCAGTGTAATCAAAAACCGGTTGGAGAAATCAGCCATACCTGGTCACATAGATTTTCACTACCTGGACCTGATCAGGTATCGTTCACTTTCCAATAAAATTGCCGAAGACCTGGGAGTATGGCATGAATCTCCGCAGGTGTTGCTGATACAAAACGGTCATTGCATTTTTGATGAGAGCCACCTGGCCATTTATATGGAAGATATCGTAACAGAAGCGCCGTCTGTCAATAGCCAATAATAGGCTTCAGTTTACCCCACAATTCATTATCAAAACTCGAAACAGCCAGTTGAATATTGCCGGCCGATTCGCCCATACGAATAACCACAATCTTTTGGGAGGGCACCACATAGATTTTCTGATCATTTTTTCCCAAAGCGGCATACATATCTGCCGGAGCATTAGGGGCAAATGATCCGGGAAAAACCACCTGCAGGGTTGGGAGCATATGGCTGGTTTTGCCATTTAACCAGGTTAAGTAGCCATAGGAAAGATTAAAGGTCTGAGATGTGCTGACCTGGTTATTGAAATAAGCAGTGTCTGTCAGTATAGGTGTTTGGTCCCACTTGCCTTTATTCAGCATTAGCAAACCAAACCGGGCCATGCTGCGGGCATTGCTGTAGTATACATTGTTGTATAAGCCATTGCGCAGCCACACACCGTTCATGCCAATCCTGTTCCTTATTTTATCCTGGAAGTAGGCATTGTAGGTTCTGCCGGTTGCATTTTCTACTACTTTGTCCAGTAGTGTATACGGGGCATTATGATAAGCCCAGCGGGTACCCGCATCGGCTTTATAGATAAGGCAGGAGGGAAGTGTGCAATCATCATCCGGTACATTGTCATCCAGTCCGGTAGTCATAGTTAACTGGTGGCGAACCGTTATAAGGTTTTCTTTTGCCGCAGGTAAAGAAGTCCACCCGTTGCCGAGGTATTGAGAAGTTCTGTTGTTGATGTTCAGTAAACCCTCTTGTTGGGCTATGCCCACCAGCATGCCTGTCATCGTTTTTCCCGCCGATGCCCAGTACCACAAACTGTCAGTGGTAAAAGTGCCGAAATATCTTTCCAGTACAATGCGGCCATTTTTAAGAACGATGAATGCTTTGGTGTTTTTTAACTGCAGGTAACTGTAAAGGTCATTCAGCAGCGATTCGTTCCAGTTAAGCGAAGCAGGGGTACTGGTTTGCCATTCCGTACCGGAGACGGGGGGAAAATACAAGGTTTCAGGCGCCGTGGCCGGGTTAGGATCCGGATTGCTTTTCTGGCAGGAAGAAACTAATAAGCCGGCCGTTATTGTCAGTAACAGGATTTTTTTCATAAAAAACGGGTTGTGGTTCTTCAGACTGATTTGGATTACTGATGTTTAATTGAAATATAAACTTACAAAAGAATGCCGTCAAACCAGCTTCTGTTTAAGGGGTTATGTGCCAGAATTGCAGTAAAATACCAGCGGCATCATTTTTTGGCTAAGGAAACTGATATTTCATTTTTTCATTAAAAAACAAAAACATGAACTACTATCAGTCATGTGCCGCAAAAGGCAACCATTACGGAAATTCCGCCAGGGCGGGATTTATCCGCTCCATGCAAAGGGCTGCAGTAAACATTTACAAAACAACCGGTACGTATGAAATACTGGTTTTTGCACCCGGGCGCATTAAAGAGAATTTTCACCTGGATGTAAAAGGAAATGAACTTACCGTCTCTTACACTCCGCCGGAAGGGTTTCCCCGGCCGGATTGGGTGCTGAGGGAGTACAGCCGTGGTGGTTTTTCCCGCACATTCACCCTGGATGAAAGCATCGACACCTCTAACATTACCGCTAAGTATGCGGATGGGGTGCTGCAGATAAGCCTGCCGGTGCTGCCGGAAAAACAAAACCTGAAAAAGGAAATTGTGATCAACTGATCGATCTCAAAAAAAGGGCATCATCAGGTGCCCTTTTTTATTGCAGAAATAAAGTAAATTCATGGTGAAATAAAACCATGCCCCTCAGTTATGTGATATATGGTTCCCTGTCGTTAGTGATCATAACGCTGATACTTTTTCTTTTTTCTAAAAAGAAAGACCGTTAAATAAATTTTATGAAAGAAAACTGGCCCTACATATTCCTGGTAGTTGTTTTGTCCCTGGGTGTCATTGTGTTTCTATTCAGGCAAAATATGAAAGACAGAAGAAACCTGGAGAAAAAATTAAATGAAGACTACCCCAGGCCAAGAAAAGATGAAGAAGATCCAGAACCGGAAGAAATCCCTAAATAGCGAAATATTTTTTACAAGTAAATCCTTGACAGCGACAGGATAATCATTATCATTTAGCGGGCAGTCTGTAATCATAAAAAAGATTAGTGATATAGTATTACTATTGTCCGGATAATAACAAACTTACCGGCCATGTTGCAACCAGTTGATTTCAATAGGCAGATCAAACAGGTAATGATCCTGCTGTTGTTATTATTCCTGGTGCTCTTGGTACTGCGGGAATTGTATGTTTTTTTTCCCGGCCTTTTAGGGGCACTTACTCTGTACATTCTAAGCAGGGGCAGTTATTTTCAGCTCATCTATCATCGCAAATGGCCCAAAGGATGGACGGCCGGCCTTTTCATGCTCAGCTTTTTGATCCTGCTTGGCCTGTTGATTTATTTTACAGTCATTTTATTGGAAAA
>DASUDW010000179.1:0-9813 GCA_036275415.1 Chitinophagaceae bacterium | reverse complement strand
CCACCACCGGGACGTTGGGGTCGCATAGACGGAGCGATCTTTTCTTTCCAGATTTCATATTCATCTTTTGAAAGTACGGCTTTTAGTATTTCAGCCTGTGCCTCCTGGAATTTTTTCATTTCTTCCTGGAAAGTTTCCCGGTCAAAAGTACCTCCGGCCATCAACTCCTGTCTTTTTGCATCCTGGGCTTTGTACAATGCCACCAGTGCTGTATCCACCATGGCGAGTTTGGAAGCTTCCAGTTTAAAGGCACTATCCAGTTTATGGTGAATAATGGCTGCCCTTTCTTCCGGCGTACGGCGCATACCTCCACCCGGCTGGGCGAGTATTACAGTGGCCATGCCTAATAGGGCCAGCAGACAAACAACTAATTTCTTCATAATAATTTATTTACAAATGTTTTGGGTGAATTGGTAGTATGACGGTGAAAAGATAAAAACCGTTCGGGCAATTGATATTTATTTTCCAAATGCACCCTTTTTGCCTGAACTCGAGTATCTTGCATTCCCTTTATAATCAATCAGACATATGGAATACAGTAAACTTGTAGCGGTAACCGGTTTACCGGGCTTATTTGAGTTGATCAACAGCAAAACTGACGGCGCTATTGTTCGTTCCCTGGATGACAAATCGACCCGTTTTGTGTCCAGCCGTATCCACAACTTTTCTCACCTGGAGAGTATTGAAGTATATACCATCCGTGATAATGTAAACCTGGTGGATGTTTTTAATGCCATGGATAAAGCCGGCGGAAGCCTGCCTGCTGAAAAAGATGGAGATGCAGTGAAAAAGTATTTTGAAAAGGTTTACCCGGATATGGATTTTGAAAGGGTGTATGCCAGCGATATGAAGAAAATGGTGAAGTGGTTTGATATCCTGAAGAAAAATGATGTAGAAATAAAGTTATCTGAACTTCCGGAAGAAGAAACGGCTGCTGAACCGGTGACAGAAGAACCCGTTGCGGAAGAAACCCCAAAGAAAAAAGCAACCAGGAAGAAGCCTGCCCGCCCAGAAGGCGGAACAGGAGAATAATCCGCTTATACATTTAATAATGTGCTAATGAACCCTGTACCTGCAGGACACCTCATTAGCACATTAGTTTATTGGCAAATCATCTTACTATGACTTACTCAGCCGATATAAAAAAACTACCCCGGCATTTTTTGCCTGCCAATTTTGTGATTAAGGACTGGCAAAGCCTGGAGCCATTTTTTAAGCAGCTGGACGAAAGACCCATCCATTCAGTTAATGAACTGGAGCAATGGCTGAAAGACGCCAGCGAACTGGAAGCATTGATCAGTGAAGATGCCTGCTGGCGACAGATTAAAATGACCTGCGATACTGAGAACAAAGAACTGGAAGAGGCTTTCAATTTTTTTATGATGGAAATTCAGCCCAAAATCCAGCCTTATTCAGATAAACTGAATAAAAAGCTGATTGCCTGTCCTTATACCGCATCACTGGATACAAAAAAATATTTCACTTACCTGAGAAATGTAAAGAAGAACATTGAATTATTCAGGGAAGAAAATATTCAGTTGAACGCTGAGCTGAATGTGATGCAGCAGCAATTTGGTGTGATTGCCGGCAAGATGACCGTACAGGTAAACGGGCAGGAATATACCCTGCAGCAGGCTGCAAAATTTCTGGAAGACCCCGACAGAAAACTGCGGGAACTGGTGTACCGTAAGATCAGTGAAAGAAGGCTGCAGGATAAAGGGGAACTGAATAAACTGTTTACTACGTTGCTGGAAAAAAGACACCAGGTTGCCCTCAATGCCGGATTTGCCAACTACAGGGATTTCAGGTTTAAAGAATTAGGCCGATTTGATTATACCAAAGAAGAATGCTACCAGTTTCATGAAGCGGTAAAATTACATGTGATGCCGCTGGTAAACCAGATCTATGAAGCCAAAAAGAAAAAACTGGGATTGGATACCCTGCGGCCCTGGGATGTGGAGGCAGAGCCTGCAGGTGTACAGCCCCTTCAGCCTTTTAAAACCAGCGAAGAACTCACTGAAAAAACCATTGCCTGTTTCCGGGAGTTGCAATCTTTCTTTTCTGATTGCATCAGTAAAATGAGTGCCATGGGGCATTTGGACCTGGAAAGCCGAAAAGGAAAAGCGCCGGGCGGTTATAATTGTCCGCTGGCGGAAAGTGGCGCCCCCTTCATATTTATGAATGCTGCCGGCACCCTGGATGATGTAACAACCATGGTACATGAAGGCGGGCATGCGGTACACTCTTTTCTTTGCCACAACCTTGAGTTAACCGGTTTTAAGGAATACCCGACAGAGATTGCAGAAGTAGCGAGTATGGCCATGGAGTTGTTCAGCATGGATAAATGGGATGTATTTTTCGACAATGCGGATGAATTGAAACGGGCCAAAGAACAACAACTGGAAAGGGTGATCACCATTTTTCCCTGGATAGCCACTATTGATAAATACCAGCATTGGGTGTATGAAAACCCACAGCACACCGAAGAAGAAAGGGCTGCAAAATGGACGGAGATATTTGACGAATTCACCTCGCCGGTACTGGATATCACCGGGCTGGATGAATACCGCCGGTTTGGCTGGCAACGCCAGCTTCATTTATATGAAGTGCCCTTTTACTATATAGAATATGGAATAGCCCAACTGGGCGCCATTGGCCTCTGGCAGCAGTACAAGCAAAATCCCGCAACGGCTATTAATAATTATTTATCAGCACTTAGCCTTGGGGGTACCCGTACACTTCCGGAACTTTTTGAGGCAGCAGGACTAAAATTCGACTTTTCACCCGCATATATAAGCGGCTTAATGGAGTTTGTTAAAAAGGAGTCAGATAGCCTGCAGACCGTAAAAATACCCTAAAAGTGGTATGCCCGAAATTCGGAAATATCAAATGGAGAACTTATTTTTGATTTACAGATTAACCAGTGTGGCTAACCGCACTTCAAAATAGCTACTAATCAGAGCCTTAACCAAAAGTCCCGATGTTTCTACACCGGGGCTTTCTTTTTTTGCTTAAGTCAATCAATCAGGAATTACAGGCTTTGCAGGTACCCTGCACTACCACCTCTACTTGTTGGGCCGCATAACCCCTGGGAAGTTTTATATCAGGTGTTACTACATCATCCAGGCAAAAAGTTTTCTGGCACCGGCTGCATACGAAATGAATATGATGATCGTGGTGATGCCCCTCTCCGCATTCGTCTTTACATAAAGCGTAGCGGATGGAGTTATCGGCAGTAGGTATGGTATGAATAATCCCTTTATCTACAAATGCCTGCAGGGTACGATAGACGGTTACCCTGTCAAATTTTTCACCCGCCCTTTTTTCAATATCACCATGTGCCAGCGCCCCGTTATGATCGAGGAATAGCTGCAAAATCTTTTTACGGCTTTCGGTAATACTCAGGTGGTTACGTTTTAACAACGCTTCCAGTCGGTTATCATTTTCTATGGTGTTCCTTTTGGGCAAGCTTTATTGTTTGAGGTATTTCCTGATATCACGGATCAGTTCCTTTACTTCGGGCTCTTTCAGTCCGTCATATATTTTTCGCACATCACCGTTTTTATCCACAAGGGCCCAAAATTGTGTATGCAAAAACTGGTCTTCAATACTCTTCAGGTTATTGGCAGGATCATCAATGGTGTAGCTTACCCTGGCCATGTTATACAGGCTGTCTTTACGGCCGGTTAAGAATATCCATTTCTGTGTATTCACCGCCATGGAATCAGCATAGTGCTTTAATTGTTGTACCGAATCGGTTTCGGGGTCGCAGGTATGCGAGAGAATAAGAAAATCCTTTTCGTTTTTAAATTCCTCATATACGGTTCTCAGGTAGTTATTCATAGTAGGACAAATGGACTTGCAGGTAGTAAAAAAATAACCGGCTACATATACTTTTCCTTTCACGTCATTTTCTGTCACCACCTTTCCATCCTGGTTTTTAAAAGCAAAGGGCCGTACAAAACTGACAGGCGCCACTCCTTTTTTGGTATAACCCGGAATTACCTGCGCTAAAACAAAATAAAAACCCAGCGCCAGCACCACAAAAAAACTAATATAAAAAACACTTTTTCTTGACATACACATTACTTAACGGAAAGGCAAAGTTACGATACCCGGCGACTAATATTTTGCAACTGTGTTGCTTTTTTAATACTTTTGCAGCTTGCATGCGGTTAAAAATTAATTGGGACGCATTGGGCATCGGAGCATCGCTGGCATGTGCCATTCATTGCGCCCTGTTACCCTTGTTTCTAAGCAGCCTGCCCCTGTTTGGGATCAACATTATTCACCATACTGGTTTTGAAGTGGGGATGATCTTGCTGGCATTGGCTATTGGCACCTATTCTCTTTGGCACGGCTTTCGCCGCCACCACCATAGCTTTTTGCCGATTACTCTTTTTTACAGCGGTTTTTCGTTCCTGGTTTTAAAACAGCTTTTTCTGCATTACAGCACCTGGCTTTTAATACCTGCGGTAGTACTGATCATCACCGCCCACCTGATCAACTATAAATCCTGCAGGGTACACAACCATGCACATGCCGAAGATTGTAATCATTAAACCTAACCCTTAAAAAGGGGGGCCTCTGCTTATTTTCATAACCTGTTTACTTCGCCAGTATCTTTGTACATTGAAAAAAAGTTGAAATGCCTAAACAGTTACTGCTCCCCTTTTTTTTATTGTTCTGCTTTTCCACACAGGCACAATCAAAAAATGAAAAAAAAATCAGGGCCATTTTGACTGAACAAACGCAGGCCTGGAACAGGGGAGATATTGAATCCTTTATGAAGGGTTATTGGGAAAACGATTCTTTAATGTTTATCGGCAAAAGCGGAGTGACATATGGATGGAAAAACACCCTCAGTAATTACAAGAAAGGCTACCCTGATACAGCAGCCATGGGTAAACTTACATTCACCCTTATCCAGGTAAAAAAGCTTTCGGCAAAATATTACCATGTTACCGGTAAATGGTTCCTGAAAAGATCAATCGGTGATGTGGGAGGGCACTATACCCTGCTTTTTAAAAAAATTAATGGGAGGTGGTATATAATTGCTGACCATAGCAGCTAATAAAGTCATTATAATTAAAAACAGTTTTATGTTACTTATTATACTTGGCATACTTGTATTAATTGCAAGTTTTGCCCTTCTTCGCAACCAGCAGTTCGGCAGATATTCAAAAGTTTTACGGACTATTGCCTTTTTATTCATGCTGGCCGGTGTGCTTTCCAAATGCATTGTCCAGATCAATGCCGGGCAAATAGGGGTAAAAACCCTTTTCGGTAAAGTGCAGAATGATGTGCTGACCAGCGGCCTGCACTTTATCAATCCCTTTCTTGAAATAAGGCGACTGGATGTAAAAACCCAAAACTATACCATGAGTGGTATACATGACGAGGGACAAAAATCGGGCGATGATGCAATAAGGGTACTAACGGCAGACGGACTGGAGGTTACCATCGATCTTACCGTTTTATACAAACTCATCCCATCTGATGCACCGAGACTGGTAAGGGAAACCGGGGAAGACTATACCGATAAAATCGTACGTCCGCTTACCCGTACCAAGATCAGGGATAATGCGGTGTATTATGATGCGGTGTCACTCTATTCTGCCAAGAGGGATGAGTTTCAGCAACGGATTTTTAAAAGCATTGAAGAAGATTTTAAAAAAAGAGGCCTTGTGCTGGAGCAGCTGCTGGTAAGGAATATAACATTACCTGCTTCTGTTAAAGCCACCATAGAACAAAAAATAAATGCTGAGCAGGATGCGCAAAAAATGCAGTTTGTGTTACTGAAAGAAAAACAGGAAGCAGAAAGAAAGAGGGTGGAAGCACAGGGTATTGCCGATTACCAGCGAATCATTAACAGCGGATTGACCGATCAGCAACTGCAATATGAACAAATAAAAGCTTACCTGGAACTGGCAAAATCACCCAATGCCAAAGTGATCGTAATGGGGAAAGGAAATACCCCGGTAATATTGGACACCAAAAATCAATGAACGACAGGCACAGTACGCTGAAGCAACCTGCCAAATACGAACCACGATAAAAGGAGACCAATAAAAGAAGAGAGAATGTCGTTGTAGTCAAACGTCCTTCCAAAAACGGGAATCTTTTGCAGGTACTCATTCACCACCAGCATACCAAATCCCAGCAGGCAAACCAGCCTGAGGTCAAATGCTGTTCTGATCCTGAATATTCTTGCCAGCAAAAAATCTTTTCCGCTGAAAAACCAATAAGCACCGAAGGGCACCAGGAATGATCCGGCCAGATTGGGCAGGATGCCTAAAATAAGTTGTAACGGTTCATCAAAATGCTGCAGCGGCCTGATGGCAAATTTTATAAGCCATATAAATAAAGTGCCGGAAATAACAAGCCTTCTGCTGACCAGTTTGAGGTGCATATTAAGAAGTAATATAAATAATTGCCGGAAATAAAAAACAAAAGGCTTTCAATTATTCTTCCAGGTATTATAAAAAAAACGCAGTAGTAGTAAAAGGGTAACAAACATCAGTGCATAAAATATAGCTGTATAGATACCCCTCCCATAGGCCAGTTGGAAATACAATCCGGCTGTAGCGCAGGTCATCAGCCACAACAGGCCCCACGAAACAGTATTAATGATCCGGACAAAAAACTTTTTTACCTCTGGGTCCCATCCTTGCTCCATTAACTGAGATTAAAACGGAAAGGTACGCTATTTCAAAAGCAGTGGATTCTTTGTTTAACGGATAAGTAAACTTTTAAAAGCTGTTGAATCACCGTTAAAAACATTGAAATCAACAGGTGAAAGAATCCCGTTCACCCTTCCTTCATCACTATGCTGCCAGAAAAGCCATCCCCGGCTGATACGTGGCTGCTCCGGCTGATAATAATGTGCTACCCAAAGCGGATAAGTATCAAAATCGCTGCCCAGGTAACGGTTGTAAAAATCTACGTTGGTATAAATAATAGGTTTTACCCCGTAATGATTCTCGGCAATATCGAGCCACTTTTTTACTTCTGAGCGAAGCACTGCCGGAGCTGTCCCATTCAGTTGCTCAACATCCAGAACAGGAGGTAAGTCGCCAGCCTGAAGCTCCACTTTATCAATAAAATTTTCTGCCTGCATCCTTCCGTCTTTAGAGGCAATAAAAAAATGATAGGCCCCCCGGTAAAGCCCTGCGTCTTTTGATCTTTTCCAGTTACGTTTGAACTGCGGGTCTGTATTACCTATCCCTTCTGTTGCTTTAATAAATGTAAAACCAAGCTGGATGTCCTGCACCTTCATAGATTTTACTTCTTCCCAGGCGATGGAAGACTGGTATTTAGAAACATCAATACCGTGAATCTCATAGCCACCGGGTATGATGATACCAAATTCTTTGTAGCGGACAGCTGCTGCTTTTCTATAATGTTTCCATTGCCAGAATAACCAGGCTGCAGTAATTAATACAACAATAGCAAGGGTGATTAACAGTATACGGCGCAGTTTATTTTTTTGGCGGCTGGATAACATCTTTGGTGGTTTCTAATGCTGTTACAATTCAGCAAAAATAGATTTCCGCCGCCTTGAAAAATGTTAATTCATTCACCCATTTATAAAATGATTTTAGCGCCTGCCGTCAGCGTAAACATATTTCTGCCTCTTTCTGAAAGATCCGGCCGGCCTGAAACAGTTATCACATTTTGCGGTAAAACAAATGCAGGTATAAGGATTAACTGCATTTTACCCCTGGCAAAAATTACAGGAGAAGAAAGCTCATAAGAAAGAACTGCGAACCTACTTACCTGTTCCGAAGTTTGTTGTTGAGAACCTATAGCCCCGATCAAGCCGGGTTGTTTTTCAGCAATCTGAAAAAAGTTTTGAGTACCCATATTCATATTGGCCGTGGGATTAATAACCAATATGGCATTATCTGAAATTTGCCGCCTGAAAAGATGATCCACACCCACAATGGCGCCATAATCTGCTTGATTGCTGAATTTTAAGTCGGCTCCCATAGTTACATTGATCAGTTTACTCAGGCGGGAAAAACTGGAGGACACCTGCCATTTTAAAGCAGACTGAACCAACTGGCTATTATTTTTATATACCGGTTTACTTATGAATGAGTTTCCGGCCCACTTTGTATTTCTGAAATAATATCCTGTAGTGACAACACTGCCTGCGTATTGAGCTCCAGCAATTGAATTATAAACAAAGACGGGTGCAGCATTGATATAAAACCTTTGCTTTACCCAGACTTCTGCCAGAGGAAAAAATGCACTGCTTCTCAGGCTGTCTGTACGTCCAAAATAATGCAGGTTATTGACATAGTAAGTGCCTATTTTAAACTGAACACTCTTGGTATTGGATACCGCTGAGTCCGTTTGCCCTTTTGCGGGCACCACAATGACAAATAAAACAAATACCAGGTAATAGCTTAATAACTTTTTCATATGAGGATGTTTAAAAACCGGGACTGCCTTTATTTTATACGTTACTGTTAATAGGCTTTTTGGCAGCCCCGGGTATATGAAGAAGTGTGCGGATTACTGTTTTACTACACTAATTTTTGATTCTGTTTTGCTTTCAGCATTTACACCTGCACTTGCCTGTGGTGGATTTACAGATGCTGCTGACTGTTGTATAGCCTGGACATCTGATTTAATCTCTCCTGAAACCTTTGTCTTTAGATATTTTCCTGCCTGGATTGCAGCGGCAGTATTATTTTCTGCTGTAGTAACTATTACCGCAGCAGTTTTTTCTGTTTTGTCTATCAATTTTGACCCGTTGAGTGTTGCTCCTGCCTCTGAATTTACTGTTGCAGATGATCCAAGGTCAATCTGGCCTGATGTGCCTCCATTCTGAATTTGCAGTCCGGTATTAGCTGCTGTACTACTGTTAATAGATGCCCCTGCATTCAAATTGGCATTGCCTTTTAATTCATCCTTAATGCCTTCAACTACTTTTTGGGCATTATTTGTTGTTATACCGGCCATACCTACAGTGGTGGCTCTCAGGTCAGCAACTTTTGTTGCTGCAACATTTACTGTTGCTTTTGTTGCTTGTACCGAAGCATTTGTAGCAGTGCCGGCAGCATTTACAACACTTGTTGCAGTATTTGCGGCAGTCACTGCACTTGTGGCAGAATTTGCAGCTGTTACCACACTTGTAGTTGAAACTGTGGTGTTTAAAGCTGCCTGTGCAGATGAGGTGACTCCGAGACCGAGTTGCCCAAAGGCGATTGCTGAAATAAGGGTTGCAGCACTGAGCATGATTGGTTTTTGTAGCGTCTTCATAGCTAATTGTTTTAAGTGATTAAATATTACATTTATTATATACAAGCCTTATGCCTGGTATATACATACGTAAAAAAATGTTCGGCAGATTTACACATTACTATTTCTGATATCATCGATATACAGAAATATGAGGTGGGATATTCGGTGGTGGCCGCACAGGTTATTTACCTTCAGCGATGATGAATAGACAAACTCTATGCCACCAGGTTTAATGAAAGTGAATAAAAAAGAAAAAAAATTTGACAATTATATGTTAGAGCCTGTTATTCAATGATTCTCAGCTTTGCATAATTCAACATGATCTTCTTCTCCCCGTTATGCTCAAACTTTACAGTGGCAATCGGATTATGCGCAGCTCCCTCCATTTTCATCACTTCACCAAATCCAAATTTCTGGTGCTCCACTTTTTGCCCCACTTGCAGATTAGAAGTGTCACTGGCCACAAAATCAGCTGAAGGTGTATGCTCCACCACTTTGGATTGTGTGGTCTTAGGCGCTAAATACGAAGGAGTGGATGATTGTTTTTTATTTGCAGCC
>DASUDW010000178.1:0-29282 GCA_036275415.1 Chitinophagaceae bacterium | reverse complement strand
TATAAAAAAGGACACGATACGCATTAAACTCATTAACCCGGTCAGAGCCGGGTTAATTTTCGAAAGAACTATTTAACATAATATAAATTATAGGAATAGTGATAAAGAAAATTGTGGCAAGTGGGTATTTACCAATTAATTAGTTAATTGTAGTTTGGGCGTAAAATGCAAGAATATGAAACTGAGATACCCTATCATGATGATTATAATTTTTTCCGGTGCACTAATAATTTCCTGCAAAGGGAAATCGGATAATAATAAACAGAAGGATAATGAAGGTGATAAAAATCCGGATTCAGTTTTAAATGAACCTATCAAAAATGTGCAGGAAACAATAAAGAACGATTCTGTAGTCAGCCTGATTAAAACAACATCTTCTGATGATATATTGAAACACATTGATGAATACCTGGTCAGCAAGGTTACATTTCAGCCAATGGGTTCTGAGGGCGGAATAAATAATGGCATCATAACGCTTCAAAACACTTTACCTGATGTTTCTTTTCAAAAAGTATTGCTGGAAGTCAGCATCCTTACCGACAACGACCAGGAATACAGGACCGATTATTACACCTTTATGAATATTGAACCCGGGGAAACGAAAATGACAAAAATGCCAAAAAGCAGCCGTGGTACTAAGGTGATAAGCCGGGTGGTAAAACTGAAAAGTGAAGAACTCACGAAAGGTGAATTGCTGCTGGTAGGCAACAAAATTATTGCCCAATGAGCTTAATTAACAAGGTTTAACAGGAATAAGGCAATGAAAATCAATGCAAATGATATAAATAAGGTATTCATTGCTATTTCCCCCATCCTGAAAATTAACTTCTTTGGGATCTCGTACATGGGATAATAAGCAAATTGGGTAAACACTTTACCTGTCCAGTAAGCTGCTATCAAACCTGTTAACGCAACGGCAAGGCCTGAGGCATTTTTGAGGTCATCCGGTAACAAAATGGCAATCAATCCAAAGGAAAAATTCAAACCCTGAATGTATCTGCCATAAGTTTTGGCTATTTCCTGGTTCAGGGGTTTTAGTTTTTTAATATCATTATACCAGTCGAATACAACATGCCTGATATAAGGATAAATTAGGGCTGTAAAAATTTGCCCCACCCCTCCCGCTATAATGATCCAATTTGGGATATTAATTTTCATTTGCTTGATTTTTAGGGTTTTCGGGACGGTTAAACTCCCGGAAAATCAACCGCAGGTTCTGATCATAAGTGATGTAATTATAAAGCCAGTTGATAAATACAAAGAACCGGTTCTTTACACCCAGAATTAGCATCAGGTGCAGGCTCATCCAAACCAACCAGGCGAAAAAACCTCCGAAATGCAGTTTAGGCTTAGGAACATCTACCACGGCAAGGTTGCGGCCTACAGTAGCCATCGAGCCTTTATCCCGGTAAGTAAAAAGAAGTTGGCGTTCAGGATTCGCCTTCCGCTCTAGTAGCCGGAGGTTGTGAGCAATGAGGTCGGCCTGCTGAATGGCCACAGGCGCCACCTGAGGATGTCCATGAGGATAGTCTGATGTTTCCATACAGGCAAGGTCTCCAAGTACATAAATATCCTGATGGCCGATAGCCCGGCAACACCTGTCAATCTTTATTCGATTTCCCCTCGTTATCATAGTATTATCAACGCCACCTGGAATATTACCTTTAATGCCTGCCGCCCAAATTACCGTAGACGAAGGAATTATTTCCCCATTTTGTAACACCACTTCCTGTCCGTTATAATCTTTCACCAGGCTGTTTGTCATCAGTTTGACACCCAGTTTTTCCAGGTAACGGGCAGATCTTTCAGAGGCTTTTGCGCTCATGGAGGAAAGGGTTTTCCCTGAACCCTCCAGCAGGTATATGTTCATTTTACTAATATCCAGTTCCGGAAAGTCTTTGGGAAGCACATACTTTTTCATTTCAGCAAGGGCACCGGATACCTCCACCCCTGTCGGGCCACCGCCAACTACCACAATGTTCATCATGCGCTGTAATTCACCTGGATTTTTTATGGTATGTGCATTTTCAAACAATTGCAAAAGTCTGTGGCGTATCTGCAAGGCTTCCACGGTTGATTTCATCGGAAAGGCATTTTGGGCCAACTGATTGTTGCCGAAAAAATTAGTGTCGGCCCCGGTGGCCAATACCAGTACGTCATACCCGATTTCTTCTTTATCAGTAAGGATCTTTTTTTGTGCAGGAATAATCTCTTTTACCGTGGCCAGTCTTATCCGTAAATTCTTGCTTTTTTGAAACACTTTTCGGAGCGGAAAAGATATATTACTGGCATCCAGTCCGGCTGTGGCCACCTGGTAGAATAAAGGTTGAAACTGGTGGTAATTGAAACGGTCAATCAGTACCACTTCAAAACCGGGTTTATTGCTGAGTTTGCGGGCCAGCCTTAATCCTCCAAAACCGGCACCGGCTATCACTACTTTCATGAGTTGTTGTTTACAGCACAAATTTATCACTATTTTCAATAAATATTGAAAATATAGGAAAAATATTTTTAGCTGCTGGCTTTGCCCCCTTTAATGGCTGTGTAACAATTAATACAGCATCCGTACTTTAATAGTGTGTTTTACATCCCGCAACAGGTGCAGGGCATGTGCAGATAAATTCTTATCAACATCCAGAACTACATACCCGATAGCATCATTGGTTTTCAGGTATTGGCCAAGGATATTGATCTTGTTTTTGGATAACTGCGTATTGATTTCCGAAAGTACACCGGGAACGTTATCATGAATATGGAGGATACGATGGCTGCCTTCCTGCGGAGGCAGAGCCAATGCAGGCACAGTATGGGAACCCAGTGTAATACCCTTTTCCAGGTAATTGAATAATTTGACACTCACATCCTCGCCAATATTCTGCTGTGCTTCTTCCGTAGAACCACCTATATGTGGCGTAAGGATAACATTGGGTAACTCCTGAAGCGGGGTTTGAAACCTGTCACCATTCTTTTCAGGCTCCCAGGGATATACATCTAAAGCCGCACCGCTGATATGGCCATCCAGCATATGCCTGCGCAAGGCATCCAGGTCTACCACTTCTCCCCTTGCATAATTAATGAGGATGGCCCCTTTTTTTAAATATTTCAGGTTGCTCTTGTTAATAAGGTTTTTTGTCTGTGGCGTTTCAGGAACATGTAATGTTACTATATCGGCTCTGCCCAGCAATTCTTTTAAGGAACGGGCATCCTCCGCATTTCCAAGGGGCAGTTTTGTTTCAACGTCATAAAAAATAACTTTCATCCCCAGGGCCTCGGCCAGCACACTTACCTGCGAGCCAATGTTGCCATAGCCGACAATTCCCAGCGTTTTACCCCTTAATTCATAACTCCCTTTTGCTTCTTTCATCCAGATACCTTCGTGGGCTGCTTTGTTCTTATCAGGTATTCTTCTAATTAGCATTATCGAGGCCCCAATTACCAGTTCTGCTACCGAACGGGTGTTGGAATAAGGTGCATTGAAAACAACAACACCATTATGAGTAGCTTCTTTCAGGTCAACCTGGTTTACGCCGATACAAAAGCAACCGATAGCCTGCAATTTTTTAGCAGCCTGCAATACTTTTTTAGTGATCAATGTTTTTGAACGGATACCCAGTATATGTACATCCTTTATTTCCTGGATAAGCTGTTCCTCTGTAAGGGCCTTGGATATTTTTTCTACTTTATCATAGCCATGCCGGTGAAAATTCTTTACAGCGGTATCGCTGATGTTCTCCAGGAAAAGGATACGTACTTTTTCTTTGGGGTAGCTGGTAGTGGTAGCTTTTGTCATACTGCAAATATACTATTGGTCACCAAGCTTCGGGCAGGCAACAACATTTGTAACGGGGCAAACAGTTATTATTGTACGACGAAGCTTATCAAGATGTGGGGAAAAGTCAGTTGCAAACTTGAAAAGCCCGCCGGTTATTTTTGTTAAAACAGCAGTTGAGTGCGGATTCAATTTATATTTATTATTTGCCTGGCTATTTTTATGGCCTGTAACAGTTCCTCTGATAAGAAGAACCCTGTTGAAGACTCTTTGCAATATTACCCTCCTACCCCTCAGTCAATGAGTAAGGAAGAATTCAGGATGTATTACCGCAAATTGAGTGATTTTTTTGATACCAGCCTGTTACAGTCAGGTTTCAATGGCGGGATACTTATAGCAAAAAACGGGAACGTTATTTATGAAAAATATAAAGGCAGAATTGATCTTCGGAAACCGGATACAATTACTGCCAATACCCCTTTCCATATCGCTTCAACCAGTAAAACGTTTACTGCTATTGCCATCCTAAGGCTGGTACAGGAAGGAAAACTTTCATTGAATGACAGCATCACAAAGTTTTTTCCGGAATTGCCATATCCCGGTATAACAGTAAAAATGCTGCTTAATCACCGCAGCGGCTTGCCCAACTATCTTTATTTCATGAGCAATAACAAATGGGGCATTTTACCTGATGGTAAATGGAACAGGCAAATGGCTACGAATTATGATATGCTGAAAATGCTTTGCGAGAAAAAACCGGATCCTACAGGAAGGCCGGATGGCCGGTTTAATTACAGCAACACCAACTATGCTTTACTGGCATTAATTGTTGAGAAAGCAAGCGGTCAATCTTTCCCTGATTTCATGAAGGAAAAGATCTTTAAGCCATTGCAAATGAATAATAGTTTTGTCTTTACCCTCAGAGATTCATTAACGGCTACTCCTTCTTTTACAGCCGGTGGCACCTATTGGAACAATGATTTTCTGGATGCTACTTATGGCGATAAAAACATTTATTCTACTCCGGGTGATATGCTCAAATGGGACCAGGCTTTATATACCAACCAGTTACTTTCACAGCCATTGCTCGATTCAGCTTTTAAACCATATAGTTTTGAAAAGCCGGGCATACATAACTACGGCCTTGGCTGGAGGTTGCAACTGCTTCCAAACGGGAAAAAAGTGATTTACCATTTTGGCAAATGGCACGGCAACAATGCAGCTTTTGCCCGGCTTACCGATGAAAAAGCTACCATCATTATTTTGGGTAACCGATTCAACAGGAATATCTACAATACCGCCCATCTCTGTTACGATATTTTCGGAGATTACCTGCAGCGCCGCCAGACAGATGATGATGAAAGTCCCGAAGCACCGGATAAAACTCCGGCTGAACCGGCAGGGAAAGTGAAGAAGCAGGATATTAAGAAGGCCTCATCTAAAAAGCGGCAATAAATCATTCATTTTACGGATTTTCTTTGCCAACTTTAAGGCGTATGAAAATCCTTTCAGCAGAACAGATAAGGCAATGGGACCAATTTACTATAGAACATGAACCCATCGCCTCTGTTGATTTAATGGAAAGAGCCGCCACCAAATGCACGGAGTGGTTAATGGAGAATTTTCCGGATGGCAACCGCTTCAATATATTTTGCGGAAAAGGGAATAATGGCGGAGATGGACTGGCCATTGCCCGCCAGTTAATGGAGAAAGACTACGCCGTAAGAATTTACATACTCGAATTCGGGCATAAAGGCACCGCTGATTTCCAGGTAAACCTGGCAAGATTGCATAAAATTCCGGGTGCAGATATACATTTTATACAAACTACTGATCATTTCCATGAAATATCCCGGAAAGAAATAATCATTGATGCCATTTTTGGATCTGGGTTAAACAGGCCGCTGGAAGGGATAACTGCACAATTGGTACAACATATCAATAGCAGCCATTGCCCAGTCGTGTCAATAGACATACCAACTGGCTTGTTTACGGATCACTCTTCAAAGGGTAATATTATTGTTCAGGCTGATCATACCTTGACATTTCAATGTTTTAAAGCCGCCTTTTTGATGCCTGAAAATGAATCGGCCGCAGGCCAGGTTCATTTGCTGGATATTGGACTTTCATCACAGTATATTAAAGCTATTGATTGCAATTACGAATTGGTTGATGATAGCATCGTAAGCAATATTTATAATCCCAGGAAAAAATTTAGCCATAAAGGTAGTTTTGGCCATGCCCTCATCATGGCCGGCAGTTACGGCAAAATGGGTGCAGCTGTTTTGGCGACCAAAGCCTGCCTTCGTGCCGGTTGCGGTTTGGTAACTGCTTATCTTCCCTCCGGAGGCAATGCTATCATGCAACAATCAGTTCCGGAAGCAATGGTGGCAACAGACATTAATCCTTCTATCATAACTGAATTGACTGAAAACACAGACCGGTTCGATGCCATTGGCGCAGGCCCGGGTATAGGCACAGCCAGTGAAACAAGGGAGGCCCTTTCTGCTTTATTTAAAAACTATAACAAGCCGGTTGTTGCCGATGCCGATGCGTTGAATATTATTGCCAGAAATATTGATTTACTTAAAATTATTCCTGCCTCTTCAATCATCACCCCGCATCCGAAAGAGTTTGAACGACTTTTTGGAACAACCGCCAATGACTTTGAACGAATAGATCTGGCACAAAAAAAGGCATCGGAGTATAATATCATTATTGTTCTTAAAGGCCATCATACGTTGATTGCCCTGCCCGGTGGCAAAGCCTATTTTAACTCAACCGGTAATGCCGGTATGGCAACAGCAGGCACCGGCGATGTACTGACGGGTATCATAACAGGATTGCTGGCACAAGGGTATCAGCCGGCCAATGCTGCTGTATTGGGTGTTTACCTCCATGGTTTGGCGGGAGATTGGGCTGCAAAACAACAATCTGAAGAAGCCATGATAGCCGGAGATATCATTGAAAATTTGGGTAAAGCTTTCCGGGCAATTATTGCCTGATCATTTACCAGTCATAAAGGTATTGGTCCAGTTGCGGGCTTTCGTTTGCCTGTCCGATGCAAAAAATTCATTCTTATATATACTGTTATATGCCAGCTGATAGGCTTCCCTGTATTTTTTAAAATAAGTCGGATAATAGACCGGATCGAAAATGGTCTTTGTTTCCAGTATTTTTTTAGCCCATTCATTGGCCTGTTTTATTCTTTCGCTGTCAAAGAAAACAGTGCCGTATATATAATTGTAAGCGATAAAATACAGATCATCATACCAGGAACTCAATGATTTTCTGCCGGCATATACCGCTAAACCACTTCGGATACTGTTGGCAGCCCAGTCGGCAGCCTTTTGCTTTCTGTCTGATTCAAAGAATACATCTGCATATAATTCTTTGAATGCAAAATTATAAGCATCAGTAAACTCATTTTTAATATCAATAGTAAAAGCGGCACCTAAGCTAAAATTGTAGCTGCTGTCCGCATTGATCCAGGTCCCGTTGGGAAACAATATAATCCTTTGACCGGTAGCGGTAACAGCAGATGTTTGAGCCTTTACAAACAGAGAAACTACAAGCAGGGCGGAAAAAAAGAAAAATTTCTTCATTGGTAAACCTTTTAATAAAGATATAGGTAAAATGAACGCTTCATTAACCGGTAAACGGGTAATTAAGGACATAGCTCGTCTTTTTTGTGATAAAGTATATTCAACCAATGTATTAGCTGTTGATTATTGCCCTAAACTATCCTGCCGGGAACATTACCGGAAATGGCATTTTCCCCTATCTTTGCCGCCCTTGATTGCAGCAGGCATCTTGATCAACGTCAGAGGCTACTGTAATCCTTAAATCTTGATTAAGAATACACTTGTATGGACAAATTGATTTATCTCGTCCCTGTAATGGGCCTGATTGGTTTAATCTACACTTTTATCAAATTCAACTGGGTATCTAAACAAGATGCCGGCAATGAGCGAATGAAAGAGATCAGTGATCACATCGCCGAAGGCGCCATGGCTTTCCTGAAGGCCGAATGGAAGATACTGGGCTATTTTGTGGTTATTGTTGCCATTCTGCTGGCTGTTATGGCCACCACAAACCCTCATTCTCACTGGCTGATAGCAGCTGCCTTTGTAGTTGGCGCCATCTTTAGCGCCACAGCCGGCTATATTGGTATGAAGGTGGCTACCCGTGCCAATGTAAGAACTGCACATGCGGCCCGCACAAGCCTTAGTAAGGCACTGAATGTTTCTTTTACCGGTGGTTCTGTTATGGGACTAGGTGTGGCAGGCCTGGCGGTGTTAGGTTTAGGAGGCTTGTATATTGTATTAAAACAAATATTTGCTCCGGATTCAGCCATTAACTCTGAGGAAATGTTCAGGACTATTGAAGTACTGACAGGTTTTTCCCTGGGTGCTGAATCGATAGCCTTATTTGCCCGTGTAGGCGGTGGTATCTATACCAAAGCGGCGGATGTGGGGGCTGATCTTGTAGGAAAAGTAGAAGCCGGTATCCCTGAGGATGATCCCAGGAACCCTGCTACCATTGCTGATAATGTGGGTGATAATGTAGGTGATGTGGCCGGTATGGGTGCTGACCTTTTTGGCTCCTATGTGGCTACGGTACTTGCCACCATCGTACTGGGCCAACAAACCATTGTTACCAGCGGCGATGATTTTATGGGCGGTTTTTCACCGGTAGTATTACCAATGGTCATTGCCGGTATTGGCATCTTATTCTCCATTGTGGGTACCTGGTTTGTAAAAGTGAGTGATACAGCCGGTATCAATACTGATAATGTACAGAAGGCGCTGAATATGGGCAACTGGGGTTCTATTATCCTTACTGCCATTGCTTCTGCCGGCCTGGTGTATTTTATGTTGCCGGATAGCATGGAATTAAGAGGTTTTAGCTTTACTAAATGGGGTGTACTGGGTGCCATCGGAGTAGGTCTTTTAGTAGGCGCCCTTATGAGCATCATTACAGAATATTATACTGCCATGGGCAAACGTCCGGTAGAATCTATTATTAAAAAATCTTCAACTGGTCATGCTACCAATGTAATCGGCGGATTAGCCGTAGGTATGGAATCAACATTCCTTCCCATATTAGTACTGGCGGGTGGTATCTTAGGTGCTTACAAATTTGCCGGTTTATACGGTGTTGCTATTGCTGCAGCAGGTATGATGGCCACTACAGCTATGCAGTTGGCAATTGATGCCTTTGGCCCTATTGCTGATAATGCAGGTGGTATTGCTGAAATGAGTGAACTGCCTAAAGAAGTAAGGGAGAAAACGGATGTGCTGGATGCAGTTGGTAATACTACTGCCGCTACCGGTAAAGGTTTTGCCATTGCTTCTGCTGCTTTAACAGCCCTTGCTTTATTTGCTGCATTTGTGGGTGTGGTGGGTATTAAAGGTATCGACATTTACAAGGCGGATGTATTAGCCAGCTTATTTGTGGGCGGTATGATCCCTTTCATTTTCTCCGCATTGGCTATCCGTGCAGTGGGTGAGGCGGCTATGAGTATGGTTACGGAAGTACGCCGCCAGTTCCATTCTATCCCTGGTATCATGGAAGGAACAGGAAAACCCGAGTACGATAAGTGTGTGGCTATTTCTACGAATGCCTCCATCAGGAAAATGCTGTTGCCCGGTGCTATAACTATCATTTCACCCCTGGTGATTGGTTTCACACTCGGCCCTGAAGCGCTGGGAGGTTTCCTGGCTGGTGCCACCGTAAGTGGTGTATTGTTAGGCATGTTCCAGAATAATGCCGGGGGTGCCTGGGATAATGCAAAAAAATCGTTTGAAAAAGGCGTAGAAATAAACGGACAGATGTACTATAAGAAATCAGATCCGCACAAAGCATCCGTTACCGGTGATACAGTGGGAGATCCTTTTAAAGACACCTCTGGTCCCTCAATGAACATTTTGATCAAATTAATGTCAATCGTATCTTTAGTGATAGCCCCTACCCTTGCACAAATTCACAGTGAAAAAGCTGCTGAAACCGGGGCCGAAAAGAAAATTGAAATCAAATCGGAAACTGTAAAAACGGCAACGAATGCCAATACAGTGAAGCTCTGATAAAGTCTCTTAATCAGAACCATTACTAAAGTCCTGCTGTTTCTACAGCGGGACTTAGTTTTTTTTGCAACGGCTGTTGTAATTTCAGGTCTGCTATTGTAAACCATTAAATTGCTTCTATGACCGCCAGGAACTTTCTGCTCTTTATCATAATGATGCCAATTATTGCCTGTAAGCAATCCAAAAATGATTCCGGTAAACAGGACAAACAGCCGGTAAAAGAAACAGCGGATATGGATATGCCGGTAGATGAAAAGGAAAAAAAGAAGAATATAACCGACCGTGATTACAGCATCACCCCGGATGTGGCCTATAATGATATTTTCCTTGATAGCATGGCCATGGAAAATTATATTACGCAAAGGTCATTGGCTGATAAAAAAATTGCCCGGCGTATCCGCAGTTTTTACAATGCCCGCAATTACCAGTACGGGTGGTTCAGTTCAGATGGTTTATCTGAACAGGCACGGTTCTTCTGGAATCAATATGATTATGCAGTTACCCATTTAAAAGACAGCAACCTGGTGAACAGTGAGTTTTATAAAAATGCTGAAAAATACCTTAACCAGGAAAAAGTAACCGTCAGCACCAAAGACATCAATTTACTAAATACCGAATTGGGATTCACCGAGCATTTTATCCGGTTTATCAACAGTACTTATGAAAAAGGTTATGTAAAAAGAAAAGAGCAGGAAAAATTTATACCGATTAAGAAAAATGATCCTGTTTACCTGGCTGATTCATTGCTGAATAAGGAGCATAGTGATGATAAATATTATGAACAGGTAAATGAAATGTATGCAGCATTAAAGAATAATCTGCGGCTGTACATTGATATTGAAAAAGCAGGTGGATTCCCGAATATTCCTTTTATAAAAGGAACTTTAAAAAAGGGCGCAACTGAGCCGGTAATAAAATTGGTCAAACAACGGCTTCGCTTATCAAAAGACCTTCCGGGAAATGATACCAGCACTGTATTTAATGACTCTTTGGAATTAGCCATCAAGAAATTTGAGAAAAGACATGGTTATAAGGAAGATGGTGTTATTACTCCGGAGATCATAAGGGAAATGAATGTCAGCGCTGCCAGGCGCCTGATGCAGATATTGCTGAATATGGACAGGATGCGCTGGATGCCTCAAAAGCCTGCAGGCAATCTGATCGTTGTCAACATCCCGGAATTTATATTACATGTGTATGATGGGAAAAGCAGGGTATTTGACATGGTGGTGGTAGTCGGAAAAGTGGGCAACAATACCATGATGTTCAATGGTGAACTCAGTTACATTGTTTTTAGTCCTTACTGGAATGTGCCGCCCAGCATCATCAAAAACGAAATTTTGCCTGCTATGCAAAGGGATCCCAATTACCTCGCCAGGAAAAACATGGAAAAGGCAGGCAATGGTATACGACAAAAACCGGGACCTGGCAATGCCCTTGGCAAAGTAAAATTCATTTTTCCCAACAGTTTCAATATGTATTTCCATGATACACCTTCTAAAAGTTTTTTCAGCCAGGATAAAAGGGCCTTCAGCCACGGATGTATAAGACTAAGTGAACCCCAAAAAATGGCCGAGTGGTTGCTGCGAAATGACCCTGAATGGAACAGGGAAAAGATCGTTGCAGCCATGAACCAAACTTCAGAGAGAATGGTACAACTGAAACAACAGGTCCCTGTCTTTATTATTTACTATACTGCCTGGGTGGATGATGACGGTCTTTTGAATTTCAGGGATGATGTTTACCAGCACGACAGTAAAGTGATAAAAAGAATGTTTACCATCCAGCCTCCTGTAAAATTGATAAAAGCGGATAATCTTCAGGTTTCCGGTACAAATTGATTTCCGTAAAAACATTTGAAACAATTTATTGAATCTCAACAAGTACTCATTTGTGCGGCAGAGTAAATTTTAGCCACTGAATGCCTTTTTTAGTTAGATAATCCTGTAAATTTATCTTTCCGAAGCAAACCAACAGCTATGCACAGGGTGATCGTTCCCGTAGATTTTTCTGAAACTTCTTTAAATGCCGCACGGTATACCGGTAAGATGCTGGCCGGAAAAGAAAATGCATCGGTGATTTTATATACCAATTATGATTCACCGGATGATCTGGATGTATCGCTGAATTTCCAGGAAAGCCTTAAAAAAGAGCTGATAAAACAGGGTGTCAAAACAGTGGAATGTGAAAGCGAAATGGGTGGTGATCTGATTGAAAATATTTCACGGCTGGCACATACCTTACGAGCCAGCCTGATCGTAATGGGGATCACCGGAAAATCAGCGATAAGGGCAGCCATGTTCGGAAGCAATACACTAAAATTAATCGACAGGAACCTGTACCCGGTGATGATTATACCGCCGGATGCACATTATAAGGGAATGAATAATGTGGCCTTCGCTTCCGATTTTAAGAATGTGGAAGAAACCACTCCTGCTTCGCTGCTGGACTCAGTACTGGAGATATTCAATCCCAAGCTGCACATTTTCCATGTTTCCAAAGACATTACTATAAGTGATAGCCCGGAAGTGCTGGAGCAAAAACGACTATTCGAAAAAATGTTCAGCCGTTATGAAACAGGGTTCCATTTCCTTGTCCGCAACGATTTTTATGCAGCGGTGGATAATTTCATTAAAGATTATAACATAGATGTGATGATCACCATTCCCAAACACCAGAGTAATTCAATGTCGTTGTTCAAGTCATCGCATACCAAAAGGCTGGCCTATCACAGCCATATCCCGATACTGGCAGCCCATGAATAACTTTTCAGTTGAAGTTTTTTGACATTCATTCATTTATTGAAATAAATAGTTAATTATGAAAACAGTCATTGTACCGGTTGATTTTTCAGAAACCTCATTGAATGCAGCAAAGTATGCTACACAGCTGCTGACCGGTCACTATGGGGTAACGATGGTGCTTTTCAGTTTTTGCGAGACAGAAAAGGAGGTGCCGGAAGCAGTCCAAAACCTTGACAAGTTGCGGACCTTACTGCGGGAGACCGGAATTGTAAAAACGGAAATACTGGCTGTAAGCGGCCCCAATTTCATCAATGAATTGGACCGCATGGCAAGGGAAGTGGGTGCTGATCTGGTGATCATGGGTATCACCGGCAGGTCTCCTATTGGTCAAAGTCTTATTGGCAGTAACACCCTCAAAATGGTGGAGAAAAAAACCTGCCCCGTTTTAATCGTACCTGTTGCGGCAGTATATAAAGAGACCCGTCAGGTAATGCTCACTTCGGACTTTGAGAATATTGAATATGCGTCTGCCGCTGCGCAGATAAAGAATGTATTAAACAGGCTTCGTCCCCATCTTCATATCATGAATACCAATGAGGAACATTATGTAGCGATTACTGATGAATACAGGATAAAGAAAGAACAGTTCTCAGCCATTTTTGGCGAGTTTCATCCGGAATTTCATTTCCTGGCATTAAATGATGTCCACGATGCCATTTACCAGTTTGCAAACGATAAATCAATCGACCTGATTATTATCGTACACCGGGAACAATCCCTTGTTTCCCGGCTTTTCGGGAAAAGCAATACAAAAAAACTGGCCTATTACAGCACTATACCGGTTTTAGCTGTACATGAATAAATAAGAAAGATCATTGTCCCGGCTACTTGACTGCTAAAGGACAATTGTCTAACTTAGCAATATCATTATGTGTTATACGGGTAAATATTATTATCTTATTTTTTCGTTTGCCGAACAATCATTACCGGCAAATTTCTACATCCCGGATTAAATTATCTTTCTGCCCCCCTTACTTACTTCCCTATTAACAGTAAACTGACTGTTTAACGATAACCCTGTTATATGAAAAATATCAAGTTGATTGAAGTTCCCTCCGAAATTGGCGCCGGTACCCGTGGTGCAAGCCTGGGTATTGAAGCCATAAAGATTGCTGCCCTTGATTTTATGAGTAACTTCTTTATCCATTTTCCATCCGAGAAGATCCCTACAGAAAATAAATTGCTGTATGAACCGATTGAGTCCCCCTACGCCAAACGTATTAAAGGGGTGGCGACCATGTACGACAGGGTAAGTAAAGCGGTAAGTGATACCCTTAAAAATAATTTCTTCCCGGTAGTTATCAGCGGTGACCATAGTTCTGCAGGCGCCACCATCGCAGGCATTAAAATGGCGAAGCCTAAAAGTAAGCTGGGTGTAATCTGGATTGATGCACATGCAGATCTCCATACACCTTACACCACTCCTTCCGGTAACCTGCATGGCATGCCCCTGTCGATTTCTATTAATAAAAATAATGAAGAATGTGCCGTACACGACGTGGATGATGAAACTGCCAAATACTGGAATTATCTAAAAAACCTGGGAAAAATCGCTCCAAAGGTTTTGCCGGAAGATATTGTTTTCATCTCTTTAAGGGATTATGAAAAAGAAGAAAAGCACCTGATTGAAAAATATGATATAAAAGTAATTACTACCAAAGAGGTAAGAAACAAAGGTGCCGAGAATGTGGTAAGGGCGGTACACCGTTATCTTGCTGACTGCACGGATATTTACATTTCCTTCGATGTGGATAGCCTTGACTCTTCCATTTCAAAAGGTACGGGTACCCCGGTAAGTAATGGACTAAAAGAACGGGAAGCAGAAGACCTTATTTCCAAGTTTATGCAGAACCGTAAAGTTTGCTGCTTTGAAATTGCCGAAGTAAACCCCACGCTGGATAAAGAAAACCTGATGGCAGAAATTGCCTTTAACATACTGCAAAGAAGTGTGAATGTATTAATGATGAACTAATGAAATGGTTACTGGCTTATATCTGTACCGCCTGCCTGCTGCTGTCAATATCATCTGATGCACAAAACAGTGCTTACCTGGATTCTTTAAAAAACTTCAGGAGTAATTACATCGAGAGCCATGAAGTAATCACCGGTAATGAAAGAAGCAACCTGCAGTTTTTTCCCATTGATGAAAAATACAGGGTTTTAGCCAGTACAGAAAGGATATTTGATGCACCCTGGTTTAATATTGAAACTTCTTCAGGCCGGCCAAGAGTGTACAGGACATATGCGGTAATTCATTTTAGCATAGATGGAACAAAGTATAAGCTACAGGTTTATCAATCAAAAGAATTGTTGAACAACAGCCAATATGCAGATTACCTCATCTTACCTTTTACTGATCTAACTTGCGGAAACGAAACCTATGAGAACGGACGTTACATAGACCTTACAACCGGTTTGCTGGAGGCTGAAACGGTGATCATTGATTTCAATAAGGCTTATAATCCCTATTGCGCCTACATCAGTAACAGGTATAGCTGTCCCATTCCGCCAAAAGAAAACAGTCTGCCTGTAGCTATTAAAGCAGGAGAAAAAAAATACGGGGAAGCACATTAGATGATCAGCTGTTGTCAAAAGTCTTTACCAAGCCTTCTGCAAATGAAACCGGTCTGAACCCAAGTTCATCTTTTGCCTTGTCAATGATGAAACCGGTCTTTTGCGGTCTTTTAGCAGGCTGTGTAAAAGTCAGTGCTGTAACCTTCTTCAACAATGTTTTATCCAGTTTTAAAAGATCGGCCGCATAGCAGGCCATCTGATAAGGCGTTAAGATATCCGTGCTGGATAAATGATAAATGCCCCCGGCTTTCTTCTCAATGATGGAAACAATGCCGGCTGCAAGGTCTTCTACATAAGTAGGCGTCCGAACCTGGTCATCAAAAACACTGTACTCTTCCCCTTTCTCCAGTTTCTCCTTTACGACAGTCAAAATATTTCCTCTTCCTGTCAGGGGTTTTCCATACACCAGCACTGTACGGACAATACACCAGCAAAAAGGGTACTGCAAAACAAGTTCTTCCGCTTTTAATTTAGTAACACCATAGTAATTAACAGGGTTGCCCTTGTCTTCTTCTTTATACATTCCTTGTAAACCATCAAAGATGAAATCGGTGGAAAGAAAAATAAAATGACATTTAAACTTTTGCGACTCCTGCAGTAAAATTTGTGTTCCTTCGATATTAACCTTATCGGCATACGTTTTATCCTGCTCACAGTCATCAGGCTTGCTGATGGCACCGGCATGGACGACAGTATCAGGTTTTTCCGATTCTAAAACAGTTCTTACGGATGAAGGATCAGTAAAATCCATTTCCTTGTAACTAAATAAGTCATCCTGCAGATAAGGCAGCCGGCATATGCCTTTGCCAGTTGCAATTACCTGGTGTTTTTTTGTGAGCAGCTGCCCGCTAAGATAATGTCCCAGGAATCCATTGGCTCCGGTGATGAGGATCTTCATACTTTCAAAGATAACTGACTGAAATAAGAAAGTCCTGCCCGGAAGGACAGGACTTTAACTAACTTCAATGAAAATTTATTTATTATTCAAGGCCTCCACCAGTGAAATGATCTCGGCTTCAGTTTTCAGTTTTAAATTATTGGCAGAAGACACTTCTTCAATCTTTGCCGCCAGTTCAGGCAAAGCTTCTGTAATATCTTTTTTGGAAGCCTTGATGCGCTTCATCTCTTTGCCGGGTACATAAAGATACAACTGTTCGGTTTTTACCAGTTCTTTCCGGCTGTAATCACCCAAAGTACTCGCATCTTCTACCTTCTGCGTAATATATTTCAGCAGTTGCAGTTTAGTACCAGATGCCAGTAACAGGTATACAGAACGGTCATTATGTTTGTCTATTTCAGGAAAGCCCATGGCAAACTCAATATGCTTTACCGTTCCTTCTGCTGATTTCTCATCATAAAAAACTGTTTTAAAGGATTCCAGTTTCAATTCCTGTCCATCCATCTGAACCATGACCGCATTGTTTAAAATATTGAACTTGACAGGCATATCCGGCACATACCTGTTGTCTTTAAGACGGATCGTGGCATTTTGGTAGTCCGGTGAAAAAAATGGGGTGCCGTTTACTTCCTGTAAAGCGGGAATACGAATTGGAGCTACTTTCAGATCATCAATTGTAGCTTCAGATTCAGGAGAAGCCTGTGCAAAACTGCTGACTGACATAACTGCTCCTGCAAAAAGACCAAAGAACTGCAAATAAGAAAATTTCATATTGGTTGAAAAATTTAGGTGTGCAAATATATTGCACACCTAACAATCTGTATTAACCGTTTATCCATTTAACGTTTAGTCAAACGTTTGCAGTGCCAGTTTATTTTTAAAATCCTTTTTTAACTCCGGTTGTTCCGGGTTCCCGGAAGGGCATTCCCAGGTTATACATGACAAAACTCCAGATATCAGTGGCTTCATCGATAAGTTTACTGGTTGGTTTACCTGCACCATGACCTGCATTTACATCTACCCTTATCAAAACCGGGTTAGCACCCAGGTGATATTCCTGCAGGCGGGCAGTAAACTTAAAGGAATGGGCCGGTACTACCCTGTCATCATGATCGGCGGTAGTTACCATGGTAGCCGGATAGCTTACACCCGGTTTCAGGTTATGATAAGGAGAATACTTATACAAGTAAGGGAATTGTTTGGCAGAATCAGCATTTCCATATTCCACTGCCCAGCCCCAGCCTACGGTGAACTTGTGAAAGCGGAGCATATCCATTACGCCAACGGCCGGTAAGGCTACTTTAAATAATTCGGGCCTTTGCGTCATAGCAGCGCCAACCAGCAGACCACCATTACTACCACCACGGATAGCTATTTTCTGGCTATTGGTATAATTTTCCTTAATTAGATATTCTGCAGCGCCGATAAAATCATCAAATACATTCTGCTTTTTTTCCAGCATACCGGCCCGGTGCCATTTTTCACCATATTCGCTGCCTCCCCTGAGTGTTACAGAAACATAGATGCCCCCTTGTTCAATAAAGAAGGCATTACTGATGCCAAAGCCGGGTGTTACTGGGATATTGAATCCACCATACCCATAGATCAATACCGGGTTTTGCCCGTTCCTGACCATGCCTTTTTTATACGTAAGGAACATGGGTACTTTGGTGCCATCTTTACTGGTGAAGAAAACCTGTTCTGTTACAAAATCATCGGTTTTCAATTTTACTTCTGTTTTCCGGAATAAGGTTGACTGCCCCGTTGCGATATTATACCGGTAAATAGAAGGCGGTGTGCTGAAAGAAGAAAATGTATAAAAGAATTCCTTGTCTTTTCTTTCACCTCCAAAACCTCCGGCGGTGCCAATACCGGGCAGTTTTATTTCACGGATCAGTTTGCCATCGTAAGAATATTGGTACACTTTAGTAGATGCATCTTTGAGATAACTGGCAAACATGTAACCTCCGGCAGTACCCACACCCTGTAATGCTTCTTCTTTTTCAGGAATAATTGTTTTCCAGTTTTCCTTTCCGGGATTTTTCGGATCAATCAGCACAACTTTATAGTTAGGGGCCCCTGCATTTGTTTTGAGTAAAAGGCGGTCAGCATAATTGTCAATCACATCCGGTTCTGTATCAAATCCTTTTATCAGCAACTTGAATTTTTCCCCTGCCGGTTCTTTCATGTCTTTATACCAGATTTCTCCACCACTGGTTCCTTCGGAAACCTGCAGGATAAGGAAACGGCCGTCTTCCGTAAGACCGGCACTGTTATAACGGAGCGGATGATCTTTGTCTTCAAATACAATGATGTCTTCTGACTGGTCAGTGCCGAGTTTGTGATAAAAAACTTTATTGTACTGGTTTTGCTGACTCAGTTTTGTTTTTTCATCCGGCTTATCATAGCCGCTGTAATAAAAACCCTCATCATCCTTCCAGCTAAAGCTGCCGAACTTGGTCCACTCAATTTTATCCTTCAGTAATTTTTTAGTGGCCGTTTCCATTACAAACCCTTCCTGCCAGTCACTGCCGGCTACAGCAACGGTGTAGGAGAAATATTTTCCCGTTTTGCTGAAACTGGTAGAGCCTAATGCGGCTATCCCTTCTTTATTAAGTGTATTCGGATTCAGGAATTCTTCCGGCTTTCCGTTCAGTCCTTTTTGGCGGTACAGAACTGCCTGGTTCTGCAGGCCATCATTCTTATAGAAGTAATAAAAATCATTCTTCTTGGACGGTGAGGAATACCTCGGGTAATTCCATAATTGCTCCAGCCTTTTCCGGATCTTATCCCGTTGAGGGATGGTGGCCAGGTAATCAAAGGTTACTTTATTCTGTGCCTGTACCCATGCTTTGGTGTCTTCACTGTTATCATCTTCCAGCCAGCGATAAGGGTCGGTAACCTGGGTGCCGTGGTAATTTTCTACCGTTTCTCCTTTTTTGGTAACGGGATACTTCAACTGGGCAGTGGCCAGCAAAGGGGCTATAAACATCAGCGATACAAAATATTTCTTCATACAATCGTTTTTACGGCTCCTAAGATAAAACAAAGTGTTTTTGAAGCAGCAAAAGCGTTTCCACTATTTACCGGGCAAGTGATAAAAGGTATTTATCAGGGATGAAGATTGCTGTCAGTCCACCTGGTTCAGCAATAAGGGTAAACCCGATTTCCATTCTCCGTCAATGTACAGTTCGAAAGAATAGCGGCCTGCTTTTTCAAATTGCAACTGGTTAAAGTTGATAACCACATTTACACTGGCAAATTGCCCGTTGGGCGGGTTGCCGATATTGATATTTCCTTCGATAGGCTGTATGATCTCTTTACCGCCGGCGTCAATCAATCGGAGCCTGAAATCATGCGGACCGGCTTCTTTGGCCGCAAAGCGCAGCCGGCAGGCCAGCGAACAGGCAGGATGCTGGGCAGGAAATTGTTTAGAATTGATACTGTCAAAAGTGCCTACAATGGTGAGCTTTGAATTATTATCCTGGGCAAAATCAGCCAGGGTGAAGATCTCTATTTCCATAATCAGTTTTTTATCAGTTATATTATTGACGGAGAATATGGCCTAATAACCATGCCATCAGCAATTCAGTAAAAAACACTGCCATTTATGTCCTTGTTCTGGCTAAAGTAACTGATTTATCGGCCTGAATGGCAGAAAATCCATGTAAGGAAATTTGGAATAATGCCCCGCTTGATGAATGTTTGCAGTATGCACTACAAAGCAGTGATTTTTGATATGGACGGCCTGCTGATAGACAGCGAGCCGTTATGGTCGGAGGCCGGCAAAGAAACCCTGGAACAATACGGTAAAATATTGACCGAAGACCAGTACAAAGGCAGCACCGGTTTACGCACCGAAGAATGGATCGAACACTGGTTCCTGCATTTTAATATCGATATGGCCCATGCCCCTATGGCTGTACGCACCATCGTTCAAAAAGCCATTGAAAAGATCGGGCAGTTTGGAACACCAATGCCCGGGGTGCATGAAATAATCAGCTTTTTCAGGAAACGCAACTTTCAGGTAGGCCTTGCCACATCCTCTCCCCTTTCCCTCGCTGATGTTGTAATGCACAAACTTGGCCTGGAAAACAGTTTCGATGCAATTGCCTCGGCCGGAGAACTGCCCTATGGTAAGCCGCACCCCCAGGTATACCTTGACTGTGCGGCGCAACTTGGTTATCCGCCCGTTCAGTGTATTGCCTTTGAAGATTCTTTTTATGGCATGATTGCAGCCAAAGCCGCACGGATGAAATGTGTGGTAGTTCCTTCTCCGCATGATTATGGCCTGCCCAGGTGGAATGCAGCTGACCTTGTTATACAAAGCCTTACCGAATTTGATGATCACCAACTGGCAAAGCTGTAAAAACAAATGCCGGTAATCATTACCGGCATTTGTTTTTACAGCCTTTTATATATAACTATTCCTTTATTATGGGCGCCATTTTGGTTGTATCTGCGGGTGGTGTCTGACCTTCACCGCCCATTACATTTTGTTGCATCATTGTCATCATCTCTATCGGATCCATAAACACCCAATGTTCAATAGCCTTGCCATCTTTAAATTTGGTAACATCCACACTGGTCATATTCATAGGTTTTCCGCCCATATTGCCGGAAACCTTGGCCCAGTAAAACACATATTCATCATCCACCATTTCTTTTACCAGGGTTGATTTACTGTCCGGCATCATTTGCCGGTAGGCTTTCATCTGTGCAACGATACTGTCTAACCCTTTTACATCCCCTTTTTCACCGCCATGGTCAATGGCATCAGCAGCAATATAATCGCCCATTTTGCTAAAGTCGCCGGCTTCATAAGCCTTCATGATGGCATCATTTACTTCTTTGTTTTTTTTGGCCTTGGCACTCATGCCGCCACTGTTGCACGAAAGAAAGAACAGGCTTCCTGCTCCTAATAGAAAGATTGCAATTTTTTTCATGTTGGTTTGATTTTAGAAAATTAAGGTAAGATAATTTTTAGCCGTAACAAAAGGAAATGTTAAGGATGGGCCATCACACTGTACGAAAGAATATTATGAACTAAATTTCAGTTGATTTCTTCAACTAAACCCCAGTATATGAGAAAAGCTATTTCTATTACAGCCATTGCAGGTATATTTCTGTTGATGTTTATCCTCCTCACATCAGGTGATATTAAAAGCCGCTACGACGGTGGTTCAAAAGACCTGGTGGATGAACTTTACTTCCAGGCGGTAAAGCAAAACAACAATTTGGAAGCCATTGAAGAAGACATTGAAAAGTTTTATAAAAAGAAATCAGAAGCAATGGAGAAGTACAACAGCTTCACGGCATATAATAGCAGGTACTATTCAGATGCCCGTGCAAACGCCAATGCCATATCAGATTCTTTAACACGGAAAAAAGCCGTTGATATTATCTTTAAAGGTGAATCCAGATACCAATCTAAGTTAGCAGGCTGGCAGTCTATTATTACATCACTGAATAAAAACGAAAAAGAACTAAACGAACTTCATAACCTGCTGAAGATATTGGTTACAGAACCTATGATGGAAAAATACCAGCAAAACAACCTGCCGGAGAGAAGTAAAGCTTTGGAAGCAAATGATGAGCTGCAAAAAGTAATTCAAAAAATAAAGGCTATAACATTATAACACTTTGTTTGCCTAACTAAAATATTATATAAACCCTAAAAGGCATAATTCAAGAAAAGTTGAAAAGTTATTTCTGATTTTCCTTCCACTTTTCTTCCAGTTTCTTCACATAACGTTTCAACAGGCTAAGCCAGGCATCTGAAGCATTAGAAGGCCCGTAGCTTAATCCCGATTGCCGGTCTTTTAAACTGTAGCTGTAATTAAATGTAGCTGGTTGTCTTGTGTTGCCCCAGCCGGTTGCCTGCTGAAAACTAATACCAGTTTCCAGGTAATACCTGTATTTTTTGGTGTCTTTATAGGCCCCGCTGTTTAGCAAGGTCTGATCAATCATTTCTACCGTACCAGAGTAATTTTTCTCAAAAACTTCCTGCATATCTTTGTTCACTTTTTTGCGGGGTGTTTCCAGCAATAAAATAGTTGTGGGCTCCTTTCCAAGGTCAGGTGGCACGGTATCTTCATCCTTTACATATTTCAATTTTGTAACAAACCCAAAACAAATGGTTAGGCCAAGCATTATTAGTGTTAATCGGGATGCATTTATCATGACTGCAGGTTTACAGGTATGAAAATAGGCTTTTACTGCTTTTTGGATACATTATTTTAATAATATTTCGTCATTAAATACGAATGGTCGATTTTGAACTTTATCTACCCCCGAAGGGAAAAGTTGGTCACCAAAAAATACCACAAACAGGTTATTGTTATACGAGTAGTATGTTATTACCTTCAACTTCTAAAACCTTAACCTCATGGCACTACCACGCAAACTTACCGCTTCGGAAAAAACAACTTTCCTGGCCAGCTTCCCGCTTCTTGATGTTGATTTCACTATTGTTACCGGCGAACCAACAGGAGTATATAATTGCATATCCTGGACTGTTGGAGTAACCAATTACTGGCATTGGCCGGGCAGCCAGCTCAGTGATTTTGATAATTTTTACGCCCAGTTCAACCTTATCCGGAAAACAAAAGGCCATGTAGCCGCTTGGGGCCATTCCAATTCAAATATGACGCATGGTTGTATTTCCGGTCCTTCACACGGCCCCTGCTGGGAATCAAAATGCGGAAGCCTGGCCCGCATACAACATTGTCTGAATGAGCTTAACGGGCCCGTTTACGGACATGTAATTGCTTACTATGGCTATAAATTCAGGATCGCTAAACCTTTTTTACCAAAGTATCTTCGCTTGTATATGAAAAAGCTACGAGAATTTAATAACGAAGAAAAAAGAAAACTTCAGGAACTGGTGAAACCTATTCCCCGGAGTGTCATTACCAGCTTCGAAAAAAATTTCAAAGCCTGGAAAGATACCTGGTTCAAAGGAGAAATGGCACTTATATCTGACCCCTACAAGCGGCTTGACACCAAAGAATTTGAAAAGCTGAAAGCAATGGGCAATGACATTCTGCCGCTGCTGGCTAAAAAACTGATGGATGAAAAGAACTTTATGGCGTTGCCGGCTTTTGAAAAAATAGCAGCTAATAAAAAATGGAAGATTACTATTGATGCAAAAAGCGAATTGGTGCTGGAAGGCGAACAAGGCCGTGCCTATCGGACTTTGAAAAATTATCTGGCAAGTTTGAAATAACCAGTTTCCCTTTCTAAATTTTTACTGAAATATATTAACAGACCGGAAAATATAAAATACACACAACACAGAAAGTTAACTACAGGTCCTGCAAAAACGCAGGGCTTGTAGTTTTTAAAAAATCAGCTTACTATTTCCTTTATAAAGTTGTTATTGAGTAATAAATGATATCCTGTACATAAGTGCTTTTAGTAAAAACCCGTGGTAATTTCTCTTCGTTAATCAGGACATGGTAGTCTATTTTTAATGCCCGGTTTTGCTCTTCCAACGAAAGTATTACCGATTACTTTTCTACATTATAAAATCCTGACTGTGAAAAACATCATCAACTTATTGTTATTCCTGCCCCTGCCCCTTTTGGCCCAAAAGAATGTTGACCTTGACAAGTTTCGCTTTTCAGTTCAATACCGTTCACTGCCGGCAATTAAAATAGATACTGACTACAGAACTTATAATGTGGAAATTGAAACTACCCGGCTGATGAACCCCTTGCTGGCAGAGATGCAACCTGAAAATTCTGTCCGGATAGAAGGCTGGAAGAAATTACCGCAGGACGGGCATCTCACTGTCAAAGTAAATATAGGTGACCTTGTACCGGGTGATGTAACAGTAAAGGAAAGAGTTGTAACAACTAAAAACGGCAATGGTGTTATCACAGGCACCAGAATCTATTATTACCAGGAAGTGGCCTATACATTTGAAGCAGAAGCCATCATTCAAGACTACAAGGGCATGCATATAATGGATGAGCAACTGGCCGCCAGAAACTATAAAAGAGTATACCGAAGCCCGGAGTTTGCCAGCAGGGTTATTGCCTCAGGTTACTTTATCGCCAATTCAATTGCTATTACCAAAGAATTGTTCCGTGAGTCGGTAACCGCTGCCATACACCGGCTGAGTGAAAGACTGAATCAAAGTTTTGGCTACGAACCCGTAACGGTGAATGATATGATGTGGGTGATCGACAGCCGAAAGCATCCTGAATATGATGACTGGCGCAAAGCCATCCGGCAGATCAATGATGTATTGTTTGAAATGAATGCGGCTACACCTATTACCGATGCAAGAGATAAGCTGCAACCGGCCATTGCCTATTTTGAAAAAATAAAAAAACTTTACGCTTCCAATAACCGCCACGACCGAAAACTGCGATATGGCTGTTACTATAACCTGGCAGTATTGTATTATTACCTCGATGATCCGCAGGCCATGATGAAGGAAGCCAATGGCCTGGAGCTAAACGACTTTGATGCCCGGGATGCCAAGGGATTTAAGGAAACCGCCACCTGGCTGAAAAACATTTTTGAGCAAAACAACATCTACTCCCGGCATTTTGCCATTGATACAGAATCCTTCAAAGGGCCGATGGAAAAGGCGGACGTTTCAGTGAAGTAATATTTGTACATGGTTGACAAATGAGTCAATGAAACTGCAGCTACAGTAAAACATTATATTCCTGTACAGGATAAAGTCATACAACTAAAAGGATCCTTTTACTCACACTCATATTCTTTTGTTTTAATTGAAAATGTAGGAGTGCCTTTTAAAGGACGGTCTGTTAAAGCCAGATAATAAGGAAATTCTACAGCGGTCGTTGACATACATGATTTGCCGGGTATTTTATGTTCTCCTGTAATTTCAATAACACCATTGTTCATTTGAACAGAAGTGACTGCAATACTATGTCCGCCTGATTTAACTGTGCCGGTAAAAAGAGCTATAACAGAGCTCTTGCTAAAATCAACTACAGGTTTATCCGGCCTTTCTTCACCTTTAAATGCAGCTGACCATAATGAATCTAACTGGGTGTTACTTATAATGAAAAGGTTAGCCGGTTTTTCCACTGAACATTCTCTGCCGGAAACTAATTCTTCCCACTTGATTGTATCCTTAGCCGGCATATTCACTGTATCTTTTGGCGGTTGGGCATCGGTTTCTGGTTTACTTCCCTTACTGTTATTGTCACAGGAAAATGCAAAAATAAATATGGATAAAATGAGGGCTGCTCTTTTCATTTTAATTTATTTTAAGTGAGTTAGGTAAAATTTGTAAGATCAGTTTCTCAAATAACAGGTTTTCAGTTATTAGCTTCAACAAAGATGACCGGGAAAGAAATTTCCATAATTCTTTCCCGGTCAAATGAAAAACTTTTCCCAATTACCTGCGGGCTATATTATATGTTTTTCCTTTACACACTATTGTTCCGGCCACCAGCGGTGCTGCATTTCTTGCATGGAGTATTCCGGCAACATGCGGAGTTGCCATAGAAGTACCGGTTTTTGTGCAATAACCACCGCCCCTGCAGGTTGAATATACACTTACACCGACAGCAACCCAATCAACTGGTACGCTGGCACTTGTATTCCAGTTGGAATTTGTATAACAGGTATTCTGGCAACTCATTCCGCCAATGGTATAAACCCTGTTACCATTGATGCAGCCCGGGCGGTTCAGATTGGCATCCGCATTATCATTACCTGCGGCCATTACTACCCAGGTACCTGCATTACCTAAGTTCCTGATGGCATCTCTTAATGCACCCCAGGAATTTTCACAATTAGCATACCCGTATCCACCAAGGCTCATGCTAACGACATCACCCGGGATATCATGCATTGCTACATGGTTCAGACCATCAAGCAAAGCACTCCAGGAGCCTGTACCTGCATTACTTAATACTTTAACGGGTACTACTTTTGCCCCTGCAGAAACACCTACTACACCGATGGCATTATTTTTTGCGGCAGCAGTTCCGGCACAATGCGTACCATGTCCATGTCCGTCTTCAAAAGATTCACCGCTTATAAAAGATTTGGCGTAGGTCGTATTTGTCTGAACATTAAGATCAGGATGATCAGTATCTATTCCTGTATCCAGTATCCAAATCCAGGTTGATTTGGCTGAGCCATCCACAAAACCGCCGGCTTTAACTATACCACAAGGAACAACCTGTGCCTGTGATAATGAAGCTGCATCGTTGCGCACATAAAGATTGTCAATGTCATTATGCCCGTTATTAGGCCCGGTTAATGTTTGAGACGGTTCAATTTCATGATTATGGTTCATTTCATCAGATATTGACCCTACATCTTTTGGATTGGGCTCTGTAAGATCAGGACCGATTTCGACATAATAGTCCTGTACAACTTCTGCAACATCAGCATCTGATTCAAGCGCCTTTTTTTCATCTGCACTTAACTTGGCCGTAAAGCCTACAAGCACATCTGCAAATTCACTCAGAACGGAAGCAGATTTAATTTTTCCTTTGTTTTGAACCTGTTTAATCTTTGCTTTGTTCTGCTCCCTGGCCTGTTTGTTTAAATTAACCTTTTGCTCCCTGTTTTCACTCTTTTTCTGATCTTTAATAACGGGTTTGGCTGCTGTTTCTTTCAGCAATACAATGTACTGTCCGGGAATGGGTTTTTGTGCCCAGGCCGAGCCTGCAATCATTAAGATAACGGCCATTACGATTAGCTTCTGTTTCATGGTTTTGTGGTTTAATGAATAAATAAAAAATTTACTACCGATGTTTCGGCTACTAATCAAAACACAATTTGTAAATGAGGGTAAGAAATTATACTAATCGGCCTTCAGGCAGGTTGTACAAGGGCAGAATTGTTAAAGCGACAAGTAAGTTACGGAGAATATTGGATAAAAAAAATTTAAGTTATGGTTCATTTCAAACCATAGAAGGTGTTCTGGTTCGTATAACAACTAACTTAGTTTTCAATCTCTGTTTTTACCTGCACTTCTTTTACATCCTCTGCCAATGCAGGTAAAGTCACGATTTTTAGCCGAGAAAATGCTTTTCCGTTTACATGGCACAAAGTCATACTTCTGCCCTATTTAGTCAGGAAAATCATCATCAGACTTATTTTAATGATTCTATTGCTGTTGTGTCTTCAGGTTGCCGGGGCAGCGTAACTCATTGTAAGAGTATAAATCGGGCTGGTAGGATATCAGCCGGCATATAATTGTATCTGTAATGAAATAATATGCTATATATAAATTGTATTAGTAAAGTATTACGCCGAGTCCCTTTCAGCAGACTCGGCCCGGAAGAAATGATTAGTACATCCAAATTGTTAAATAAAGAAAGTATGAACGAATAAGTACTACCTTCACCAAGCCTGAGGTAATTCGTAATTAACAACTGCGTTCTCATGTTTCGAACGCATTTCAATCTGTAAAAATTTAATTACGTAATTACGGCATGGCTCCTATTTTTATTTTTATTATCCTGCACTGGTATATCTCTTTATTCCTTCAATCTTTTTTTTATCACAGGTTTGCCGCACATGGGCACTGCACTATGTCGAAAGGATGGGAAAATTTCTTTCATGTTTTTTCATACATCGTTCACGGTTCATCGTATATGAGTACAGCCTCCTATGCCATTATGCACCGGTTGCACCATGCACATACGGATGAGGAAGAAGATCCCCATTCACCACATTACAGCCCGAATGCGCTTCTGCTCATGTGGAAAACCCGCAACAGTTACCAGGATATTGTTCAGGAACGCAGACAAGTTGATGAAAAATACAAAAAAGACCTTCCCGGCTGGGACAGGTTTGACAAATTTGCACATAACTGGATTTCGAGGGTGCTGTGGGCCCTGATATATACCGCCATATTTGTAGTGCTGTGTACTGAATGGTGGCAGTTTCTTTTTCTGCCACTTACAATAGCCAGCAGCGCTTTTCAGGGATTTGTAGTAAACTGGTGGGCACACAAATTCGGTTACGAAAATTTTAAGATGACCAATACATCCAAAAATATAATTCCGGTTGATTTATTTTTTGCCGGGGAAGCCTATCACAATAACCATCACAAACATCCCGGCAGGGCAAATAATGCTGTAAAGTGGTTTGAAATAGACCCTACTTTCCAGTTAATGCGGCTTATGCATTGGTTTAAAATCATCCGTCTTAAAAACAATTCCTGAACTTTTACCCTCCAGAGTCTCCACCGTATGCCCCACCAGTACCCGTTCCCGCCCATGTCTGGCCGTGTGTAGGCAGAGTGTGTGGCAGCCGACATTGGGCCATTGTGTGTAGTATGCAAGTAAAGAACATATATCATAGGCTGCCGGTGTTTTTAGTATTATACCTTTCAGCCAATATCTTTTCAACATCCGTTACTTCATAAACAGAATGCTTTCCCGATATATAATACCTCGCCGAGCTATGCTCATACTTTGTAATATCAGCAGCTAAGTTCCACTTACCTGTACACGGATTATTGTGCATATACACCAGCTTTTGATAAGCAAACTTTGCTGTCTCACAATACTTCCAGTCAAAAGATTCTTCCCATACCTCATGCAGTTTCCTTTTCTCTTTTCCTTTAGCCGTTACGGCCTTTTCCAATTGTGCCAGCATATCAGTCTTTCCTGCATTTTTTAGCCGTTCAATTATTTCGTATGCGATAAAGCGTTTCCCATCTCCAATAACGATATTTATCTTTTTAGCTGATGTTTTGAAGTCAATAAGAGCATGTATATGATTTGGCATAATGACATAACCGGCAATACGATGATTTTGCTTTTCCAGGTATTTAAACCAGTTATATACCAAATCGTAGCTGTTTGTTTCTTGTATCAGTGGTATCCATTTATAACAGGTGAAGGTGATGAAGAATAATCCTTCTTTATAGGGTATATCTTTTCGGACAGGCATGTGATAAAGATAGTGAATGAAGCGGCGTTATGCTCCGTAGCTGCCCAATGTCCCATACCCACACACACATGGCTATACATGGAGACATGGGCGGTAACAGTACGAGTGGGGCGGAGACTCTGGAAGGTAAAAAATTCTTTTATTAGTAAATACTGCTGGCGGAGACTTCGCCTATGAAACGGGTTGGACACTCGTCAGAGAAGAAAACGGTGATGAAGAATAAACCCTGATTATTCGGTATA
>DASUDW010000177.1:0-26002 GCA_036275415.1 Chitinophagaceae bacterium | reverse complement strand
TTTACCCAATAAAACATCCCGGCTCAATGGCCGGGATGGAATTAATGGGTACTTTCTTTATTTGGTTTTTCCGTCCTTTTTACATTTTTATCCCAAAGGCATATGGGTGGGGTTAGCCACAACCTCCCTGGTTACCGCAGTTCAGGCATTTGTAGCAGGCGCCGCTGCGCATCATGATATTACCGCACACATTACAGGCCGGTGCATCACTCTGCATACTTTTTAAAGCATCATTCATGGCACCGGTGCCGGCATCTGCTTTTACGGTTTGTGCTGTACGCTGGTTTCTGGCAGGCTGCGGCGCAACGGTACCCGATGAAGGCGTAACCCTCACACTGGATAATTCGGGGTCTTTTGCATACTCCAGTCCGTTGGAAGGGATTTCGTCCCAGTCATCAGAACCGGTATTCATCACTTCGGGCTTATCCAGTACATGCACCAGGTCTGTGCGGCCCAGGTATTCATAGCCAAGTACACGGAAAATGAAATCAACGATGGAAGTAGTGGATTTAATATTCGGGTGTTCTACAAAGCCGGAAGGTTCGAAACGGGTAAAGGCAAATTTATCAATGAACTCCTCCAGTGGCACACCATACTGCAGACCAATTGAGATTGAAATAGCAAAGCAGTTCATCATGCTGCGCATGGTGGCGCCTTCTTTGGCCATATCTATGAATATCTCTCCCAGGGTACCATCACTGTATTCTCCGGTGCGGAGGAAAACAGCCTGTCCGTTGATCTTTGCTTTTTGTACAAAACCTCGGCGCTTGGCGGGCAAGGTTCTTCTTTCTACAATGCTGGCCAGTTTACGCTTCAGTTGTGTGTCAGGTGAAGCCTGCACCCTTTTCTGTACTTCTTCCAGCAGTTCTTCTACAGTTAATTTGCCCAGATCAACGATATTGGATTCGTTGGCTGATGCCAGTTGCTCGTTGGCTGTGGACTGTTGACTGTCAATTGTTGACTTTTCATCTCCGGCTTTCTTCTTCTTATCACTCTTATTACTGAGCGGCTGACTTAGTTTAGATCCGTCCCTGTAAAGAGCATTGGCTTTAAGGCCCAGCTTCCAGCTCAGATGATAGGCTTCCGCTATCTCCCCCACTTCTGCTTCATGGGGCAGATTGATCGTCTTTGAAATCGCACCGCTGATAAAAGGTTGCGTAGCACCCATCATACGGATGTGGCCATGGGCATGGATATAACGCTGGCCTTTCTGGCCGCATTTGTTGGCACAGTCAAAAACGGGCAGGTGTTCTTCTTTCAGCCCCGGTGCACCTTCCAGCATCATAGTACCACATACATAATCGTTGGCGGCAGTAATCTGCTCTTCCGTGAAACCAAGTGCTTCAAGCAGGCTCCATTCAAAGTCGTTGTATTGCTCCGGAGTGAAGCCCAAACGCTGCAGGCATTCTTCACCAAGTGTATATTTATTGAATACAAAACCAATTTCAAAAGCTGTCAGTGCAGCTGCGTCAAGGCGTTTGATTTCATCTGCAATGAACCCTTTCTCACTCAGTGTCTGGTGATTAATATACGGTGCTCCTGCAAATGAAGCGGTACCAGTCGCATATTTTATGATAGCATCTGCTTCTTTCTCAGAATAACCGAGGTTTTTCAATGCTGTTGGTACTGACTGGTTGATGATCTTGAAATAACCGCCACCGGAAAGCTTCTTGAATTTTACCAGGGCAAAATCAGGCTCTACTCCGGTTGTATCGCAATCCATTACCAGGCCAATAGTGCCGGTAGGTGCAATTACAGTGGCCTGTGCATTACGATAGCCATATTTTTCACCTAACTCTACTGCATCATCCCATGCCTTGCAGGCTGCTTTTAATAAATAATCGGGACAATATTTTGCATGAATACCCTGCGGCTTCAGGCTCAGTCCTTCATATTCATCCGCATCATAAGCAGCAAGGCGATGGTTGCGCATTACCCGCATCATATGCTCTTTGTTCTCTTCATACCTGGGAAAGGCACCCAATGACTGGGCCATTTCTGCAGAGGTCTTGTAAGAGATACCGGTCATGATAGCTGTGATGGCACCGGCAATACCTCTGGCCTCTTCACTATCATAAGGAATACCGCTAACCATCAGCATGGTACCCAGGTTGGCATATCCCAATCCCAGTGTTCTGTATTCATAGCTCAGTTGTGCCACTTCCTTAGAAGGGAACTGCGCCATGAGTACAGATATTTCCAGTACTACTGTCCACAGTCTGCAGTTGTATTCATATCCTTCTACATCAAACACATTTTTCTCTGCATCATAAAACTTCATCAGGTTGGCTGATGCCAGGTTACAGGCTGTGTTATCGAGGAACATATATTCGGAGCAGGGATTGGAAGCCCGGATAGGGCCGCCGGCCGGACAAGTGTGCCACTCATTAATAGTGGTATCATATTGTGTACCGGGGTCCGCACAACGCCATGCAGCGTAAGCAATCTGGTTCCATAACTCCCTTGCCGGCACTTTCTTCATCACCCGGCCATCCATTCTTCCTTTCAGTTCCCAATCACCGTCTTCTTCCAATACCTGAAAGAATGAGTTGGGGATACGGATAGAATTATTAGAGTTCTGGCCACTCACCGTTCTATAAGCCTCATCTTCATAACCGGAAGGATATCCGGCAGCAATCAAAGCACCCACTTTCTTCTCCTCTTCCACTTTCCAGTTAATAAATTCAACAATCTCCGGATGATCCAGGTCTAAGCAAACCATTTTAGCGGCACGACGGGTGGTTCCACCAGACTTGATGGCACCGGCGGCCCGGTCGCCGATCTTTAAGAAACTCATCAGACCGGAAGAACTGCCGCCACCACTCAACTTCTCACCTTCTCCGCGGAGGTTAGAATAATTGGTACCCACACCTGAACCGTACTTGAATATTCTTGCTTCCCGAACCCAGAGGTCCATAATACCACCTTCATTTACCAGGTCATCATCCACACTCAGGATAAAGCAGGCATGCGGCTGAGGACGTTCGTATGCATTAACAGACTTTTTTAACTGCCCGTCATTGGGGTCAACATAATAATGGCCCTGTGGCTTACCCGTAATTCCATAGCTCTCATACAAGCCGGAATTGAACCACTGCGGGCTGTTGGGCACACACATCTGGTTAAGGATGCTGTACACCAGCTCTTCGTAAAAAACCTGCGCATCTTGTTCCGATGCAAAGTAACCATAGCGTTCTCCCCACACCCGCCAGCAGTTGGCCATACGATGGGCTACCTGCTTGGCAGAAGTTTCTCTTCCAAGGCTGCCATCGGGCTGTGGAACACCGGCTTTACGAAAATATTTTTGTGCAAGGATATCTGTGGCTATCTGGCTCCACTGCTTGGGCACTTCCACATTATTCATCTCAAACACCACTTCACCATTTGGGTTGCGGATCACCGAGGTACGGTAATCATATTCAAACATATCGTACACATTCACGTCATCCCGGGTAAAGCGACGTGAAAACTGCAAGCCGCTTTTGGCGGTTGCCTGCTTTTTTCCTGCCATAACTAAAAAAATTTAACGGGTTTTGGTCCTGGTTCAAAAAACTATCTCCCTGGCGGGAGACACTTCGAAAGTATTTTTTAACAACGGTAATTCAAACTTACAAATATCAACATCGTGTGGAAAAGAGGCCCCTAAAATGCGGAAACGAGCCACTGTATTGCATTCCCTGATTTTTTCACATAACCAGTCCATTTTATGGTCAAATTTTTTTTGGAAAATTGGCCGTCTTGTATTAAAAAATTGTTACCAAAAAAGCGGCTCCGTGAAACACAATCCCATCAAGGGTTTCAGTCAAAAAACGTATTGAAACAGCAGCGGAAAATGCTTTTTAAAATGAAAGAGTTATCCTTTCGGCACCGGACTATCTGGTCAGCCTTTATCGTATTGCAAAACTGAGGAGAGTGTTCCCTGATTTTTTTCCTTTGAAAATATCCTGATCTCTTATCAGTAATCAAATTATTTTTACCCGGTAGCCCGAAACCAATTCAGGCTCAAAAGCAAGAACAATTAGTAACAGCCATCTGAAAGTTGTACTGCCTCCCAGAGCACTTTTAACAATAATGATAGGTGAACTTAAGAGGTAATTTACCCTGCGGAATGCTTTGTAACTCAAAAACTTTTCGGCATTTTTGCAATAACCAACCGGTACCGGATGAAGTCAGCCATTTATCATTCATTAACTGAAAAAAAGAAGCAGGGCAAAAAATCATTTGCTGTGCTGATTGACCCCGATAAGGTCAATGCAAGGGTATTGGATGAACTGACAGAACTTTGTGTAGCAGCTAAAGTTGACTACCTGTTGGTGGGTGGCAGCCTGGTCATTTCCAACCACCTGGATGAATGTGTACAGCAAATTAAACAGAACTGCGACATACCGGTGATATTATTTCCCGGAAGTCCTTCACAGGTAAGTAAGTATGCAGATGCGCTTTTGTACCTCTCTTTGATTTCCGGCCGCAACCCTGAATTGCTAATAGGCCAGCATGTCGTATCTGCACCTTTTGTAAAGCAAAGTGGTTTAGAGATAATGCCTACCGGCTATATTGTAATTGACGGCGGTGCGCCCACTACCGTTTCTTACATCAGCAATGCTGCCCCGGTGCCGGCCGATAAGAATGAAATTGCTATGTGCACTGCCATGGCCGGAGAAATGCTCGGCATGAATCTGATTTATATGGATGCGGGCAGCGGCGCCAAACGCCCCATTACCGAAAGCATGATAAAAGCAGTGGCCGACAGTATTGATGCCCCGCTCATCATCGGTGGCGGTATCATTACCCCGGAAAAAGCTTACCTGAACTGTAAAGCCGGCGCTGATGTGATTGTTGTAGGCAATGCTATTGAAAAAGACGCTTCACTGATCAAAGAAATGAGCGATGCGGTGCACAGTGTGCCGGTGAAAGCCTGAACGACTATTCATTTCAACTTTACTTTCTTATTTATTATTTCTTCCGCCGCAAGGGCAATGCCCCGTATCACTTTTGTCATGTGGACAATATTGATTCTTTTCAATTCATCACACTCCCGGTGATAACAGTCATCATCATCATCACTGCTCATGATGGTATGCGCCGGTATACCCTGCAAAGCAAAAGAATAATTATCGCTCCGCCTGTACAGCATTTTATCCGGCTCCGGTTCGTTCCTTACTTTCAATCCTGCAGCCTTTAATCCTTTATACAGGTATGAAGGAAGACGGGATTCATGGCTGCCGGTAATAAAAACAGTTCCTTTTCCATATTGCGGCACGCCTATCATTTCAATATTAATATTAGCCACAATTTTTTCTGCATTGATGAATTGCATAAAGTTTCGGGAACCCACAAGGCCCAGCTCCTCCCCTGCAAAAGCACAGAATAGTAATGTACGTTCATTATCCCCCCGCATGGCAAAATACTCTGCCAGGGCCAGTACGGCGGTTGTACCGGATGCATCATCATTGGCGCCGTTCATGATGGTGTCTTTGAGGTTAAATCCATTTACAATTCCTACATGATCATAATGGGCAGAAAAAACCACCACTTCATCTGACTTGGTTTTTCCCGGCAACAGGCCTGCCACATTATAGCCGGTTTTTTGATAATACCCGGGCACAGCACTCAGCGTTAATGAATCGGGCTTTTTATCGGTACACACTATAAGGAAATCCTGGTGCAAACCACCGGCAGGCATTTTGATAATGGCGGGAAAAAACTGGCTGCTGTCTGTTTGTTTTTTACTGGTCCAAAGTAAAATATTTCCGCTGTGCGTGGCATAATCAGACAAGATGTTTTCTGTAATACAACTGTCGAATTCTATCAACGTAAAGTCAGCTAAAGAAAGAGGTTGATGATAACCGGGGTGTTGCCGTATATACAAAAACCTTGCAGGTTCCAGTACCTCATCATTCCACTCAAGAATGACTGGCGGAAGTTGCTTTTTTTCATTCGTAAGCCGGAATGGTATAAAATACCCTGCCTGACCCGGCAGCGGTTGCAAACCTGCTGATTTAAACTTTTCTCCGACAAATACTGCTGCTTTGATAATGCCTGCAGAACCATTGGCACGACCCATAAGCAAGTCAGATGCAAGAAACTCAATAGCCGACTTCACATCTCTTTCCAGAATTGAATCTACCGGCACCTGCGCCGGAAGTGAAAGAGAAATAAATATTGAGATAAGAAGAAAGCGAATTTGTTGCATACTATTAAAACATAATCACAAATTCAGTGACGCCGTTTTTCTGTGGCAGACAACCAACGAGACACTGAATGACAGTCTATGAAAAATTCAAAACTAACGCAATTCATCCACCTTTACCCTTGTAGGAGTAGCCGTACCTGCAACAATTGATTTGGCACTCAATGCAATGGCTTTGATGATGGCTGTCATATTTTCCATGACCAGTGTTTCTGCATGATCCGTCAGTTTATGATAATGAGGTTCAATGTCCATTTTTGAGGTTGAAATAGTATGTGCGGGTACTCCCAGCCTCGCCAAAGTGGCATTATCAGACCGGTAAAATAATTGCTGCTCCGGGTAGGGATCAGGATAAAAAGTAAATCCGGTTCCTTCCAGGTCTTTGGTCATGATAGCACCCATATTTGTTTTGTCATAACCGGTAATATAGGCTGAGTTCTTTCCCCACTTGCTTTCGGTACCTATCATTTCAATATTAAACATCGCCATTACCTTGTCTGCATCCAACTGCCGTGAAAAATACTGTGAACCAAAGCCGCCAACTTCTTCTGCTGTAAAAGCGGCAAAGATCAATGTCCTTTCGTTATTGTTTTGCTGTTTGAAAAATTTTGCCAGCATGATCACACCCGTCACTCCTGCTGCGTCATCATTAGCGCCATTATAAATCGAGTCACCATTTACCGGTTTGCCAACGCCTAAATGGTCATAGTGGCCGGAAAAAACCACATACTCATCCTTCTTGCTTTTACCCGGCAGCACAGCCACCACATTGGCCAGCTTTTGCTCAGTTATTTCATGTGCTGATTCTACCTGGTAAACTTTAGGATTCTGATCGGTAAGAATAAAAATGACCGAAAATGAAGTTTTGAACAATGTAGAACGCAGCCTGGCCAGGTTACCGAAACTGTTGGCATAGCTTTTATCCACCAGCACCAGCAGGTTCTTGCCGGCCCTGGATAATTTTCTGGCTTCATTTTGCAGATTGATAGCAGGCCCGATGACTACTTTTTCAAAACCGGATTGCTCCGTAACTTTTAATTGGGGCTGGCAGGTAATGACAATGATGTTCCTGGCATCGATCGCTGTTCCGTCCAGCGTGGCTGAAAAAGAAATTGGTTTTGTTTTTACAAGGGCAAATTCCTGGCGATAACTTCCGCTGTTGTTAAATGTTCCCAATCCTGCGACCTTAAATTCAGCTGCAATAAAATCAGCTGCTTTGTCAATATCGGGTGTAAATGTTCTTCGGCCCCGCATATCATCCGAGGAAAGCACTTTTTCAATCCTCTCCGTTTCTGCCACCGTTATAATTTCAATACCACTGCTAACCGACTTTTTAGTTTGTCCGGTACTGCTGCAACTGACCAGCAATAAAAAAGAGGTTGCTGCTGCCAACAACCCCGAAAAATTACATTTTAACCTCATCTATTCTTAATTATAATAATAAAAGCCTGACATTGTTTTTAAGTATCCAGTATTGGCCATCACCTAAAGGCTCATCATTTCTTTGAACTTCACTGTCTGCCGGCGGCTTACTTCAATTTTCTCACCACCTTTTAGTTCAATTAATAAACCTCCGTTAAAATAAGGTTCAATTTTTTCAATCATCCTTAGATTTACGATATGTTTCCTGTTTGCCCGGAAAAAGGTTTTCTCATCCAGCCTTTCTTCCAGCGCATTAAGCGATTTTAAGATAAGCGGTTTGTTGGCGCCAAAAAATACTTTAGCATAATTGCCGACACTTTCAAAAAGCCGTATATCACCCAATTTTACGAACCAGCAGCGTTCCCCGTCTTTTACAAATACCTGGTCGTTTTCAGATAATAAACTGTTATTGGTAAACTCTGTATCAGAACGGCCTTCTTTGTTTTCACCTGTATGCAGCTTTTGAATAGCATCTGCCAGTCTTTTGGGCTCTACCGGTTTCAGGAGGTAATCCAATGCATTCACCTCAAAGGCTTTCAGGGCATACTCATCATAGGCGGTGGTAAAGATTACATGTGGGGCTTTGTCTAACTCTGCCAGCAGATCAAAACCTGTTTTTCCCGGCATCTGTATATCCAAAAATATCAGGTCAGGCTGCAGGCTTTCAATCTTGCTTAAACCTTCATCGGCATTAGTGGCCTCATCAATAATTTCTACTTCCGGAAATTCCTGCAGAAGTTTTTTTAATTCAATTCTGGCCAGTCTTTCATCATCAATAATAATTGCTCGCATGGAAAAATGGTTTAATGAATAGTTACAGGCAAACAGACCTTTGCCTCTACCAGGGAGCCATTGATCTGCTTTATATCAAAAGTCGCTTTTTCTCCGTATAAAATATTAAGACGGTTAACCGTGCTGGATAAACCAAACCCTTCGGCATTCCTGTATCCGTTGAGCTGTCCCGTATTCTGAACAATAAGTTCATGACAATCACCTTTGAAATCAGAAATCACTTTTACCACACCACCGTTTACCTGCCGGCTGATGCCATGTTTGATGGCATTCTCTACCAGTGTCTGCAGCATCATATGAGGTACCGGTTGATTCAGCGTATCATCATCAATCTCGTACTCAATACGCAAACGGTCCTCGAAACGCATATTCTCGAGAGCTAAGTAATCCTTAACGATACTCAGTTCTTTTTCCAGGGTCACCGTTTCCGATTTATCTGCCTGCATACTGCTGCGAAGAATATTACTAAGCTCTGTGATGGCTTTCCTGGCCCTTTGCGGGTTCTCATCCACCAGGGCCCTTATACTATTTAATGAATTGAAAATAAAATGAGGATTAATGTGCGCCTTGATCGTTTTTAGTTCAAGTTCTTTTACCAGCGACTCCAGGCGTAATGTATCTAATTGCTGTTTTCTGCTTTTGGTAACATAGTGGTAAATGAAATATAAAAGGTTCCAGATAAAGAAATAAACGAAAAAGTAAAAGGCACCACTGGCAATCAGCAACACCTTGTTGCTCAGAAACTCCAGCTCTCTTTTATTAAGCAGATTGTACTTCTGCAAAACCTGGGTATAATAAAAAGCCCCGACTATCGAAAAAAGGAAAGTAATGAGGATGAAAATACCAATCTGCTTTTCGAGCCGTTTTTGCAGCAGGTTGATGTTGATGATCACCAGCCGCATAAGGTGGGTAAGCACCAGCCCAAGCGCCACAAAAATGCCCAACCGGCCCAGCACTTCTATTACCTGTTTTTTGGTATTGAGCTGGTCAAAGGAATAAGCAAAAAAGATATTGATCAGGGTAAAACCGCCCCAACCGATGACCTGAAATAACCAATACCGGAATGTACCTAACCACATAGGGCAAATCTAATCAATCTGCTTAGGTAAAGTTCTTTAAATATATCAGTGGCAGATTTAGCAGACAAATGGGAGATTTTTTAAAAAATTTAAAAAACCTGACCACAGGAGCCAAACATTACCTGTATAAAATTGTTAAACGAAACTGGCTTGCTTATTAAACGGAGCTTGTCGGCCGGAAAACAGTAATTTTACACCTTTAAGACAACAACATGCAAATTACTCCAGGATCACTTCTTAAAACAATTGATTCACCGGCAGATCTGAAAAAACTGCCGAGGGAAAAATTGCACCAGCTTTGCGATGAGTTGCGTCAATACATCATTGATGTAGTTAGTGTACACGGAGGCCATTTTGGCGCCAGCCTGGGTGTAGTGGAGTTAACCACCGCCCTGCACTACGTATACAATACGCCTTATGATCAATTGGTATGGGATGTGGGACACCAGGCCTACGGCCATAAAATTCTTACCGGCAGGAGAGATAATTTTCATACCAACCGCAAATACAAAGGACTGAGCGGCTTTCCCAAAAGAAGCGAAAGCGAATTTGACACTTTTGGAGTGGGGCACTCTTCCACCTCTATTTCTGCCGCTTTAGGTATGGCCATGGCGGCTAAATACAAAGGTGAAAATGACCGCAAAGTGGTTGCGGTAATCGGAGATGGCGCCATGACCGCCGGTCTTGCATTTGAAGGAATGAACCATGCCGGGGTGGCCGATGCAGACATGCTGATCATTTTAAACGACAACGGTATTGGAATTGACCCCAATGTAGGCGCCCTGAAAGAATACCTTACCGATATTACTACTTCCCCCACTTACAATAAAGTGAAAGATGATGTGTGGAAGTTGATGGGCAAATTGCCTGTAGGTAAAAATTTTACCAGGGCCATGGCCCACAAACTGGCAGAGGGCATGAAAGGAATGGTTAGCAGCAGCGCCAATCTTTTCGAAGCACTGAAGCTGCGTTATTTTGGCCCGATTGACGGTCATAATATTGCCAAACTGGTTGATACGCTGAAAGACCTTCGGGAAATTCCTGGTCCGAAAATCCTGCATATAATTACAACAAAAGGAAAAGGATATGCCCTGGCAGAAAAAGACCAGACCAAATGGCATGCTCCCGGCCTTTTTGATAAAATAACCGGTGAAATACAAAAGAAAACATTCGACCTGCCACAGCCACCCAAATACCAGGATGTATTTGGGCACACCATCATTGAACTGGCAGAAAAGAATGAAAAAATAGTTGGCATCACTCCGGCAATGCCCTCCGGCTCCTCTCTCAAATTTATGATGGAGAAAATGCCACACCGGGCTTTTGATGTAGGTATCGCAGAACAACATGCCGTAACCGTTAGCGCCGGCATGGCCACACAGGGGATGAAGGTCTTTTGCAATATCTATTCTTCGTTTATGCAAAGGGCTTACGACTCTGTAGTGCATGATGTGGCCATACAAAAACTACCTGTAATTTTTTGCCTTGACAGAGCAGGTGTAGTGGGTGATGATGGACCCACCCATCATGGGTGCTATGATATTGCCTATTTCCGTTGTATACCCAACATGATCATCAGTTCACCCATGAACGAAAGTGAACTGCGCAACCTGATGTATACCGCCCAACTGGAAAGTACTAAACTTCCTGTTGTAATTCGCTACCCGAGGGGTGAAGGTGTGATGCCCGACTGGAAAACCGAAATGAAAGAAATTGAAATCGGAAAAGGCAGAAAGCTGAAAGACGGAAAAGATATTGCTATTCTTTCCTTTGGCCATCCCGGCAATTTTGCTGCTGCTGCCATCCGCGACTTGAAGCAAGACGCCATCAACCCGGCTCACTTTGATATGCGTTTTGCCAAACCACTTGATGAAGAACTGTTGCATGAGGTACTCCGCAACTATGATAAGATCATTACAGTGGAAGATGGAACCGTAAAAGGTGGTTTCGGTTCAGCCGTATTGGAGTTCATGGCAGAATACGGATACAAAAACGAAATAAAAATACTGGGTATACCCGATCGCCTGGTTGAACATGGCACCCCAAAAGAATTGCACCGCGAATGTGGCTATGATGCACAGGGAATAAAAGAAACAGTACTGGAAATGATGAAAGGCAAAGTAGCTGTAGCCGTGAAGGTTTTAGGATAATTCTGTCATCTTATATAAATTTAAACATGCATAGACTTAACACTTGCATGTTTTTTATTGCAGAATTGTACTGTGCTGTCCAAAAAATCAAGAAATGAAAAAAACACTGCTTTCTTTCCTGGTCATTTTATTTTTCTATGATAACCTGGATGCCCAATTCGGGATAAAAGCAGGCTATAATTATGTGAACGTAACCGGCACAGGTGGAATAAATGCCGGCAACCGATCTGGTTTTATGATAGGTGCCATGTTTGGTCCCAGGGCCAGAAAACTGATTGGCTTCCGTTCTGAGATTTTACTTTCCCGCCAGGGGTATGATTACAAATCAGGCACCAACACGGGGAATGTGAACCTTGATTACCTGGTTCTTCCGCAATTACTGACAATTAATTTTACCAAACGGATAGAAATACATGCCGGCGCTCAACTGGCCTACTTATTAAATGCCGGTGTAGATAGCACAGGCAACAACAGCAGCGGCAGTCTTTTTGATTATTTCAACCGCTTTGATTATGGCCTTGCCGGTGGCTTCCAGCTATCACCTTTTTCAGGTTTATTTATAGGTGGAAGAATAAATATCAGCCTTGCCAATTTCAATAAGGAACAACCTATAGGAAGCCCCTCCCCTTCTTTTATTCCAAAAGCTGATCTCCGGAATAATGTAGTCCAGTTGTATGCCGGCTGGCGGTTTTGATTTTTCAAAAGCTTTAACGCAGGTGCCAAAATCTTCTTTATGGAATTTCGTTTATCCGGTATCTGAGTAATTCAACCGGATGTCTATATGAAGCTTTCCCGACTGCTGCTGATCGTACTCCTCGCCTGTGTTGCTGTTTCCTGGTTTCCCAAAACCGCCTTCTGGAAAAAAACAAAGGCCCTTCATTTATCCAAACAAGCAACACTTTACCGGACAGACCCTGCCTGGCTTTCTAAACTGGGAACTAAAGCAGATGAAGCAAGGTCGTTTATAAAACAAAAAGGGTTTAACAATAATCACTGTTTTTTAATTGACATGAGCCTGCCGTCAGGCCAAAACCGCTTTTTTATTTATGATCTTAAAAAAGACAGTTTGCAAAGCGCCGGGCTTGTAGCACACGGAAATTGTTATGAGTACTGGCTGGAAGGAAGAAAATATAGTAATAAGGTGGGAAGCGGCTGCACTTCGTTGGGAAAATATAAAATAGGCGGGCACTATACCGGAAAATGGGGATACTCGTACAAACTATATGGACTCGACAGCAGCAACAACAATGCACTGGAGAGAACAGTAGTACTGCATAGCCATAGCTGTGTGCCCGAAACGGAAGTAACTGAAGAGATTTGCCAGAGCAATGGTTGCCCTACTGTAGCCCCGATCTTCCTGGAACAACTCAAACAAATCATCAATGCATCAAAAAAGCCGGTACTTCTTTGGATATATGAGTAACCGGCTTACAGAGTAAATTATTTAACAGCCTCAGGCAAGTTTGGCTTCCATTGTAATTTCTGTATTCAACAATTTGCTGATGGGGCAGTTGGCTTTGGCATCTGCTGCACATTCGGCAAATTTATCCGCATCAATACCGGGTACTGACGCTTGCACCTCCAGGTAACTGGATGTAATAGCGCCGCTTTCCAGCGTAATGGTGCATTTGGTGTCAATACTTTCCGGAGTAAAACCGGCAGCACCCAGTACAAAGCTCAGCTTCATAGAGAAGCAGCCGGCATGGGCAGCAGCCACCAGTTCTTCAGGATTGGTATAAGTGCCGTCTTCAAAACGGCTTCTGAAATCGTAGGATGTATTGTCCAGTACTTTTGATTTGGAGGTCAATGTTCCGCCGCCCTCTTTTCCGGAACCTTTCCAGTTGGCAGTTGCAAAACTCTTCATGGTTGTTATTTTTTTAAAGTTAAATAGTTAGGATTGATTCTGATCTTCCAGTTCGGCCAGCCTGTTTTCCGGCTCGTTGTATTCGATAATGAAGTTATTCTTTCCCTCCCCGATCATGATCTTCAGGAATTTTTGCTGAACCAATTCAAGCAGGGACAAAAAAAGGAAAATGGCATGTACCCTGTTTTCGCAACGGTCAAATACTTTTTCAAACGATACATTCTTTTTCTCCCGGGCCAGGTTCAGCATCTGATCCCGGCTGCTTTCCATGGTATAATTGTATTGTACTACGGTATGCACGGGTTTATTCAAACGGTCGCTGTACTTCTGCATCACCCTTTCAAAGGCACGCATAAGTTTAAACATGGTAATATTCTGAATTTCCGTTCCTTCGGATGCTTCCTCGCCTATCAGGGCCATCTCCTTATGAATATTACCCCTTTTCACCATCAGCATACGCATGGCTTCCATTTCTGCCATTTGCTGTGATGCTTCTTTAAACCTTTTATACTCCAGAATTTTATTGACAAGTTCCTGCCTCGGGTCTATTTCATTGCCCTGTGCATCCAGTTCTTTGCGGGGCAAGAGCATTTTGGCTTTTATCCGCATCAGGGTTGATATAAATAATATGAACTCACTGCTGAGCTCTATATTCAGTTCCTCACTTTTATGGATATAATCCAAAAAATCGTTGATGATGTTGGTGATAGGTATGTTATAGATATCCAGTTCATCCCGTTCTATAAAAAACAATAATAAATCGAAAGGGCCTTCAAACTGGGGTAATTTGATCTGGTATGAGGTATTCTGCACTGTTCTTTTGTATTATGTCATTAAAAAAGTCCTGTTGTATAACAGGACTTTGCAAATCTAAGGGAAAGAGGTGTATGCCGGAAGCGGCCTTTTCCACATTATTTTTTCAGGGCATCCCTGATCTCACGCAACAGGGTAATATCCTCTGGCGGAGCAGCAGGTGCGGCAGGCTCTTCTTTCTTCTTCATGGAGTTCATTGCCTTTACTACCAGGAAAAGGAAGAAAGCAATGATCACAAAGTTTACAACAGCCTGGATAAAGGCGCCATACTGGATGTTTACGCCATTTACTGTTGCACTCATTGAATCGAAGCTCTTACCGATAATAGATCCAATGATCGGCATTAAAATTTTATCAACGGTTGCTGTAACAATGGCGCCAAAGGCACCACCTAATACTACGGCTACAGCCAGGTCTACAACATTGCCCTTCATGGCAAAGTCTTTGAATTCTTTAAGCATTCCCATAAAAATGATTTTAGTGTGATGTTGAAGTTATAAAATTATTGCGCCTATGCAATCACTGGTCTGATTTTCGCCCAAAAGGGGTTAAACTTAGACGAATCTTACTTTTTAAGGCCCGGGAACTTCATATCAAGGCCCTGAAGCAGCTCTGTTAATGCCTTTGCTATTACATATTCTTTATACCAGTTCTGATCTGCCGGTACAATGGTCCACTCAGGATCGTTACAATTATTGAAACAATCCTCATACATCCGCATGTAAATATCCCAGAGTTTTGCCTCTTCAAAATCTTTTTCATTATACTTCCACATTTTAGCGGGGTCTTTCATCCGTTCACTCAACCGTTCATGCTGCTCCTCCGGCGATACATGCAGGTAAAACTTGAGTATATGGGTATTATTATGCTCTTTTAGTAAGCGTTCAAAATCGTTGATAGCCCGCATCCGTTTTACGGCTGTCTCATCATCGCACCATTTATGTACCCTGGTCACCAATATGTCTTCATAATGGGAGCGGTTGAATACCTGTATCATCCCTTTACCTGGAGCTGCCTGGTGAATTCGCCACAAAAAATCATGCGACAGTTCTTCCGGTGTCGGTGCTTTATATGATTTTACCGTTACCCCCTGCGGGTTCATATTACCCAGTACATTCCTGATCACACCATCTTTGCCGCTGCCATCCATACCCTGGATCACTACCAATACGGAATGTTTGCCTTCTGCAAACAACAGATTTTGTAGCTCATCCAGCTGAGCAATCATTTTGGATGTCTTTTCCTTGATAGCTTTCTTGTCAAGGTCTTCCGGAGCCCTTGTGGAAATAGCGGAAAGTTTTACCGGCATATATTTTTAATTTTTATATATCTGCAATATACTATTTACCGTTTATCCTTTTATTTATTACAATATGAAACAAAAAAAGGCGGTCTCCGCACATTTTAAGACCTTTGCCGGCATTTATGATGAGCCAAAGAGTAATTAATTGGGGAATTTTTGCCCTTATCTGTATCATCTGGGGCAGTTCCTTTATACTGATGAAATGGGGAATGTATGATAAGCATTTGCAACCCGTATTATCCCCTTACCATGTTGCTGCATTACGGATGTTATCTGCAGGTATCGTCATGCTACCGTTTCTTTATTTTTCACTGAAAGACCTTCCCCGTAAACTACTCGGTACCGTACTGCTTAGCGGATGGCTGGGAAGCTTTATCCCTGCATTTTTATTTTGTATTGCAGAAACCCGCATTGATGGTGCACTTACCGGCAGCCTTAATTCACTTACTCCCATATTTGTTATCGTCACCGGCACCCTTTTATTTAATATCAAAACAAGCAGAGAAAAAGTATGGGGTGTAATGGTAGGCCTTGTTGGCAGCGCTTTATTACTCTATTCCAATATGAGCAAACCATCCGGCTACCTGGCCTATACCGGTTTTGTGATTTTGGCAACAGTTTTATACGGCATTAATGTAAACATGGTGCACAGCCGCCTTGCCGGGGTTAGTTCCCTGCAAATTGCAACCGTTGCTTTTACCGGTCTTATACCACCATCAATTATAGTACTTCTTATCAGCGGATATTTCAACCAGCCTTTGCAGGAACCTGCTTACTTACTCAGTACCCTTTCCAGTTGTATACTGGGCATTTTTGGTACTGCAGCTGCATCGGTTCTGTTTTATATACTGGTAAAAAAAGCCGGCGGGTTATTTGCATCCCTAGTCACCTATGGAATTCCTTTTGTAGCCATCCTATGGGGAGTATATTATGGCGAAAAAGTGACCCTCATGCAGGTAATTGCTTTATGCATAATCCTACTGGGGGTGTACCTGGCCAATAAGCCATCAGCAAAAAAGAGTACTGCTTAGTTGATGAACAAAAAAAATAATAACAAAGGCCATCTGATAAAAGATGGCCTTTGTTTTGGGATTAGTTACTATTTTACACAGACATAATCTCCTTTTCCTTTGCTGCCAGGTGTTTTTCTACTGCAGCAGTAAACTTGTCTGTAATTTGCTGAACATCAGCTTCTGCATCTTTCGCAGCATCCTCACTCAACCCGTTTTTCTGCAATCTTTTGATATGCTCGATGGCATCCCGGCGAATATTCCTTACTGCCACTTTCGTATGTTCGCCTTCGCCATGACATTTTTTCACCAATTCTTTTCGACGCTCTTCCGTTAAAGGCGGAAGGAATAAACGGATCAGTGCACCATCATTCTGCGGGGTAATACCGATATTGGCTGCAATAATTGCCCTTTCAATAGGCTGGAGCATGTTTTTCTCCCACGGTTGAATGCTAAGTGTACGGGCATCCATCGCACTGATATTCGCTACCTGATTGATGGGCATCGGTGAGCCATAATAATCCACTACAAGACCATCCAGCATTTGCGGGTTGGCTTTACCGGCCCTGATCTTAACCAGCTCGGCTTCGAGGTGGTTAATTGCTTTTTTCATGTGATCTTCTGCACTTGCAATAATTGACGCTACATCTTCTGCCATAGCATTATAATTTTTAATAGATAGTACTGCCATAACCGGCAGGACGGCAAAACTAATGAAAGAGATCAATTTGCTGTCTCTTTGCCATAAAATGCTGCTTAAAATTTATAAAGCGGGGAAACTTGTTAGTTATTTTCAGCTGCCGGCGCCTCTTTCAGGGTCACCACTTTTGAGACAGTCTTTAACTCTGTAGTACCATCATTTTTCTTCTCAATAACCATTTTACGGCCGGTTTTATTCCGATAGAATAAAACACCTAATCCGCTAAATGAAAGGGCTAAAATGATAAAAAGAAGATAATTGGGACCAATTGATTTGCCCGTCCAGGCAAGGATTATAAAACCAATATTTAGACCAACGCAGCTTAGTGTTACTGCCGCATGATTCAGCCCGCTATCAAGCAGTAAATGATGTACATGGTTCCTGTCCGGCGTAAAAGGAGACCGTCCTTTTACAATCCTGATACTGAATACCCTTAATGTATCCAAAAGAGGCACCAATAATACGGCAAAGCCCACTGCAACAGCCGATTGAACGGGCACCGTTACAAAGGGAGCGTTGGCAACATTGATAAATTTTATAACGAGAATAGAATTGATCAAACCAATCATTAATGAGCCGGAGTCTCCCATAAATATTTTAGCCGGGTGGTGATTGAAAATTAAAAATGCCACTAAACTACCTGCCATAGCAAAAGCCATCAACGCATAAGCCTGGTAGTCAATAGCAAAGAAGTAAGCACCGAAAACACTCATGGTTAATATTCCCAGGCTGGCAGCCAGGCCATCCACCCCGTCAATGAGGTTAAAGGAGTTAATTACAACAATAATGGTCAGGTATGATAAGGCGAGACCAAACCCTTCCGGCAATTCATTAAAGCCCAACAAGCCATGCATACTGTCGAGACGAATGCCGCCCAGATGAATCAGGATGGAAGCTGCTATTAGCTGACCAACAAATTTTTTGCTGGCGGATAGTATCATGATGTCATCCTTCAGGCCCAAAAAGAAAATGATAATGGCTGCTGCGAAAAAGTATTGAAACTCAGGGTTTTGATACCCTTGAATGGATAAGAGTGAAGCAAGAATAAAACCACCAAAAATGCCAACACCTCCCAAAGAAGCTACCAGCCTGGTGTGTAATTTCCGCTCATCCGGAATATCATATAACTTTTTCTTTTCTGCCACCTGTATGACCACAGGTATAGCCAGGAAAGTAATGATAAAAGAAACTGAAGCAGTCAGCAGTATATCGAGCATCCGGTCTATGGTTTATAAACGTTACAAAATTAAGCTTTCACCACGGGTTTCATAATTATTATACTATTAATTTCAAATATGAAAAAATAATATAAACCCATTTAGCACAGGATGATTTGAATTTGTTGACAGATTGATTAATCCGGTTGGATTTTATTTCGAAAAAGAATGCACTTTTGCAGCGCACCGGCTTTGGAGGCTTTGAACTGCTAACTTACTAAAAGTTTAAATAATATCAGAATTATGGCTGAATTAAAAGCAATAGCATCACAAATAAGAAGGGATATTGTAAGAATGGTTCATGGCGCCAACAGTGGCCACCCGGGCGGATCTTTGGGATGTGCCGACTTTCTTACTGCCTTGTATTTCAAGGTTATGAAGCACAATCCATCCTTTGATATGGATGCAAAAAATGAAGATGTTTTTATCCTTTCCAACGGCCATATTTCTCCATTATTTTATTCCACACTGGCCCGGGCAGGCTATTTCGATATTAAAGAACTGGCCAGTTTCAGAAAGCTGAATACAAGATTGCAGGGCCATCCCGCTACACATGAACATTTACCGGGGGTACGAATTGCCTCGGGTTCACTTGGCCAGGGATTAAGTGTGGCAATTGGTGCTGCCCTTACTAAAAAGCTGAACGGAGAACCTAATCTTGTGTATTCATTGCACGGGGATGGTGAACTGGATGAAGGACAGATATGGGAAGCCGTAATATTTGCTGCCCATCATAAAGTGGATAACCTTATTTCCACCATTGACTGGAACAGGCAACAGATTGATGGCCCTACTGACAAGGTTATGAACCTGGGGAATATCCGTGAAAAATTCGATGTATTTGGATGGACCACCCTTGAAATGAACGGTAATGACATGGATGATGTGGTAGCCACATTAGAAAAAGCAAAAACGCTTACCGGAAAAGGTAAGCCAGTTGCCATCATGATGCATACTGCGATGGGTAAGGGAGTAGATTTCATGGAAGGCACACACGAATGGCATGGTATTGCACCAAATGATGAACAACTGGCCAGTGCCCTGGCACAATTACCTGAAACACTTGGGGATTATTAATTCCATTAGCAGGGAACTATTCACTTCGCAATGAAAATTCTGCTGAAGCTGCTTTGCGGGATGGCAGCCAGGAAGCCAGTAAAGCAATAAAAAATACCGTTGCCCCAACCAGCAGAAAATCACCCCATTTTAATTGAACAGGGAAATAGTTAATCAGAAATGATCCACCCTGCAGGGGTATTATGTGATATTTAATTTGCAGCAAAGCCACCACCAGCGCCAATACCATTCCAATACCCCCCCCGATCAGGGCAAGCAAGAGGCCTTCACTTAAAAAAACTTTTTGGATGAATCCCCTGCCGGCGCCCATGGCATGCAACACACTGATGTCTTTTTGCTTTTCGAGCACCAGCATGGTCAGTGATCCAATCATATTAAATGCTGCTACTACCAGAATCAGGCAAAGAATGCCATAGATTACCCATCGCTCTACATTCATAATGGAATAAAGGCTCCTGTTTTGCTCATACTTGTTCTGTACAAGGTAATTATCGCCAAAAATTTTTTTTACTTCCTTTTTGATCTCCGGCGTTTGATCCGGATCGGCTACAGCTATCTCCACTGCATTGAATTCGGCAGGGCCCATCTTCATGGCATGTTTTACAAAATCAATATTGGTGATTCCATACTTATTATCAAAATCCTGCTGGATACGAAAAGAACCGGAAAATGCCGCTGAACTGCTACTGATATCCTCCAGCATATTCAATTGTTGGGTATTACTCTTTCGGGGCAAATAAATCCTTAGTGGTGTGGCATACGCATCGGCACTGATCTGCAAAGCACCTTCTACTCCCACTCCCAATACCAGCCTTGGTGAATCAGGTTTCCCGATATTGTATTCGCCATCCATGATATTATCAGCTACACCGGTTATATACCGATAATTTTCATCTACCCCTTTCAGGTGAATGACGGACTGGTTCTCCCCATTTTGCAAAAGGGCTTTTTCTTCCACCACCAGGGCAAAATTCCGGATGCCCTTTACTGTTTTTAGCCGGGCTATTTGTTCGGGACTTATGTTAATGACTTTTCCCGAAGCTGCAGATACTTTCAGATCTGTATAGAAAGAAGAATAAAGTGATTTCACCAGGCCTTCAAAACCATTGAACACACTTAATACAAGGATCAATGCAGCAGTACCGACTATTATAGCCAAAATACTCACCCATGCAATGATATTGATAGCATTGGTGGATTTCCTGGCTTTAAAATACCGCCACGCAAAAAGGAAATTCAGGAGTCTCAGGTTTTGTGATTTTATTGATTTGAACCGTTAATCAATCATCAGAAGTTGGTTTCCGCTCATCTTCAATCTTTTTGAACAACTCCTCCATTTTAAAAACATGGTCGAGTGTATCATCTACAAAAAATTTCAGTACCGGAATACTCCGCAACTGATGGCGCACATGGGCTGCCAGTTCCTTTTTTATTTCATGATGCCGGTCTTCAATTTTCTGCAATGCCGCATTTACATCTTTTACCTGGAAGAAACTCAAATAAAACCTCGCTTCCAGCAAATCAGGCGTCACTTTAACGGATGAAATGGAAACCATACCGCCGTTAATCATATTTAAACCCAGCCGCTGAAAGATCACATTCATCTCTTCATTCAGCAGACCAGCTATCTGTTTTTGTCTTTTTCCTTCTACCATAGTTCTGTCATTATTTGCCATCCGGCCTTAATTGCAAGGCCGGACGCTGTAAAATTAGTTACTTTGCGGCTTTGCCACAGAAGCATTTTGAATGAAACAGTACGCAAGGATATTTGAATACCTGAAAGCCTATAAAGGAAAAATATCATTATACTTCCTTTTTATACTGCTGAGTATTGTTTTTTCTATAGTGTCAGTAGGTATGTTGATGCCCTTTCTGCAACTTATTTTTACCGGAGAAGGGACTTTCAAAGCCACAGGGAACCCCGTTATTCGTTTTTTTAATGACCTTCTTTTTTCTGCATTGAAAGATCCGGACAATAAAGTGCCGGTACTGGGTTATATCTGCCTGCTGATGATTTCTTTCATTATCCTTAAAAATCTTTTTCTTTATCTCTCCTATTATATTCTCAACCCGCTTAAAAATACAGTGGTGAACGAACTGAGGCAGGACCTTTACGATAAGGTGCTGAAACTTCCGATTGGTTTTTTTACAGAAAAGAGAAAAGGCGACCTGATGAGCCGGATAACGAATGATGTAGGTGAAGTAGAAGGCTCCGTAGTGGGTACCCTCGAAGGCTGGATACGGGACCCCCTGACCATCATTATCAATCTGGTGGTATTGTTTTTTATCAGTCCGCAACTGACACTTTTCATTTTAGTATTAATACCGGTTTTAGGGTTGGTGATAGGCAGGGTAACCAAATCGCTGAAAAAACACTCGGAACAAGCTGCACAAAAATCCAGCGAGGCCCTGTCCACACTGGAAGAAACATTGGGAGGTCTTCGGGTTATCAAAGCATTTAATGTAGAAAAACTGATGCGGGCCCGTTTTCAAAAAAACAACAAAGAGCTCCTGCATGCTAAAAACCATATCTCCTACCGCCGTGACCTTGCATCACCGCTATCCGAAGTGATGGGAGTAATTCTTTTTACCATTGTACTGTATTACGGCGGAAGACTGGTATTGCAGAATCAACTGCTGGAAGCATCTGTTTTCCTGGGCTACCTGGCTATTTTCTATAATATCATTAATCCTGCGAAAGCCCTTTCTACTTCCTTCAGCAATATGCGAAAAGGAGCTGCTGCCATTAACCGGATTGAAGAAATATTAACCGCACCTATTACAGTGGATGATAACCCCGGCGGCAAACAATTAACCCAGTTCAAAGAAAAGATCGAATTCCGGCATGTTCGTTTTTCCTATGATGATATAGTGATCCTGGATGATATAAACCTGACGATAGAAAAAGGAAAGACAGTGGCCCTTGTAGGTTCATCCGGCGCCGGTAAATCCACTTTGGCTGACCTGGTACCCCGCTTTCATGATGTAACAGCCGGCGAGGTACTGATCGATGGTATCAACATCAAAGAGTATTCACTGCAATCGGTACGCAACCTTATGAGCATCGTTACCCAGGAGCCGATCCTCTTTAATGACAGCATTGCCAATAATATTGCACTGGGCCACCCCGAAGCTTCTATCGAACAGATTGCAGAAGCAGCAAAAATTGCTAATGCCCATGAATTTATAAGCAAGAAAGAAGGCGGATACAACAGTAATATCGGCGACCGGGGTAGCAAACTTAGTGGCGGGGAAAGACAAAGACTTACCATTGCCAGGGCAGTATTAAAAAATCCTCCCATTTTGATACTGGATGAAGCTACTTCCTCTCTTGACACAGAAAGCGAAAGGCTGGTGCAGGATGCAATCAACAATATGATGCAAAACCGTACAAGTATTGTCATTGCCCACCGCCTCAGCACTATTCGCCATGCAGATGAAATTATTGTATTGCAAAAAGGAAAGATTGTAGAAAGAGGTACACATGACAGCCTGCTGGCCCAAGGCGGGTTCTATAAGAAGCTGGTAGAGATGCAGGAAGTAAAATGATACTGCTTTTTTTTAAATTCCAACTTTTGGCCCCGCTTCCATATTAAATCCAAGAACCCCTGATTATAATTCTCCCGGTTCTTGAGTATAATCATCCCCAAAAAGGGTGCAATTGACAACCTTGCACACTGAAATAAACGGCTTCCGTGCTTAGTAGCTTTTAATGACTATGCACAATGCCCGGCTATCATGAAACGGCTTTCCATATCTGGCGAATCAACTTTTGTATTAATAAATCCTCTTTTATATGGCAGAAAACTCTAAAACCATAAAGGTTAAAGCCAATGATTTTACTTTTTCGTTTGACCAGGCATCGGTAGATGCAGCTGATTTTATTAAAAGATCGGCTGAAGAGTATAATCTCATTAAAGACAACCGGTCGGTAAATGCGAGGCTGCTGGAATCTGACATTACCGGAAAAAAAGTATCACTGGAAGTGGAAGGTGAAACTTTCATGATAGAAATCAAAGACACACTGGACCAGATGCTCGAGAGTATGGGATTCAGCACCGTATCCACCAAACACATTAAAGAAATAAAAGCGCCAATGCCGGGAATGGTCATTGATATTTCTGTCAAAGAAGGGCAGGAAGTAAAAGAAGGTGACCGGATACTGATACTGGAAGCCATGAAAATGGAAAACAGTATCATCATACATAATAATGCAGTTATTAAACGTATTGCTGTAAGTGCCGGCCAGGCTGTAGACAAAGGACAGGTATTGGTAGAATTGGCTTAATAAAAAATTTTCCAGATGAAAAAAATATTAGTTGCCAACAGGGGCGAAATTGCCCTGCGTATAATGCGAACCATCCGCAAAATGGGCATTAAATCTGTTGCTGTTTATTCCGAAGCGGATCGTCATTCACCACATGTGCTGTTTGCCGATGAGGCCGTTTGCCTTGGGCCGGCGCCATCCAGCCAGTCTTACCTGAATGGTGACAAAATCATTGCTATTTGTAAAGAACTACAGGTGGATGGCATTCATCCGGGCTATGGGTTCCTGAGTGAAAATGCAGATTTTGCCAAAAAAGTTACCGATGCAGGCATTGAGTTCATCGGACCTACACCCGAGGCTATGCGCATTATGGGTTCAAAATTGGCTGCCAAAGAGAGTGTGAAGAAATACAATATACCAATGGTTCCCGGTATTGATAAAGCTATTGAGGATGTAAAACTGGCTATTGAAATTGCTGATAAGATCGGCTATCCCGTTTTAATTAAGGCATCTGCCGGTGGTGGTGGCAAGGGCATGCGGGTAGTGGAAAAGGCCGATGACATGCAGGAACAAATGGAAAGGGCCATCAGCGAAGCCAAATCATCTTTTGGTGATGGATCAGTTTTTATTGAAAAATATGTATCATCTCCCAGGCATATAGAAATACAAATTCTGGCCGACAAATTCGGAAATGTTGTACACCTGTTCGAACGGGAATGCAGTGTACAAAGACGTCACCAAAAAGTGATTGAAGAATCACCGTCAGCCATTGTAAGCCCTGAAATGCGGAAAAAAATGGGAGAAGCGGCTGTTATGGTAGCTAAATCCTGCAATTATACCAGCACTGGAACTGTTGAATTTTTAGTAGATGATAAATTAAATTTTTATTTCCTGGAAATGAATACCAGGCTGCAGGTAGAACACCCTGTAACCGAAATGATTACCGGGCTGGACCTGGTAGAAGAACAAATAAAAATTGCCAGGGGCGAAAAGTTATCCTTTACCCAGGATGATCTCGCTATTAATGGGCATGCAATTGAACTGAGGGTATATGCAGAAGACCCGCTGAATAACTTCCTTCCCTCCATCGGTACATTGACCAAATATATAAAACCAGAAGGCGATGGTATACGGGTAGATGATGGTTACGAAGAAGGAATGGCCATTCCGATCTACTACGACCCGATGATAGCCAAACTGGTTACACACGGCAAAGACCGAACAGAGGCTGTACAAAAAATGCTGAGTGCCATCAGGGAGTATAAAATTGAAGGCCTTACCACCACTATGCCATTTGGTGTCTTTGTATTTGAACATGAAGCCTTTCTTTCCGGCCGTTTTGATACACACTTTGTAAAAAATTATTACACCCCGGAAAAGATAAAAGACAAACAAAAGGCAAATGCTGAAATCGCTGCACTGATCGCCGTGAAATACTGGCAGGAAAAAAAGAAAATGCTCAGTCCTGTTGAACACAAATCAACCAGCTGGAAAAGAAGGCTGGCACATTAATCATCCAATCACCATTAAGATTTGTTTATTATGAAAGCAAAAGCTGAAATACTGAGAGAAAAAATTGATGAAGGAAAACTGGGAGGTGGCATAAAAAGAATAGAAGCACAGCATAAAAAAGGGAAACTTACCGCAAGGGAAAGAGTAGAGTTGCTGATGGATCCCGGTTCATTTGAAGAAATTGGTGCACTGGTTACACACCGCACCATCGACTTTGGCATGGGCGATCAGAAATATTACGGTGACGGGGTAATTACAGGCTATGGAACCGTGAACGGAAGGCTGGTGTATGTTTTTGCTCAGGACTTCACTGTTTTCGGCGGTGCATTATCTGAAACACATGCAGAAAAGATCTGCCGCATTATGGACATGGCCATGAAATCCGGTGCACCAATGGTAGGGCTTAACGACTCTGGCGGTGCCCGTATACAGGAAGGTGTACGTTCGCTGGGCGGATATGCTGATATTTTTTACCGTAATGTTCAGTCCTCCGGAGTCATTCCTCAGATATCCGCAATTATGGGGCCTTGTGCCGGTGGAGCTGTATATTCTCCTGCCATGACTGATTTTACCATAATGGTAGAAAATACCAGCTACATGTTTGTA
>DASUDW010000176.1:0-18599 GCA_036275415.1 Chitinophagaceae bacterium | reverse complement strand
CTTACCACATCTTTTTTCGCATCATACTTAAAGGATCCCCATGTATCTGTTTCTTTATTTACAATAATGGTCCAGGTGCTTTCATTGGCAATGGCGTATAAAGTATACCGGCCTTTGCTGATCTTTTTTTTGCCAAGATGAATGTTTTTAAAAAATTCTATTTCAGTGGCTTCGTTGGCCCCAAGCCTCCATATCTCGCCATATTTTACCAGTCCGCCAAATATGGTTCTGCCTGCTTTTTGCGGCCTGCTGTATATTACCCGGGCTGCCAACGGCTCAGTTAGTTTGTCCTGTATTTTCAATACGGGATAGTTGGACGGGTAATAACTAATGTCCATAGGTGATTTGTCAACCGGCGGAACATTGCTTTGTGCAGCCATAAATAAATTGCAGCCAGCTAAGGCAAGCAGAAAAAGGGCAATTTTTTTCATTTTTAAAAGATGTATTTACAAATGTAAAACGAATCAGGTGACTGCAGGTTACCGCTCAACTATTAAATATCTTCATTAATGAGTTCTTCCAACTTTTTCCGGGCAAAAGGTTTTATGTCTGCCCAGAAATGACGATAACATTGCTGCAAAAGTTCGTAATGTGTTTCAAATAGACGGAAAGCTGATTGACTTTCTGACAAATAAGCGGCCCTCCGTACCAGACCGCCCAGGCTTTTTTCTGTTCCCCATCTGCTCCGGTAGTGGAACAGCCAGTTCTGCTCTTTCATATAAGGAAACATACGGGCAAACCTTTCGGGCATCAGCGGTTGGTGTATGTGCAGGGTTTGGTAAACTTCCTGTGCAAAAAGATGAAGCGACTCTTCTGTAAACTCCTGCTGATCGGCAGCCAGGAAGTGATCATATACCACATCAACAAAGGCGCCACTGTATAAACGATATACAGGCCTGAATACTGATTTTGCTTCCCTGGTGGCCGCATGGTCATCTGTATAGGCATCGATGGCACGGTGTAGGGCAATACCCTGCCGGATGGAAAACTGATAATCGTTTTTCTTTTTCCCTTTTACGAAATCACTGATCATATTGCCCACCAGTATTTCCGGGTGGCCGAATGACAGGTATGCGTGGGCCAGGTAGTTGATAATTTATGGTTTTGTTATTTCACATTTTTATTCATCCAGTTGCTGATCTCTTGCAATGCAACCGGTGAAAATGTTTCTTCCAGTATTCCATATTCTTCTAAAGTGCAGGCATTACAGGTTTGAAAAAGGTGATTGAGGCCAGGTAATTCTTTAATTTCAACAGCCTTTGCTTTGCTTTTTTTCAATGCCTCTTTGATACCGGTCAGATTTTGAGAAGCTATAACCTGGATGTCTTTATCACCATTTAGGGCCAGCACCTTACAACGAAGTTTTTTCAGGTAAGGCCCCGGATCAAATTTCATAAAATAGCTGAACCATGGTCCTTGCAACTGGTTTACCATTTCTTTTACATATTCTTTGCGTTTTTCCGGTGTGGATAATTGCAGGGCTGCCAGAACGGAATCCGGCTTTTTTGCTTTCCAGTTTTCCATGGCCTCCGATGATAATTTTAATGCATTGGCTGAATCAGTCGCAGATTGAATGGAAGACACCATTAAACGAAAAAGGTTTTTTGCTTCTTTCACACTTTCTTCGTTGAGGCCTGTTGAGCGGAGAATGGCTGCGTTTTGTTCTGTCATCAGGTCAATGATACGGACTCCGGGGGCAGCCAGTAATACGACAAAGTTAATATCCTTTCTGGTGGTAGCTACCATCGGCGCAATCATTCCTCCTTCACTATGCCCGATCAGCCCCAGTTTCATTTTGTCAACTTCCGGCCTGCTCAACAGGTAGTCAACACTATTGCTTACATCCCTTGCAAAATCTTCTGATGTTGCTTTATTGAAATTTCCGGTGCTTTTACCTACACCTCGATCATCTACCCGCAGTATGATAAAACCGTTTCTTGTTAAATGATCTGCAATTACGGCAAAAGGTTTATGCCCAACCAGTGTTTCATTCCTGTCCTGTGCACCTGAGCCTGTAATGAGCACTGCAGCCGGAAAAGGACCGGCGCCATCGGGTATGGTAATGGTAGCGCCATATTGCAGCGACTTATCTGCATTCTGGTATACAACATCTTCGCTTTTGTAAGGAAAAGGAGGTTTGGGTGTTTGCGGCCGCTTTCTTACGGAGACTTTCTCTACCTTTTTCAGAGTTAACGGAAGCTCAGCCCGTTGGGTAAATGTGCCTTCTATTGTGCTGTCATCAGTCAATTTACCTGTAAATGAGGCGCCCAGGTCTTTCATTTGAATAGAAAGCTCATTACCTGTATGAAAAGTGGTGTCACATTTCAGGCCATAAGCAGACTGGTCAGGACTGTCAGCAGATGACTTCAATGAACCATCTGTCTGTTTTTTTACATGAAATACTATGCGGAGTTCAATACCAACATTCAGTTTTCCTTCCCATGTACCGATGAATTGGTCGGCCTGGCCCCTTATAGATTGAAAAGGCAACAGTAAGAGAAAGATTAAAAAATAGTGAGGTCTCATACAGCGTTATTTAGAAAGTTTTTTTTGCTCCGTATAAAGACGGTAAGAATAGATACAAGGTATGATGGTTATGATCATCATTATCGTAAAAAATACGACTATTGCTGCCACAGGCGGTAAAAAAAGGCAAATCACTGCCAGTAATAATCCGCCTGCAAACCAAAGCTTTCCGGCCAACTTGTGTGTTTTTCTCCAGTTATCTTCATTTTCTAAGGTCCAGGGTAAACGTAAGCCAGCAAAATAATTGGGTTTAAGGTTGGGTAAATAATTTCCAATAACAGCAAACAATAATCCCGTTCCGCTAAAAATAATTCCGGTGCTGAAACTGATATTTCCATTCCAGGCGCTGTAAATGATCATGCAAAGGATACCTGACATAAAAATAGCGACAGCAAAAGCGATCTTCACCAACCGGTCTTTGTTTTCTGCTGCATATTTTTTAGGATCAATCCTGTAAATATTGGTAAGTATCAGGTACACCAGCACATTCATAACGACCAGTATCATTGTTGTGTACAACAACTCCGATTTCCCGCCATACCGGTCAGGGTTTCCTTTCAGGTCAAAATGTACAGCAACCGTTTCCGGGAGTTTACGCCATACAATGGCCAGGAATAAAGCCGGTATCGCCATTATCGGCCAGACAATTTTTTTGATAAAGCTGTTCATAATTATTTCTTTTTTGATTTGAATTGCATGAACCATTTTAAAATATCGTCCACTACCGTTGTATTTAAAGAATAGTAAACAAATTGCCCTTCTTTTTCAGCATGCACCAGTTGGGCCTGTTTCAGCAGGTCAAGGTGGTGAGAGATGCTGGGAAAAGAAATATTAAACTGATTGGCAATTTCCCCGGCAGTCATATCCTTTTCCTGGAGCATTTCCAGTATTTCCCGTCGGGTAGGATCGTTCAGCGCTTTGAAAACACTGTTCATAAAGGTTTATAATTATATATTTAGACAAATGTCTAAATAAAATTTCTTTCTTCAAAATAAATTTTTATAAATCACATAAACATGTGAGCCGGCTGGATGACCGGTCATTAAAAATGGCGGGCGGTTAATTTTCGTCAATATCTGTTAACGGTAATTAACAGAGCACTCCATTAATCACAAATGGCTTGTAGCAGGGTGTAACCTGGAATACCTTTGTACCGTCACACTTAGCAAATGAAAGAATCGAAATAATAACAATAACCATCTAAATAAACCAATTATGAAAAAGATTATGTTAACACTGGCAATTGCGGTTACCACACTGAGTGCTTTTGCCTTTGGAAGTGTAAGCGACAAAGTCCTGAAATCATTCCGGGAAGATTTCAATACAGCCAAAGAAGTGGTTTGGACTTCCGGCAGCAATTATTACAAAGCCGCCTTTACCTATAATGACAGGCATGTGTTTGCGTATTATTCAACCGAGGGTGAATTATTAGGTGTTACCCGTTACCTCAGTACAGCCGATTTGCCCATGCACCTGCAAACACATATTAAAAAGGATTATGCCAATTATTGGGTAACCGACCTTTTTGAAGTATCAAAAGCAGATGGTACAGCCTATTTTGTAACCCTGGAAAACGCTGATACTAAATTGGTCCTGCGTTCAGCCAACGGTACAGACTGGAGTCAATATCAGAAAGTGAAAAAATCATAAGTTTTCCTTTCTGTCAGTATAAAGCAGTTTTGGTGTGTGGTAAAAAACAAACCCCGGTGTATTTATTACATACGGGGTTTTGTTTTAAATAATTTCTATCGTTAATAAAAGCTGCAGTAACGTTAAGTTATTTAACATCCTGCTCCATCGATCACAAAATGCTTGACATCGCTTTTTTGCGGCGCTACATTTGAAAAGTATAATTCTACAATCAGAATCACTAACCTTTAAACCTTAGGCCATGAAAAAAATGATTTTATCTCTTTCGTTTATGTTATCTCTTGCAGCAGTAACATCATTTGCCGCACCTGATCCCGAAATCAACGAGAAAGTACTGGAGGCTTTTAGCAAAGAGTTTGCCGGTGCTGAATTAGTGGAATGGAAAGAAGTAGGCAGCCACTACAAGGCCACTTTTGTATTGAATGGCTATCGAACCGAAGCCTATTTCAGTGAAAAAGGAGAGCTGGAGGGAAGTGCCCGATCGCTTTTCTTCAACCAGTTGCCGCTGGTGGTAATGACAGCCGTAGATAAACGATTTGCGAATGCCGGTATACTGGATGTTACGGAAATGAACAGTTCGTCAGGGACTTATTATCGGATTTCACTCGAAACAGTGAAAAATAAATACAGGATCAGGGTATATGCTGACGGAACTATTGTGGATACAGAGAGATTAAAGAGTTAAGCCAATCATTTAGCCATGAAAGCAGGATTCCGTTCCGGTATAACCGGGCGGAATTTTTGTTTGTGTAAAACTGTAATTTTGCCAACCCGCATTGTCTCGCCTTATTGCGATCTGAAGGCGGTTTTACAAAAATGTATTGTAAAATGAACAAAGGTCCGATCTCTCAATTCATTCAGCATCATTACCGTCACTTTAATGCCGCAGCCCTTGTTGATGCAGCAAAAGGGTATGAACAGCATTTGCTGGAAGGTGGTAAAATGATGGTGACCCTTGCCGGCGCCATGAGTACCGGCGAACTGGGGATTTCACTGGCAGAAATGATACGCCAGGGAAAAGTAGACATCATCAGTTGTACTGGTGCCAACCTCGAAGAAGATGTAATGAACCTGGTGGCACATTCTCACTACAAAAGAATACCCAACTACCGCGACTTAACACCACAAGAGGAGTGGGACCTGCTCGAAAATCATTACAACCGGGTTACGGATACCTGTATACCCGAAGAAGAGGCATTCCGCCGCCTGCAAAAGCACTTAGTGAAACAATGGATGGATGCCGAAGCAAAAGGGGAGAGATACTTTCCGCATGAGTTTTTATATAAAACTGTTTTAAGCGGAGAACTGGAGCAGTACTACGAGATTGATCCAAAAGACAGCTGGATAGTAGCGGCCGCAGAAAAAAATATTCCAATCGTTGTACCTGGCTGGGAAGACAGTACAACCGGTAACATCTTTGCCAGCTATGTAATAAAGGGTGAATTAAAGGCAAGTACTGTGAAGAACGGTATTGAATACATGGTATGGCTGGCTGAATGGTACCGCAATAATTCTGCAGGTAAGGGTGTTGGTTTCTTCCAGATTGGTGGCGGAATTGCCGGAGATTTCCCTATCTGTGTGGTACCCATGATGTACCAGGACCTGGAGTGGCATGATGTACCCTTCTGGAGTTATTTCTGCCAGATCAGTGATTCTACCACTTCCTATGGTTCATATTCCGGAGCAGTGCCCAATGAAAAGATTACCTGGGGCAAGCTGGATATCAATACGCCAAAGTTTATTGTTGAAAGCGATGCGACCATTGTAGCGCCGTTGATCTTTGCATGGGTATTGGGCTGGTAAATGATAACTAATATTTAAAAATCAAATCCCGGCCAAAAGCCGGGATTTATTGTATATAAAAGGGAAGGATTTGGTTAATTAATAATCGAAAACCAGACCGGATTCGTTGCCTGAAAGGGTTTTTAAATAAAAAACCTCCCGGATTACAGGAGGCTTTTTGAGGGAAAATTGTTCAGAACCCTTTTGGCTTTTCCAACGGAATATCTCTTTTCAGCATTTCATTCCGGTTGGCCATTTCCCAGGCAGTATAAAATACCAGCTGAGCTCTTTTTTGTAATAAGGGGTAATAAATTTTATCCGGTGTATCGGTTGGCCGGTGATAATCGGCCCTCAGCATACCATCATAGTAAAAAATAATGGGGACTCCTTTTTGGGCAAAATTGTAATGGTCACTGCGGAAATAAATACGATTAGGATCGTTTGGATCATTGAACTTATAATCCAATTCCATTTTTGAATACAATTTATTAGTGGCTTCACTTATTACTTTCAGGTCGCTGCTGATCTTATCATCACCCACTACATACACATAGTTCATTGAGTCGCCGGTTTTACGGCTTGCATCCACTCTGCCGATCATATCAATGTTCAGGTCCACTGTTGTTTTCTCCAAAGAGAAAGTCGGGTTGTTGGCATAATAACCGGATCCCCATAATCCTTTTTCTTCTCCACTTACTGTCATAAACACAACAGATCTTCTGGGGCCCTTGCCTTCCTGTTTGGCCTTGGCAAATGCTTCTGCCAGTTCCATCACGGCCACCGTACCGGATCCGTCATCATCGGCGCCGTAATATATAGTGGTATCCCGCATGCCGAGGTGATCGTAATGAGCAGTAATGAATACATATTCATCTTTCAAATCGCTTCCTTCTACCACACCAATTACGTTCGATGCAAATGCTGTTTTTATTTCCTTGGAAAATGACAGGTCTACATTAGCCAGGTAACTTTTTAGCGGTACTTCACCATTTTTAGTCTTTTCCAGGAAATTGCCGTCAGTTTTTGTAATCTGAGAGGCTATTGCCGGTGAAATGAAAAATGTAAAAGGGCTTTGAAAAGATTTATAACCCATCATGCTCCAGTTAGCGGATATAGTTGTAGTGGCCCTTCGGGGAAAATTGTTATAAACGATCAATAAACCGGTAGCACCTTTCATCATGGCTGCATTGATCTTGCCGAAAGAGCTGGCCGGTGAGGCAAACCCCTGCTGTGATGGTTTATATCCGGCAGGTGAACCATCAATGATCATCACCAGTTTTCCTGCAACAGTAAGACCTTTGTAATCATCCCTGTTGTCACCATCGCTGATGCCATAGCCGGCAAATACAACTTCTGCAAACTTCATTTCTGCCGTGTAATTAGAAGATTGCGGCTGAAATGAATTATTTATCTCAAAATTTTGTCCATTTACTTTTAATGAACTGCTGATTACAGAGTCCTTATAGAGAGCATACGTTTGTTTATAGCTTCCATTATTGCCCGGGTTAAGACCTGCTGATTTGAAATGGGCTTCAATATAATCGGCAGCTTTATCAAGGCCCGGAGAAGGTGTACCCCTTCCCTGCATTTCTTTACTTGCGACAGTATAAAGATGTTTTTTCAGGTCATCCGTGGTAATTGTGGCGGCAGCTTTTACAGCATGTTTATCTTTTTTTTGTGCAAGAGTAAAAAGAGGAAACATGGCAAGTAGTACAGCAATGATCTTTCTGTGCATTCTTTTTTTATTTAAGGGGAGATAAAAATAATCCCTTCCTGTAATGGAAGGGATATAATTTGGATGACCGGTAACCTATACACAGGCAATCTTCTTTACCCGGTTGGCATGACGTCCGCCTTCAAAATCAGTGGTCATAAAAAGGGCTACCATTTTCTCTGCATCACCTTCTCTTACAAACCTGGCGGGGATACAGATGATATTGGCGTCATTATGTTCCCTGGCGAGTTTAGCCAGTTCTTCGCCCCAGCAAATAGCGGCACGAACACCCTGGTGTTTATTGGCGGTGATGGCTACTCCGTTGGCGCTGCCGCATAGGAGTATGCCAAAGGCAGCTTCACCGTTTTCAACTGCCAATGCAACCGGATGGGCGAAATCAGGATAGTCAACGGAATCTTTACTGTGGGTTCCAAAATCTTTAAAGTGTAATCCTTTCCCTTCCAGAAAAGAAATCAGGTCTTCTTTATAATCAAAACCGGCGTGGTCGCTGCCGATGGCTATGGGTTTGTGAAGGTCAAATGCGGCATGCATAAAATAAGTTTTGAGTTACGGGTTTCGGGATGCGGGTTGTTTACTGCACAAAGGTAACTAACCCGTATCTCATAACCCATAACCTGTTACATTCTTCAGCTCCATTCTTTTTGCTCCTCTTCCTGTTGCTGCCTGTTGATCCGGGAAGCGATAACAATACTAGCCTCGAATAAAAGATAGAGTGGTATGGTAACAATGGTAAGACTAAAGGGGTCTGTGGAAGGAGTAATAATAGCGGCAGCTATGAGTATGACTACAAAAGCATGGCGGCGGTATTTACGAAGGAATTGGCCCGTTACAATACCAATTCTTGCCAGTACGGCTACCAATAGGGGCATCTGAAATAACACACCTATCCCCACGGTGGTATAAATCAGGTTTTCCAGGTAATCGGAAAAACTGGGCATGATCTGTATCTGCGGACTTAGCTTATAGTTGAAGTAAAAATTTACCATGAAAGGGGTGAGAATAAAATAACCAAACGCAACGCCGGTGAAAAACAACAACGACACCCAAAAAATTACCCCCCTGGTTTTCCTAAGCTCTTTTTCAGAAAGAGCAGGTTTAACAAACTTCCAAAACTCCCAAAATACGTAAGGAAAGGCTATGATAAAACCGCCAATAAAAGCCAGGGTAAAAGAGGCAATGAACTGGCCCGTCATGGTGGTTTCCAGGAACTTTGCATCTACCTGCTGAAAGCAAAGTGTATCGCCAATGCCTATAAAATGTCCGAAACGGCAAAGCCAGCGGGAAGAGATAAAATCTGACCGGGTGGGGGCAAATAAAACATCATTCACCACAAAATCTGAGTATATAAAAACAATTACTGCCCCGATAAGCACAGCGATCACAGAACGTATCACATGCCAGCGCAACTCTTCCAGGTGGTCAATGAAAGACATCTCCACCGTATCAGCATCTTTTTGTCGCTTATTAAAGAAATCGAAAAGGGCCATTTTATAAAGAAAGTGCCGCAAAGATAAGCGGGGATTCGGGATTCAGGTTACGAGTTTCGGAGGCCGGCCCCTGCCGTGCCCTGTTACTTCAGCTTGCGCATTTTAACCGTTTCTATCCGGGTGTCACTTACATTCAGAATGTCAAACTCGTAATCATCAATTATTATGCGTTCTTTCTGGCGGGGAATGGTTTCGTAGTTGTTGATAATATAACCTGACAGGGTTTCAGATTCTTCTTCACCAAATTCAAAACCATATTTTTCTTCCAGGTAGTCCAATTCCAGCCGGCCGGAAAAGATGAATTCGTTTTCTGCCAGTTGCTTTTCTACAAATTCTTCGGTATCATATTCGTCCTGTATTTCACCAAACAATTCTTCCAGTACATCTTCCATGGTTATGATGCCGGCGGTGCCGCCAAATTCATCTACCACCCAGGCTATACTCTTTCGTTCACGGGTAAACTTGCCGATAAGATCCGAGGCACTCATACTTTCCGGTATGGCAGGAATTGGCAAAAGGATATCATTAATGGAGGCCGGTTTTTTAAAAAGATCCAGCTGGTGTACATAACCGGTAATGTGATCTATATTGTTATTATATACTACCAGTTTACTCAGTTTTGTCTCGATGAATTTGTTTTTCAGTTCCTCTGCAGATGCATTGTTTTCAATCCCAATGATTTCTTTACGGGGTACCAGGCACTGCCGTATCTTAACTTTTGGTAATTCCTGTGCATTTTCCATCAGCTGTGTATTACGTTCCTGCCGTTCATCGTCTGATTTCTGCTGAAACAGGTTTTTAAGATCGTTGCGGGTAAAGCCTTCTTTGTTTTTATCCAGCCGGATATTGAATACATATTTGAGTATCCATTCTGAAAAGTCGATCAGGGCCGTAGCAATCGGGGAGAAGAGCCCATAGAAAAAGTCGATGACCGGTGCAAATAAGTTCAGCCAGCTGTTGCTGCGTGCCCGAAACCATGCACGGGGTATATATTCGGCAAATACTAAAACGATAAGGGTGGTAAATGCAATTTCCACTATAAGATGTACAGTATCAGAACCAATATGCAGGTAGTCCCAGATGGGGCGCATCACCACACTGAACTGCAGGCCAAGAAAAACCAGGAAAACCGTATACCCGATAAGAGTTGTACCAAGAAACCGGGCCGGGGAATCAATGAATTTGATCAGCCGCTGTGTATTGCCGCCGCCCTGTTTTTTTTTCAGCTCCAGACTTAAGCGGTTGGCGCTGTAGTAGGCCATTTCGATACCGGCAAAAAAAGCCATCAGTACAAGGGTAAGTACAAAGAATAATATTGCATTCCACTGAATCATTTTGCGAAGATACCGGGTGTTGGGGAAATGCGGTAGGGTTGACGGGTTTACAAGTTAACAGGTTGAAAAGGGGTTCACATATTAACTTTCTAACATTTCAACTTGTCAACTGCTCATCAAAAATTCTCTTACAGCCGCTTCTGCTTCCCGGCAGGCTACTTGCAGTTCGTCATTGATGATGATTTTATTGAACCGGTCTTTGAAAGAGATTTCGTAAGAAGCTTTGTCGATCCTTGCTTTCAGGGATTCGGCCGACTCGGTGCCGCGGGCCTTCAGTCTTTTTTCCAGTTCTGCAATAGAAGGCGGTTCGATAAACAATGACAGTGACTGCAGCGGGTACTGCTCCTGTATATTGATACCGCCTTTTACATCTACATCGAGCAGGGGGGCTTTGTGAAGTTTCCAGATGCGTTCGAGTTCACTTTTTAAAGTACCATAATATTTATCGTGGTACACCATTTCCCACTCGGCAAATTCCTGGTTTTCGATGCGGCGGCGAAACTCATCGGCACTGATAAAATAATAATCTACTCCGTGCTTCTCCTGATGGCGGGGTTGGCGGGTGGCGCAGGAAATGGAAAAAGCCAGTTCGTCCGGAAAGGTTTTGAGGAGATGCCTGGTTACCGATGTTTTGCCGGCACCGGAAGGGGCAGCAATGATGATGAGTTTATTGAGATAGGAAGCCATGCACAAAGAAAGGAAAAATTAAGCAGGCTTGAACAGGCAAGTGTTTTAGATATTGGAGAATGTTTAGTAGATCCGGATTCTAAAACTTGCTGAGAATTTCTATGGCCTTCTCCGCATCTTTTGTATCAACAAATATGTGGTCATGATAATATCCTGCAACCACATTACAGCTAATATTCTCATTTGCCAGCGCCCCGGAAAAAGCTGCGGTCAGGCCTACGGCCTCTAAAGAAGAGTGTACTGTTAAAGTGATCCAGCTTGCTACATAAGTATAATTCAACCCATACTTGTCGGCTGTTTCCTTATTTATTATCACTGTTATGCCCTCGGCTTCTTTAAATGTCATTAAGCAGTCGGTGATGTCAAGGTTACTTATGTCATGGATATTACAAAAAACATAGCTGCCCTCATTTAGCTGAGGTTTCATTGATTTTAAAAGAATGTCTAAATTTTTTTCTCCGTTCATATTACATCTTACTTTTTTATTTTTTTCTCTAATAATATTTTCACCCCGCCCAGCCATTCTGATTTTAGAATACTAAGCACAATACTGTCTCTGCGGCCTCCATGCGCCAGCGGCATATGATTGCGAAGCACTCCTTCTTCCACACAACCGATGGCTTTCATGGCTGCTATACTTCTTTCGTTGTTTATGTCGGCACGGAACTCGCAGCGTTCGAGTCCCCACTCTTCAAATACATAAGTAAGCAATAAGAATTTGCAATGGCGGTTTAATCCGGTTCGTTGAAATTCTTTGCCGTACCAGGTGTAGCCCAACTGTGTGGTGAGCCAGTGCTGTTGTATATCGTAAAACCTTGTGCTGCCTGCGTAGCGGTTGGCTTGTTTGTCAAATACGATAAAGGGATATTCTTTTTTCTCCTGTAAATTTTTGACGGCGTTGTTTACATAGCTCTCCAGGTTTTCTTTACCGGCAGCTGTTACCAATCCGTATTTCCATATTTCCGGTTCGTGTAACGAGAAAGGAAGCAGGTGCTCCGCATCATCACTGCGGATGGGCCGCAGGATGACTCTTTCGTTCTCGAGTACTGGTTGATCTGTAAAGATATCTTTTGGCATAATGTAATTACGAAGGAATCCGTTTTATATCTGCGCCCAGCATCCGCAGCCGGCCGTCAATATCCTGGTAGCCGCGGTCGATCTGTTCTATGTTTTGAATGATGCTTTTGCCTTCTGCACTTAAGGCCGCAATCAATAAGGCTACACCGGCACGGATATCCGGTGAACTCATGGTGATGCCCCGCAAGGCCTGTTCTCTTTCAAGGCCGATCACTACAGCCCGGTGCGGATCGCAGAGCACAATTCTGGCACCCATATCAATCAGCTTGTCAACAAAGAACAAACGGCTTTCAAACATTTTCTGGTGAATAAGCACCGAGCCTTTGGCCTGTATAGCAGTAACCAATACGATGCTTAATAAATCAGGTGTGAAACCCGGCCAGGGATGATCGTAGATGGTCATGACCGAGCCATCGAGAAAAGTTTGTATTTCATAACTATCCTGCGATGGGATATGTATATCATCACCCGCAAAATTCATTTGAATACCGAGCTGCTGAAATTTTTCGGGTATCATGCCGAGGTGTTCAATACCGGCGCCTTTGATGGTGATATCACTTTGCGTCATAGCAGCCAGGCCGATAAAAGAACCGACTTCGATCATATCGGGCAGCATGCGATGGGTAGTGCCGCCGAGATAATTTACTCCTTCAATGGTCAGCATATTACTGCCGATACCACTGATTTTTGCGCCCATGCGGTTCAGCATGCGGCAGAGCTGTTGTATATAAGGTTCGCAGGCAGCATGATAAATGGTGGTAGTTCCCTTTGCCATCGACGCAGCCATTACAATATTGGCAGTGCCGGTAACGGATGGTTCGTCGAGCAGCATGGTTGCTCCTTTAAGATCAGGAGCATCAAGATGAAAGAAACCATCTTCTTCATGATAGGTGAAACTGGCGCCGAGTTTTTCAAAACCTATGATATGTGTGTCCAATCTGCGCCTTCCTATTTTATCACCACCGGGTTTTGGTATAAATGCTTTTCGAAATCTTGCCAGCATAGGACCGGCCAGCATTACCGAACCCCGCAGCCTTCCGCTTTTCTTCTTGTATGCCTCGCTGTGCAGGTAATCAATATTTACATCATCTGCCCGGAAAACACAGGTATCACGGCTGATGCGGTTTACCGTCACATTCATTTCGCCGAGTAATTCTATAAGCAGGTTTACATCAATGATATCGGGAATATTGCTGATGGTGACTTCTTCGGGTGTCAGCAATACAGCGCTGATTATTTGCAACGCTTCATTCTTGGCGCCTTGCGGAATGATGGTGCCATTTAGTTTTTTACCGCCTTTTACCTCGAAAGAATGCATATTCTGAAGTTGAAAAGTTGAATGGTTTACTCAGTTAAAATGGAGAGTGCAAGGTAAAAATAAAAGGTTGACAGTGAGAACCTGTCAACCTTTCAACTTTATAACTTATTACCTTAGTATCGTTTCTTCTTAAAATTACCTCCGCCACCGCCCCGGTTATCTCTTCTGTCGTTGCGGCCTCCGCCTCTTTGCTGAAATTTGCCTCTTTGTTTGCCGTAGCCGCCGCGGTTGTCCCTTCCTTCCTGCTGCGGACGGAATGCTTTTACATAGGGGGTGTTAGTGAAAGTAAGTTGACCCTGCGTGATGCCGGTCAGTTCACTTTGAATGGCATCATCATGTACAATCTCTTTATGCCAGTTGTTGTATGCCAGCTTCATGTAGTAAGCAATGGCATTGGCGAAACCCAATTTCTTATCGGGGTTTTCTTCTTTCAGCGCTTTATCAATAATTACTTCCAGGTTCTTGCCCAGGTGTGAAAATTTGGGGTAGCGTTTGGGATAAGGAAGTGGTTTGGGTTTTGCCTTCAGTGTTTCCCTCGTTGGTATTGGATAGGGGGATTTTACATCCAGGCTGAAATCAGCAATCAGGAAAAGATGGTCCCAGAGTTTATGGCGAAAGTCTTCCACATTCTTCAGGTGCGGATTCAAAAAACCCATTAACTCAATTACCGCATGGGCATTACGCTGGCGTCTTTCCGGGTCTTCAATTGTTAAAATATGCTCCACCATTTTCTGTACATGGCGGCCATATTCCCTCATCGTCAGGTGGTTTCTTGTAGTATTATATTCCATGAAATTGCTTTAGTGCAGCGACAAATGTAGAGAAAGAAGTCCGAAACTGGAAGTCTGAGGCCTTATGTAAAAAAGAAAGGGGCCCCGAACCAAGGCCCCTTTTACAAGCCACCATCCTCTTCCACCTAAGAGGTCATTTAATGATAAGTTGATTTACAGCGGACTGCTGGTTCTTTTCATCTACGATCCTTACCCAATACATACCTTTTAATAAGGTGCCAAATTCGTGAACCGAAGCGCCTCTCGCCACTATTTCCTTTAGCCTTATCAGCTGTCCCTGCGAATTGAATAATTCCATGCGGAATTTACCGCTTTCATTATTAGCAAATTTGATACCAACTGCACCCGTAGATGGGTTGGGAAACAGAATAAATTCCGGTTTATGGGAATTTTCCAGTTCCGCTTGCCGGATATCACTAAACCGGGTATAGCCATTACTGTAAACCTGTTTTATCCTGAAAAGGAATATTCCATTTTCCCGGTAGCTGGCGTACTCAAAATTCAGCCGGTTATCATTACCCGCCTGCCGGGGAAATAATCGTCCGACAGGGGTAAAATGAATACCATCTCTGCTTACTTCCGGTTCATAATAATAGGGTACTGCATTGTATTCTTCATCATGCCACGAAAGCCTGGCTTTATTAGGAGCGGTTTTACTGATCCGGAAATCCGTCATGTTGAGCGGCAAAATGTAACCGGGACAGGTACAATATTCGAACCGAAACCGGACCAAAGCAGATGTGGCTACTGTGCTGTTATAATTACCCCCCGTACAGGAAACATTGGTAAACGCAGTTATATTATAGAGGTAAGTTACACTGTCATGTCCGTAAAACTGGAACAATGAATCTGCATTGGTAATTGTTGTACACACAGTAACAGCATTTAAAACTGTGTCGTGTGAGATTGCCACAAAATCTGGTCCGGAACCCAGGGTGCCATTACTTGCTGCAAGGCTGTAAGGACCATAATGATGGTTGGCATTATTTATAAGCGGTGCACTAAGTCCGGGTCCGGTTATCTGATCGGTACGTATGTAATAAATGTTGGCCGTTTGCGGCGAAGCAGAGTTGTTCTCCACACTTACACTGTCTACTACACCGGTAATACTGATGCAAAGGCGAAGGCAGGTGACCATCCCGTCATGCGGATCCGCCTGTGGAAATTTTACAAACATGGTATTAATGCCGGTCGGAGTAATGATGGTGGTATCATAGGCGGTGACTCCTGGAGTAACTCCGTAAGGGCATTGAGCAAAATTTTTCTGGTGGCTAAGCAATTGTATGATCAGTAGTAAAACTGCCGGGTATATTTTTTTCACAGGGCTACAGTTTTGGTTTACGGATAATAATTGTTAGCGATGTAAAACTAATTATCGAATGAGGCCTGAACAATGGCAGTTCTGCCCTGTTTTTTGTTTCGTATTAAATGAATATCCACCGAAAAGCTTCCTGTATAAAACATCAACCGTTAAGAAGTAAAATACAACTTTGGGTAACAGACAAAATGCTAAGGGATTTAAGAAATGACTCTAAAAGGTGATAGCAGAATAAAATGGTTTTTACCTAAGGAATAGTACGGCAACCGGTAACTTTGCGGATCAAATGAAGATTGCAGTCAATACAAGGTTTTTACTGAACGATTACCTCGAGGGATACGGTTATTTTGTTCAAGAAACATTTAAACGAATAATCATTGATCACCCGGAACATGAATTTCTCTTCATTTTTGACCGGCCATACGATCAGCGTTTTGTTTTCGGACCAAATGTAAAAGCTGTTGTAGCGGGTCCGCCTGCCCGCCATCCGTTATTATGGAAGTGGTGGTATGACGTAAAATTACCGGCATTGCTCAGAAAATATAAGGCAGACATTTTTGTGTCCTGCGATGGATTTTGCTCATTAAGAACCCGGGTGCCGCAATGCCTGGTGCTGCATGACCTTGCTTTTCTTCATTACCCCTCTTTTATTCGTAAATCGCATTTATTGTATTATAAAAAATATACACCCAAAATGCTCGCAAGGGCGAAAGCTGTTGCTACTGTATCTGCATTTTCAAAAAATGATATCATTCAACAATATAAAACAGAAGAGAACAAAATTGATGTTGTTTATAGTGCATCAAAAGACATATTCAGGCCACTCACTGATTCAGAAAAAAAGGCAACTAAAACTAAGTACACTGAGGGTAAAGACTATTTCATTTACACCGGGGCTATACACCCTCGAAAAAACCTGGTGAATTTGCTTAAAGCTTTTTCGTTGTTTAAGAAAAGGCAGCAATCATCGCTGAAGCTGGTATTGGCCGGCCGTCTTGCCTGGAAATATGACTCCTTTATAAAGGACCTGCAAACCTACAAATACCGTAATGATGTGGTATTGCCAGGGTATGTGGCAGAAGAAGAAATAGCAAGACTTACCGGCGCTGCTTATGCCATGGTTTATCCCTCTTATTTCGAAGGTTTTGGTGTGCCGGTACTCGAAGCTATGCAATGCCATGTGCCGGTTATAATATCTGAGAAAACTTCTATGCAGGAAATAGCGGGAGGGGCGGCGTTACTTGCCGATCCTGCCGACCCTGCAGCTATAGCTGCACAAATGATGTTACTATATAAAGATGAAAAATTGCGGAAACAACTGACAGAAAAAGGAAAAGAAACAGCAGCAGGTTTTAGCTGGGACCGTACTGCCCGATTGCTCTGGCAAAGTATAGAAAAAGCCATACCCCAAAACAGCTAACTTTGCGGCGATTTAAAATATTTTATGAATCAATCAATCATTAAAATCGAAGTAGGAACCGACGAGAACAAAATACCCGATTCCATAACCTGGAGCGCCACAGATTCTTCAGCAGAAAATGGCCAAAAAGCCAAAGCTATGATGATCTCCTTCTGGGATGGAGCAGAAAAGGCTGCCCTGCGTATTGACCTTTGGACAAAAGATATGATGGTGGATGAAATGGCCGACTTTTTTTACCAGACATTAATGACCATGGCCGATACGTATGGCCGGGCCACCAAATACCAGGAAGATGTAAAAGAGATGAAAGACTTTGCCAAATCGTTTTATGAAAAGTTCAGGGCAAAACAGTTGAAAGATAATAAGGCGTGAGGCAGAAGTCAGAAATATGAAGTCAAAAGGCTGGCCTCAGAGCCCTTTAACATATTTAAAACTATATACGAATACCATGAGTCTCGAACAAAAGATCATGACGGATTTAAAGGCTGCCATGCTTTCCAAAGACGAAGTTGCCTTGCGCAGCCTTCGTGCAATAAAAGCAGCTATTCTTTTGGCTAAAACTTCCGAAGGAGGAAGCGGGGATCTCAAAGAGGAGGATGAGATAAAGCTTTTGCAAAAACTGGTAAAGTCAAGAAAAGATTCATTAGAAATTTACCAGCAACAAAACCGCCCCGACCTGGCCAAAAAAGAAGAAGAGGAAATTGCCGTAATAGAAAAATTTTTACCCCAACAACTTTCTCCGGAGGAAATCAAAACAGCTTTGGCTGCTATAATTACAGAAACAGGGGCCTCTTCTCCTGCTGACATGGGTAAAGTAATGGGTGTGGCCACCAAGCAACTGGCCGGTAAGGCTGATGGGAAGACAATTTCTGCCTTGGTTAAGGAATTACTTTCAAAGTAGTTTGTTATCCGGTTTAAGGATTTTTTAAGACTGCCTGTCACCAGACTTTTGCCAATTGACGTTTAATTATAAACCCCTTCATGCTGCTTGATATAGTATATGCGGTCATTTTGCTTTTGGCAATTTTAAAAGGGTATCAGCGGGGGCTGATAGTTGGCATATTTTCTCTTTTGGCAGTTATCATTGGCCTTGCCGCAGCCATGAAACTTTCAGTTGTGGTAGCCGGCTATATTGACAAGGCTGTAAAAGTTTCAGAAGAGTGGTTGCCTGTTATAGCTTTTGTAGCAGTTTTTCTGCTGGTCATCATTCTTATACGCCTGGGGGCCAATGCTATTGAAAAAGCAATTGAAGTAGCATTGCTTGGTTGGTTAAACAAGCTGGCAGGTATACTGTTGTATGCTGCCATTTATACCATAATCTTTAGTGTGCTTCTTTTTTATGCAGAGCAACTTAAATTTCTAAAGCCGGTAACCATTGAACAATCCGTAACCTATTCCTTTATACAGCCCTGGGGCCCGGCAGTAATCAATGCCTTAGGTTCAATATTGCCGTTTTTTAAAAATATGTTTGATG
>DASUDW010000175.1:0-9248 GCA_036275415.1 Chitinophagaceae bacterium | reverse complement strand
TTTGGAGGTACACAAGTAAAAAGAACTTTCTATGCGGCAGGGCAAACCGGTCAGCAGTTATTAATTGGTGCGTACCAGGCCCTCGAAAGGCAGGTAGCATTGGGCAATGTACAGATGTACAGTCGCCACGAAATGCTGGATGTGGTTTTAGTCGATGGCAAGGCAAGGGGTATCATTTGCCGTAACCTGGTAACAGGTCAGTTGGAAAGATTTTTCGGGCATGCCGTTTTACTTTGTACCGGCGGCTATGGCAACGTATTCTATCTTTCTACCAATGCAATGGGCAGTAATGTGACAGCCGCCTGGAAAGCCCATAAAAAGGGTGCTTTTTTCGGCAACCCCTGTTTTACGCAAATTCACCCGACCTGTATACCCGTTTCAGGAGACCATCAGTCCAAATTGACGTTGATGTCAGAATCACTGAGGAACGATGGCCGTATTTGGGTACCCAAACAAAAAGGGGATAAGCGTAAGCCGAATGATATTCCCGAAGAAGAAAGGGATTATTACCTTGAAAGAAGATACCCTGCCTTTGGTAACCTGGTTCCCCGTGATGTGGCTTCCAGGGCGGCGAAAGAAAGATGTGATGCAGGATATGGTGTAGGAACAACCGGGCAGGCTGTATACCTGGATTTTAAATTTAACCTTATCAATAAGTATGGCCGGGCTGAGGCCAATAAGAGAGGCATTCAGAACCCCGATGAAGCTACACTGGTGGCGTTAGGCAAAGAAGTGGTAAAAGAGGAATACGGTAACCTTTTCGATATGTATGAAAAGATAACCGGTGAAAACCCCTACGAAGTGCCTATGCGGATTTACCCGGCTGTGCATTACACCATGGGCGGCCTTTGGGTGGATTATGAACTAATGACAAATGTAAAAGGGTTATATGCATTGGGAGAAGCTAATTTCAGTGACCACGGGGCCAACCGTCTTGGCGCATCAGCATTGATGCAGGGACTGGCGGATGGTTATTTTGTAATCCCTTATACTATTGGTAACTACCTGGCTGATGAAATTGCAGTGAAGCCTATCCCTACCGATCACCCTGCATTTGTGGAAGCAGAGAAGGCTGTAGCCGACAGGATCAATACTTTAATGAACATTAAGGGAAGCCAGACTGTTGAAAGTTTTCATAAGCGGTTGGGCAAGATCATGTGGGAAAAATGTGGTATGGCCCGTAATGAGCAAGGATTGAAAGAAGCCATTTCCGAAATTCAGCAACTGAAAAAGGAATTTTGGAGTGATGTTAGGATACCAGGTGCTATAACTGAAATGAACCCTGAACTGGATAAGGCCGGCCGGGTGGCAGACTTTATTGAGTTGGGAGAATTAATGTGTATGGATGCCCTGGACAGAAAGGAGAGTTGCGGTGGCCATTTCAGGGAAGAAAGCCAGACTGAAGAAGGGGAGGCCTTGAGAGATGATACCAATTACGCTTATGTGGCTGCCTGGGAATATAAAGGTGAAAGTAACTGGCAATTACATAAAGAACAATTGAGTTTCGAAGTGGCAAAGCCCACACAGCGGAGTTATAAATAAAATGAAGGTCAGCGGTTTTACGATCATCAGGAATGCGGTCAAGTATGATTACCCCGTAGTGGAGTCAATACAATCCATTCTTCCGCTGGTAGATGAAATGGTGGTATGTGCAGGTGATTCTGAAGATGAAACCAATAAGCTCATTGAATCAATAGGCAGTGAAAAGATCAGGATTTTTCATTCTGTTTGGCAAAAATACACCGAAGGCGGCGCAGCATTAGCAGCGGAGACGAATAAAGCGATGGATGCTGTTGCAACGGATGCCGACTGGCTCTTTTACATTCAGGCAGACGAAGTGTTGCATGAAGCATACATTCCTGCTATTCGGGCTGCTATGGAAAAGTATAAAGATGACAAACGGGTGGATGGTCTGCTTTTTCGCTATCATCATTTTTATGGCAGTTACCGGTACATAGGTGACAGCCGTAAATGGTACTCGAAGGAAATTCGGGTAATTAGAAATGATAAGAATATAAGATCTTATAAGGATGCCCAGGGTTTCCGAAAAATGAATGATGATAAGCTCAAAGTAAAACTTGTAGAAGCATGGATTCATCATTATGGCTGGGTAAAGAACCCGGTTTTCATGCAGCGAAAAGACAGGGATTTTGGTGAGTTTTGGAATGATGAAAGGAGCCAAACAGCCTGGGCAGAGTTTATTGACAGAAAAGGCCCTGCTTATGATTATTCGGTGATTGATTCACTGGAAATGTTTGATGGGACTCACCCGGCTGTTATGAAAAAACGGGTGGAACAGGAAAACTGGAATTTTCAGTTTGACATAAAAAAGAAGAATTTCAAAAGTTTCAAGCACCGCCTGTTGTATTATTTTGAAAAGTGGACCGGGATCAGGCCTTTTGAGTACAGTAATTATAAAAGAATTTAAACCCTGATAAACACTTGAACATGGAACATGCAAGTATGAACCTGACGCTAAAAGTCTGGAGACAAAAAAACACTCAGACCACGGGAAGTTTTGAAACCTACGAGGTAAAAGATGTGTCGGAAGAAATGAGTTTCCTGGAAATGTTTGACGTACTGAATGAAAGGCTGATCCGTGAAGGAAAAGACCCTATAGCTTTCGATCATGATTGCCGGGAAGGTATTTGTGGTATGTGTTCCATGGTTATTGATGGCAAACCTCATGGCCCCTGGAAAGCCAATACCGTGTGCCAGTTGCACATGAGAGCCTTTAAAGACGGCGATACAATTGTGGTGGAACCCTGGAGAGCCAATGCTTTTCCAGTTATAAAGGACCTGATGGTAGACAGGGGTGCTTTTGACCGCATTATACAGGCAGGAGGTTATATTTCTGTCAACACCGGTAGTGCGGTAGATGCAAACGCCATACCGGTTGAAAAGGATAAGGCTGATGCTTCTTTTGCTGCTGCCGCCTGCATCGGCTGCGGGGCATGTGTGGCCGCCTGTAAGAACTCTTCTGCTTTGTTATTCGTTTCCGCCAAGGTTTCTCACCTTGCTTTATTGCCGCAGGGTTCACCTGAAAGAAAAACCAGGGCTATGAATATGGTGGCGCAGATGGATAAGGAAGGGTTTGGATCTTGTACCAATACCGGAGCCTGTGAAGCAGTTTGCCCTAAAGAGATTTCTATTGAAAATATTGCCCGCCTCAACAGGGAGTACATGATGGCAGGTGCAGCTTCAGAATAATTAGGGAATACCAAAAAGATTTAAGCCTTCCGCCCGGAAGGCTTTTTTTGTTAAAGCCTGTATACTGCTTTCAACGATAGCACCAGTAAAGGGTCAGCTTTTAATTGCTGGTGTAGGGTAAAGCCGGTTGCTGCACCGAATTTTTGGGAGAAAAAATACAAGCCTTCCATTTTACCGGTCAGCCAGAAAGATGCATCACCGCTGTAAATACCAATACCCGGGCCGGCAGCTGCAAACAAATGAAAGTTCTTTGTAGCAGTGTAACTAACTCCGCCCAGGGAGTAAGCTGTTAAAAAGCGGGGATAGTTATAAGCATATTGGCTGACCGTAACTTTCTTGCCTTTATACCAGGCTGTACCTGCTCCATAAATAAATCGAAATTTGTTACGTTCCTTTTTAGAGTTATTATTGTCAATTCCGTTTTCACATCTCATATATTCAAGGGAAATACCGGCAGTATGGGTCGTAGCAAAATCTCCAGCTGGTAAACTAGCTCCAACAGAGATCAAATTCTTTTTCAAAGTTGATACGGGTGCTTTTTTTATTTCCTGTGAAAGGACTACAATGGGCATAAAAAGAAGCAATAAGAATAATTTTTTCATACCTGATTATAACGAGTATTAAATTATGAAAATAATCGTTGCACCTAAAGGGGGAAATCTATTTACTATCATTTGTTTTCCTAAGGAAATCTGCGCAGCGGGTACTGAATTTTCAGAATTAACAGCATGGGATAACTTTCTTGCCATAAAAAGGGCGAATTTTACGAATTTGGATAAAACCCGCTGCAATTGAAGCGTTTATGGCGAATATGTTTACTGGTCGTATTTGTAATGTCATGCATCAGCGGCAGGGCACAGGTTCCTGTTGACGCACCTCCGGCTTCCAATATGCGGGTAAAATGGGTGAAAGTTGCTGCAGACAGTAATCTTCTTGATACGCTTAGCATTGTTCCGGGAACATTTTCTGTAAAAGAGGTGAAGCCGGAAGATTACCGGCTTGATTTTGTCAATGCAACGATTTACTGGAAAAAAAAGCCGGGTATGGATACCGTTCACATTACTTATCGTGTATTTCCATTTATGCTTAACGCCTCTGCGCAACGGATGCGTTTTGACAGTGTAATGAATAATTTTTATGTAAAGCCTTATGAATTCAACAATGGTCTTACCAATGCACAACGTGGTGTTTTTGATTTTGGCACCTTAAAGGCTGAGGGAAGTTTCGGAAGGCAAATAGGTTTTGGTAACAGCCAGGATGCTGTGCTGAATTCAACATTGAACTTGCAGCTAAGCGGTATGCTGGGTGATAGTATTGAATTGCAGGCAGCCATTACAGATAACAATATCCCCATTCAGCCGGATGGCAATACCCAGCAATTAAATGAATTTGACCAGGTATATCTCCAGTTCCGGAAAAAAGGATGGCAGTTAAACCTGGGTGATATTGACCTCAGGCAAAATCAATCCTATTTTCTCAGTTTCTACAAACGTTTACAGGGAATATCCTTTCAGACAACCAATCGTCTTTCTAAAACAACCAATTCAAAGACCTTAGTTAGCGGATCAATAGCTAAAGGAAAGTTTACCCGTAATATTTTAGAGCCCCTGGAAGGCAACCAGGGGCCTTATCGTTTAAGGGGCGCCAATAATGAATTCTTTTTTATCATACTGGCCAATACAGAGAGGGTATTTTATGACGGCCAGTTGTTGCAACGGGGCGAAGACCAGGATTATGTCATCAATTATAATTCGGCTGAAATTACATTTACGCCCAAGCGTATGATCACTAAAGACAGCCGTATACAGGTGGAGTTTGAATATGCCGACCGGAATTATCTTAACGCCAATCTCTACCTGTCGCAGGAATTTGATTTCAATAACAAGCTGAAGGTTCGCTTTGGTGCGTTTAATAATAACGATGCAAGGAATTCCCAGATCAACCAGATACTGGATCCAAAGCAAAAGCAGTTCCTGGCCGACCTTGGAGACAGTGTTCAAAAAGCCCTTTATCCCACTGCCATTGTCGACACTTTTGCGGCAGGTAAAATCCTTTACGAGAAAGTTTACATTGGACTTGATTCTTTTTACCGTTATTCTACCAATCCTTTGGTGGCGAAATACAACCTGTCGTTTGTAGATGTAAAACAGGGCAATGGCAATTATGTACCTGATTTTAACGGAGCGAACGGGAAAGTGTATCGCTATGTGCCCCCCATTGGAAATGTAAAACAAGGGCAGTATGAACCTGTACAGATACTGGTGGCACCCCGGTTACAGCAAGTGGTGAACCTGGGTGTAGACTATATAGTTGATAAGAATACGACTGTAAAAGCGGAAGTGGCTACCTCTAATAATGATGTAAACACTTTTTCTTCAAAAGATAATGGGGATGACAGGGGATGGGCCGCAAAGGCACAAGTGGCCAATGAAAAATTGTTGAATTCCGCAAGGCAACTGCAATTGGTTACCGGGTTCGATTATGAGTATGTACAGCAAAAATTCAGGCCATTGGAGCGATTGAGAAATGTGGAATTTACAAGGGACTGGGGACTCAACCTGCAAAACATACCCGTTCCGGTAAATGAAAATATCCTAAGGGCCAGGGCTGGTATCAAAGACAAAAATGCCAATATTTCTTACCAGTTTACTGATTATCGCAGGGGAGATGGTTATAAAGGTTTGCAGCACCTGCTGATGCAAAGCGGTAACTGGAAAGGATGGCAAATGAACAACCAGGTTACGCTGACAAGTTTTAATGCCCTGGCGGATAAGGGAAAGTTTTTCAGGCCATCGGTCGATATCAGTAAAAGATTAAAACAATTCAATAACTGGCAAGTGGGATTTAATTATTCGCTGGAGCAAAATACCAACCGGAATAAACTGACTGATACGCTGACCCCGCTGGCGTTTAATTTCGATGTCTATTCTGCTTATATCCGGTCAGATGAGTCCAAGCCCAACCGGTATAAGCTTACATTTTTTACCCGGTCTGACAAATATGCATCCGGGAAAAACTTCATTCGGGGAGACAGGAGCCTTAACCTTAACCTCCAGACTGAGTTATTAAAAAGTCAGAGCCGTCAATTATATATCAATACTACCTTCCGGAAATTGAAAGTGTATAATGCTTCCGTCTCCAAACAAAAAGAGGATGAAACAATACTCAGCAGGGCAGAGTATGTAATGAATGAATGGAAAGGGTTGTTGAGCGGAAACATATTATATGAGGTGGGGGCAGGGCAGGAGCAACGCCGTGATTTTGCTTACCTCGAAGTGCCCGCCGGCACCGGCCAATATGCCTGGATCGATTACAACAGTGATGGTGTACAGCAATTGAATGAGTTTGAAATTGCTGCTTTTCCTGACCAGGCTAAATTCATCCGGATCTTTACACCTACGAATGATTTTATCAAAGCCAATTATATAACCTTTAATTACAGTTTCAATATTAACCCGAGGGCTGTGCTTACTTCTTCCAGCCTGAAAGGGTTAAAGAAACTATTATCAAAGGTTATCATCATCTCTTCCCTGCAAACCAGTAAGAAGTCAATTGCCAGGGGGGTGTTTGAATTCAATCCCTTTAAATACGGGTTAAGGGATACGGCCCTTGTAACACTTTCAACTACGATCTTGAACACCCTTTCATTTAACCGGTTCAGCAGCAAATGGGGTGTTGATATTACCAACCTGAGAAATAATGGTAAATCACTGTTGACCTATGGATATGAAACCCGAAAGCTGAATGACTGGCAGACTAAATTCCGCTGGAACATCAGCCGGTCATTGCAATTTAACCTGAATGCCCGCAAAGGCCTCAATGCTTTATATACCCCGCAATTTGCCAACCGGAATTTTGAACTGTCAATTTACAATGCCGAACCGTCGCTTACATTGATCAGCGGCACCACATTCCGGTTGGTAAGTGGTTATAAATTTGAGAATAAACAAAACCTACAGGCTTACGGAGGTGAAAAATCGGTTTCCAATTCCATCAATCTAGATACAAAGTATAATATCCTTCAAAGCAGTTCGGTGAATGGCCGGTTTACCCTGAATAGTATTCAGTATGATTTTCCGGCCAGTACAACTGTCAGTTATATAATGCTGGATGGTTTATTGCCCGGTAAAAATTACCTGTGGTCACTCGGGTTTAGTAAACGACTGGCCAACAACCTGGAGATCACTTTCCAATATGATGGTAGAAAAGCCGGTACAGCCCGTACCGTACACCTGGGCAGGGCGGCAATTAATGCGTTATTTTAACAGAACCGCTAACTGGCTTTACACATTGAACCGGAAATGCATCACATCGCCATCCTTTACTACATATTCTTTCCCTTCAATTTTTAATTTTCCGTGTTCACGGCAGGCGGCTTCAGAGCCATATTTAATATAATCCTCGTAGGCAATTACCTCCGCTTTAATAAAGCCTTTTTCAAAATCTGTATGGATTACACCGGCCGCCTGCGGTGCTTTCCAGCCTTCATGTATGGTCCAGGCCCTTACTTCCTGTACACCGGCAGTAAAGTAGGTGTATAAATTAAGCAGGCGATACGCAGAATGTATCAACCGGTCGAGTGCAGGCTCCTCCATCTTATATTCAGCCATGAAGAGTTGCCTGTCTTCAGGGTTTTCCATTTCCTGTATCTGCGCCTCTATGGAGTTGTTCATAATAATAACTTCGGCCTTCTCATTCTTTACAGCCTCTTTCAGTGCATCAGAATATTTATTACCGGTGTGCATACTGGCTTCATCCACATTGGCAACATAGAGTACCTGTTTGTCAGTAAGCAGGAACAAATCAGCAATGGCTCCCTTTTCTACGATATTCAAATCCAGCTCCCGGATGTTTTTTCCTTTCTCCAGGTGATCTTTGCATTTATGCAGAACATCAAGGTCTGCTTTCAGTTTTGGGTCGGCTTTGAATGATTTTTCGTTGCGCTGGATTTTCTTCTCTACACTTTCCAGGTCTTTCAGTTGCAACTCGGTATCAATGATCTCTTTATCGCTTACCGGGTTGATGGCTCCTTCATCTCTCAGGATATTTTCATCTTCAAAACAGCGGATAACATGTATGATGGCATCCACTTCCCTGATATTGCCGAGGAATTTGTTGCCCAAACCTTCTCCTTTGCTGGCCCCGCGAACCAAACCTGCAATGTCAACAATTTCAATTTGTGTGGGAACGATCTTTTGAGGTTGTACCAGTTCCGCCAATTTATACAAACGGGGATCTGGCACATCTACCAGGCCTACATTTGGGTCAATAGTGCAGAAGCGGTAATTACTGGCCTGGGCTTTGGCGCTGTTGCTAACTGCGTTAAATAAGGTTGATTTTCCTACGTTCGGTAATCCCACAATACCTGCTTGCAGAGCCATATGCTGATTTTAGATTTTATATTAAATATTTTCGTTTCTCTGTGTAATTCAGGGCTGAATTTTCAGAGGCGCAAAGGTAAGTTTTATCAGGCGAATATCTTTTGTGAAAAGAAGGTTTTGGCGGTTCAGTAAAAATCTTCAATCTTTCAAGTATAATCTGTAATCTAAAATTGTCAATTGCATATGGCTTTAAGCAGGATCTGGACGGCCTTTATCATTATTGCTTTACTCGTGGCTGCGGGAAAATTTGCGTTCCAGCCGGGGCAGCAACAGCTTTTTAGTCACCTGGTTACCGGGAAAAATACAGACACTACTTCCGCCATGACCCTTGATTCGGCCTCCTTGCCACTGACAGTGCATGCACAATTGGCTAACCAGAAAACAGCCGTTTGGGGCAAAGAGAAGGTGTATAAAGCCGGAACGAATGAATACAGGGCTTTCAGACTGTTGCCGGCCAATGGTATTTTCGAAACCACAAAAGATGCCGTTACACTGTGCATTGGTTTGATCGGCATAATGGCCCTTTTTATGGGTTTTATGAGTATCGCTGAAAAAGCAGGTGGTATCCGGTTCTTGTCCCGTATCATCGGGCCCTTCTTTTCAAAGATCTTTCCGGAAGTCCCCAAAGATCACCCCTCCATGGGGCACATGGTGATG
>DASUDW010000174.1:0-4902 GCA_036275415.1 Chitinophagaceae bacterium | reverse complement strand
CCTGTAATTCGAAATACTAATAACTCCTTCCCACCGTATCACAGGCTGCCTTCATCAGTGAATTGCCATCATGAGCATCCTGTCCTTTTTCCCAGAACATCACACCGTTGGCAATGTCTTTTGCCAGTTTGGCCTTACGCTTGGTGGTGTACTGGCCGTTATAATATATAGTATAGTTGGTAAAGCCCCCTCCCGTTACAATGGCAGAGTCCAGTTGTGCGTTTCCGCCCTGGCCAAGAATGCTGTTATAAGTTAATACGGTACCTGTTTGTGTTATACCGGATGGTCTTCCGTAGGCCGGTATGCCCAATACAGCTTTTGAAGCAGGCATGCCCCGTGTGGAGATCCAATAGTTCAGGCAAACGGTTGCCAGTGTATAATCACTGTGGTGCCTGTACGGAACACTGGTACTAAAATCATCATAGGCCATAATATTGAAGAAATCGACATAAGGAAAAATTTCAGCCCGTATCGCATCACGGATACCACCGGCATATTTGCCGGCCGTAATAGCTGCCGATAAATAATACCGGCCATCCCGGTGCAGGGAATCGGAAAGCTCTTTCATCAATGCAGTAAAAGTAAGATCAGTGCCATCGGAAGTGCTGGGAAACTCCCAGTCAATATCTACCCCGTCAAGATTATTGGCCCGTACCGTATTCATCACATCTCTGATAAAATTATTCCGGCCTGCCGCTGTAGAAGCCATATTTTTAAAATTACCGGCTGTTCCGTCATTGATGCCTAAAAATACTTTGGCATTATTGGCCCTTGCCTTATCCCTTACAGCTACCAGGGTAGATGAAGGAGATGAAGGAGGCGTTAAAGTGCCGGTACTGTTTACCGCATAAAAAGCATAAACCACCACATTGGTCATCCTGAATTTTACATCCGGAATAGTGCTTACGCTTCGGTAAGAAGGCAGGTAGCCGACCACATAATAACCAAATGCCGGAGGGGATTGTATTACGGTGTAGGTAAAGGAGGTAACTGTAGTGGCACAGCCCGTTGCACCGCCACTGGCATTTTTGGGTTGTACATACCAGTAATAAGTAGTGCTGGTAGCCGTAGTTGGAATTGTATAATTAAAATTAGTGGCAGAAACATTACTGGCTATTGCTGTTGTCGGAGTGGCTGAAGTGCCCAGATAAACATCATAGCCTGTTGCACCGCTTACGGATGACCAGGTGAGTGTCACAGCTGTTGTTGTAAGCATTGTGCCATTGGCTGGCGCTGTATTTGATGCACAGCCCGGAACCGGTGTGGGCGAAGGGCCGGGGCCGCCACCACTTTTCTTGCTGCAGGAATAAAGGAAAAGCGCTGAAATAGCTGCTATGAAAAGGGATAAACGGTTCAAATTCATAAGCGGTTGGTTAGAGACTCAAATTAATGAATCCAGACGAAACTCAGTCATTCGCTGACCGTTTTTACGTAGGTTTGCCCCCTAAATTTTCTTATATGAAGAAGTTCCTGTTAACGATTGTTTTATTTATCAGTTTGGCCGTTCGCTCATTTGCCGATGAGGGTATGTGGCTGCCCCTGTTGCTCGGCCAGCAGGTGTATAACGATATGGTGAAAAAAGGATTAAAGCTCACCAAAGAACAACTCTATAATATCAACAAACCATCGCTGAAAGATGCCATCATCATCTTTGGCGGCGGCTGCACCGGTGAGATCGTAAGCGCTGAAGGCCTGATATTTACCAACCACCATTGCGGCTATGATGCCATTGCATCTGCCAGTACAGTGGATCACAATTACCTGAAAGATGGTTTTTATGCTAAAAGCAAGGCAGAAGAAATAAGGACCAGCCTGTCCGTACAATTTCTTTTGCGTATTGACGATGTAACCAAAGAAGTAATGGATTCGCTGAAAGGCCTCAGTGGTGCTGAAAGGGTACAAAAACAAACGGCGGTACTCACTGCTATCAACAAACGGATGAGTGATGCGGATAAAAATATTGAAACAAGGGTAAGCGCCTTGTTCAAAGGCAACCAGTTCCTTGCATTTGTGTACCAGCGTTATTTTGATGTGCGCCTGGTAGGTACACCGCCGGAAAGTGTAGGTAAATTCGGAGGCGATACCGACAACTGGGAATGGCCCCGCCATACCGGTGATTTCTCTGTTTTCAGGGTGTATACAAAACCTGATGGCAGTCCGGCAAAAAGAGAGGAAGCTACTGATGGAAATATTCCGATGAAGCCCAAGTGGTATCTGCCCGTTTCTTTGAAACCTTTAAAAGACGGTGACTTCTCGATGATTTGGGGATACCCGGGCGGCACCAACCGTTATGAAAGTTCTTACGGCATACGCCTGGCTACCGACATCAATAACCCCACTTTGGTAAAACTGCGGGATGTACGCCTTAAGTATATGTTTGAAGAAATGAAAAAAGACCCGGCCATCAAACTGCAACTGGCATCTTCTTATGCCGGCATTGCCAACTACTGGAAATTTTTTGACGGCGAAACCAAGCAATTACTGAAATACGATGTATACGGACAAAAAAGAACTGCTGAAGACAAATTCAATGCCTGGGCGAAAGGAAAGCCGGAATATGAAAACATTTTTGCCGACTGGGGCAAGGCTTATGATGCCTGGAGACCTTATGCAAAAATCAGGATGTATATGAATGAAGGGGTGTTTGGATCTCCTTTGATTGGTTTTGCCGCTTCTCTTTCACAACTGGAAAACTTATTGGTAAAGCCCGGTACATCCCAGGCAGATATCAAAAAAGCAGTGGATGCTGCCAGTAACCAGCGTAAAGCATTCCTGGAAGATGAAAACAAAGCATCAGACCAGAATATTCTGGCAACTGTAACCAGGATGTTTTATGAAGATGTAGATAAAGAACAACACCCTGTAGGCTTCTATGGCACTTTAAAAAATACCTATGGTCCGCTGGATGATGATGCGACTTATAAAAAATATGCTGCTGATGTATTTGGCAAGACAATGATCTTTGATGATGCCAAATGGAATGCCTTTGCAGCTAACCCGGATGCACTCAAACTGCAGGATGATCCTGCATTCAACCATGCATCCACTTTCCTGAAAAGCTATAACAGTAAATATGCACCCTACAACCAGCAGTTCAATGCAAAGAATGCAGAATTTGGAAGGTTGTACCTGAAAGGCATAATGGAAATGGATCCGGTAAAAGCTAAGATGATGTATCCGGATGCCACCTTCACCATGCGGGTAAGCTATGGCAATGTAAAATCCTATCGTCCCCGTGATGCGGTATTTTATGATTATGTAACTACTTCCAAAGGTTTGCTGGAAAAATACAAAGCCGGCGATTATGAATTTGATTTGCCCGCCAATCAGATAGAAATGCTGAAGAAGAAAGATTTCGGCCAGTATATGGACCCCACCCGCAAAGAACTGGTGATTGGGTTCATAACAACCAATGATATTACCGGTGGCAATTCCGGTTCTCCTGTATTAAACAACAAAGGTGAACTGATTGGCCTTGCGTTTGACGGCAACTATGAAGCGCTGAGCCATAAGCTGGCTTTTGACAAAGACCTGAACCGTACGATTTGCGTTGATATTCGCTATGTATTGTGGTGTATTGACAAATTAGGCGGTGGCAGCAATCTTATCAAGGAACTGAAACTCATGAAATGATTTGCTTCTTCGTTTACGAAAAGCCATCCTGCTGTGCAGGGTGGCTTTTCAGTTTTACACAAGCAATTATTTCAGTAACATTGCACATACGTTATCCTACTTGCTGAAACGCATCATCATATTGACATTGTTTACACTTCTCACTGTGTCTGCCCTGCCCCAATATCTGCGGTTCAGCGTAGCCACCGATCTTGGTGTACAGCGTAGCCTGAAGAAAGAACAGCAGTTCTGGGCATGGGGACATACCGTTAACCTGGTTTTCAATCTGACCAACAAAGACGGCATCTATGTTTGGTTTGCCTATTATACCAATGGAAAATTCAGTAACCGGCTGACTGCCGCTGCCAAATCCCCCCTTACTAACCCGCAGCAGGTCAGTTATACCAATAATGCCAGCATGCGGTTCAAACATTTTTCATTGGGCTGGAGAAAATACCTGGTCGGTAATTGTGAAGCAGAAAAAGGCTGGAACCTTTATGCATCAGCCGGCTTTGGTTTATTACCGGGCCGCATCAGCAATTCCTATTCTGTAAGTATTGATACAAGCCTTTATGCAGTACCGGTAAGGGAAGGACGGGCCAATTTCAAACGACTGACAGCTGACCTTGGCCTCGGTTGGGAAAAACCCATCGGCGCCGATTTCTTTTTATATACAGAAGCCAGGGTGTGGATACCTGCCTCTGATTATCCCAGCAAATATCTTTTTGTAAATGATAATGCCCCGCTGACAGCTACGATGAATGCGGGTATACGAATTCTTTTCTGATAAGAGAGCTTCTGTCACCCTGAGCTTGTCGAAGGGTGAAAATGACATCACCTTCATACTTCGACAGGCTCAGCATGACAGCAGCAGTATCAAAAATCAATATCAAATCTTCCTTCACTAACGGTAATGGGCGGGTCGGATCCAGAAATATCTGAAGCAGTAAATTGAAACGTACCGGACACGATGAAATTAACGGTATCCAGTTTAGTAATGGTAACTGTACCGGTATGTGTTGCGGAGGTCATGAATTCATTGGTGGGTGTCAGGTTCCTTTTTACATAATAACCATAACTGACAGCCTGTGTCGGATAGGAAGAGGTGCTGTTCAACCGGTAAACGCCGGGGCCTGTTACATCCATCAGGAAAAACTCAAATTCTGTTTCTTTGGGTGACCTGGAAAAGTTGCGGGCATGGATATACATGTTGGGCCCGAGCTTTCTTACTTCCAGCAGGTTATTGGCCGGAAAAGGACCAAAGCCTTGCGGTACCCAGATTTCCCCATT
>DASUDW010000173.1:0-10834 GCA_036275415.1 Chitinophagaceae bacterium | reverse complement strand
GAACATACCCTGGTAACGGAGGATATCGTTGAAACAATAAAGAAACACGGAAGCAGTGTTGCGCTGGTTCTATTTGGAGGAGTAAATTATTACACGGGTCAGTTGTTCGACTTAAAAGAAATTACAGCAGCAGCTCATTCGGTGGGTGCTTGTGCTGGTTTCGACCTGGCACATGCCGCCGGTAACGTTGCATTACAACTGCACGACTGGGATGTAGATTTTGCCTGCTGGTGTTCTTATAAGTACCTGAACAGTGGTCCGGGTGGCGTAGCAGGTGCATATATTCATGAAAAACATGCTTCGAATAAGCAACTTACAAGGTTTGCCGGCTGGTGGGGTTATAAAAAAGAAACCCGTTTTAAAATGGAAAAAGGTTTTGATCCCATTCCCACGGCTGAAGGATGGCAATTGAGCAATGCTCCCATTTTAAGCATGGCCGCCCATAAAGCCTCTTTGGATATTTTTGAAGAAGCCGGAATGGAAAAACTGCATAAAAAACGTAAACAATTAGCAGCATACCTGCATTATATACTTGCTGATATAAACAGCAGCAAGTCTGAAAAAGTAATTGAAGTGATTACTCCGTGCAATGAAGAGGAGAGAGGCTGCCAGGTATCTATGCTGATGCTTAAAAACGGGAGACAAATTTTTGATGAATTGACAAAACAGGGTGTTATTGCTGACTGGAGAGAACCGAATGTAATTCGTGTAGCCCCGGTGCCTTTGTACAATTCTTTCGAAGATATTTATCGCTTTGGCGAAATAATAAGTTCAATTTTAAAATAGCCACAAAGACACGACGTCACAAAGTAATTGATTTAAACTTTGTGCCTGCCTGTCGGCAGACAGGTTTCTTCGTGCCTTTGTGCCTTAGTGGCAAAATGAAAAAGAATATAACTATCATCGGCGCCGGTTTAGTCGGATCATTACTTTCCATCTATTTGTCCAAAAGAGGTTATAAAGTAAAAGTGTATGAACGACGGGGCGATATGCGTCTGGAGAAAATGTCGGCCGGCCGCTCCATCAACCTTGCCTTGAGCGACAGGGGCTTACTGGCTTTGGAAAAAGTCGGTTTGGCTGATGAGATCAAAAAGATTTCTATTCCCATGCATGGCCGCTATATCCATAATCCGGATGGCAGCACTGCTTTTCAGCCCTATGGAAAAGAAGGGCAGTATATTAATTCCGTTTCGAGAGGGACGCTCAATATGAAACTGATGGACCTGGCGGAGGAACAAGGAGTGGAGATACATTTTAATGAAAAGCTCAGCAAGATTGACTGGGGCAAAGAGACGATTGAGTTTGAAAGCAATAAAAGTAAGCCGTTACCGTCTTTCAAAACAGACCTGATCTTTGGATCCGATGGTGCCTTTTCGGCCGCCCGCTTGCAGCATATGTTGCAGCATGATAAGTTCGATTATCAGCAATTTTATATTGATTGCGGATATAAGGAATTGACTATTCCGCCAACGGCAGAAGGGGATTTTGCCCTGCAGGTCAATGCCCTTCATATATGGCCAAGGAAGGATTATATGCTGATAGCGTTACCCAATTTGGATAAAACCTTTACCTGCACCTTGTTCTTTCCTTTTCAGGGAGAAGCCTCATTTGAAAAGCTGACAACGCCGGAAAAGGTAAAGGCGTTTTTTGAGAAAACATTTCCGGATGCAGTCTCTCTGATGCCGGATTATATCAATGAGTTTTTTACCAATCCTACTTCATCCCTTGTTACTGTAAAATGTTTTCCCTGGATCAGGGATGACAATTTCGCCTTAATCGGAGATGCAGCCCATGCCATCGTACCGTTTTTCGGGCAAGGGATGAACTGCGGTTTTGAGGATTGCCGTGTGCTGGATGAACTGATTGATAAACACAAGGAAGACTGGGGTGAAATATTAAAAGAGTATCAATCGCTTCGTAAACCCGATGGCGATGCTATTGCAGATCTGGCTATCAATAATTTTACGGAAATGCGGGATAAAACAGCTGACCCCAAATTCCTGCTGCAAAAAAAGATAGAGGCAAGGTTGCATGAGAAATATCCAGATAAATGGATACCGGCTTATTCGCAGGTGACTTTCAGTCCAAAAATCCGTTATAGCGAAGCATTGAAAAGAGGACAAATGCAGGAAGCCATTATGCAGGATGTAATGGCAATAAATGGTATCGAGGAGCAATGGGACAGTAAGAATATTGAACAATTGATACTGACTAAGCTCAACAGCCATTAAAAAAGTCCCTATTAACTTTGCTGTATGACAAGACACCAGATCGTTGAACAAATCAGAAAGAAACAATCTTACCTCTGCGTAGGACTTGATACAGATATAACAAAAATCCCACATCATCTTTTAGCTGAGACAGATCCTGTATTTGCCTTTAATAAAGCAATCATTGACGCTACAAAGGATGTATGTGTAAGCTATAAGATAAACACTGCTTTTTATGAGGCGTTGGGAGTGAAAGGCTGGGAGGCAATGGAGAAAACAGTTCGTTATATCGGCGATGAACATTTCAAAATTGCTGATGCCAAACGGGGTGATATCGGAAATACTTCTGAGCAGTATGCCAAAGCTTTTTTTGAAACATTGCCCTTTGATGCCATCACCGTGGCCCCCTATATGGGCGAGGACAGTGTAAAGCCTTTTTTGCAGCATAAAGGCAAATGGGCGATTGTATTGGGACTAACTTCCAATAAGGGAGCCAATGATTTTGAACTGCTGCATACCGGGGGAGAATTTTTCTATGAAAAAGTGCTGGAAACCGTTTCTGCATGGGGTACTGAAGACAATCTTATGTTTGTGATAGGTGCTACAAGAGCAGGGGAGTTGAGTAATGTACGGAAACTGACACCTCATCATTTTTATCTGGTGCCCGGTGTCGGCGCACAGGGGGGTAGTCTAAAAGATGTTGCGGAGGAAGGAATGATTAAAGATTGCGGAATCCTGGTAAACATCAGCCGGGCAATAATTTATGCATCCTCCGGAAAAGATTTTGCAACTAAGGCGAGGGAATTGGCTAAAGAGTACCAGGAGGAGATGAGCGGTTACTTGAAATAGCCCTTTTTTTTCTTACCCCGATCATACCGCCAATCATCACAACCGGAATGAATCCGGCGTAAGCTATTCCAGTATCCGGATAACGCCAGTCAAATTCAAAGTCATTTACCCATGCATAAAGAAGGGTCAGAACTATACCGGTAATAGAAGCATGAACTAGGTCTCTTCTTGTTGAAATCTTAACGGTTGTATATCCTCCAAGCAGGCACCCGATTACAAATCCAGCGAATATCAAAAGTGTTGACAGAACTTCTTGTGATTTGGGGACTGCCGCATCAGAGAAGACTAATAGCCCTGCTATTAAGCCAATTGGTATAATAAATATTAATGCTAACAGTACTCCGGCCACAACCGACATGAAATTCCTTATTATCTCTTTTATCGGGTAATTCATTCTTCCTTTTTCTCTGGTTTTCCTGTTTTAAAACTACCGCTTGGCTCACTCCACCAGGGAACAATATCATAAATAAATACTCCGGCAGCTACAGTTGGGTCTGTTTTTACAGAATTCTCTGCTTCCTCTTTCGTAGCACAATCCATGATAAAGAGTCCCCGCCAGGTGAAATCATTTTTGCCAAAAGGCCCTGCTGCTTTCAGAATCCCTTCTTTATGCAATCTGTCCATATTCGAAAAATGCCCTGCAAATAATTTTGCCCGCTGCGCAGAATCGGTTATCTCTTTGTCTTTGGGTCCCGTTTTCAGGATAACCATCCAAAATTGCTTAACCCTTGGTTCAGCTTTGGATTTTGTTGAGTCTTTTTGGGCGTTGCTTAGCGTTGCGAAACAAAGCAGGACAACAAGGGAAATAAAGGCATTTTTCATTTAGTTGTTTTTACAGGCATAAATTTAAAACACTGGTTTCACAAAGGATAACCGCTGCTCCCGTTTTCTTACCTTTGCACCAGTTAATTTTCAAATCTACAATCTTAAATATTCAATAACGATGGCAGCCCGTACAGATCTTTTTCAAAGCCCGGATTATTTTCAAGTTGATGAACTGTTGACCGAAGAACACATAATGATTCGTGATACTGTTCGCAGTTATGTAAAGAAAGAGATTTCCCCCATTATTGAGGATTATGCACAAAAGGCAGAGTTCCCGCAGCATATAGTAAGGCAATTGGGTGAATTGGGTTGTTTTGGCCCAACTGTTCCTGTTGAATATGGTGGCGGAGGTCTGGATTATATCAGCTACGGCCTGATGATGCAGGAGTTGGAGAGAGGTGACAGTGGTGTCCGTTCTACAGCATCTGTACAAGGCTCTTTGGTCATGTTCCCGATCAACGCATATGGAAGTGAAGAGCAAAAGAAAAAATATTTACCCAAACTGGCGAGTGGTGAATGGCTGGGTTGTTTCGGCCTGACTGAACCCAACCATGGCAGTGACCCTGCCAGCATGCTGACCAATTTTAAGGATGCCGGAGACCATGTGATATTGAACGGTGCAAAAATGTGGATCAGTAATGCTCCTTTTGCACAGGTTGCAGTGGTATGGGCAAAAAATGAAACCGGTGATGTTTATGGACTGATCGTGGAAAGAGGGATGGAAGGTTTCAGTACACCTACAACCCATGGAAAATGGAGCCTGAGGGCTTCTGCTACCGGTGAACTGGTTTTTGATAATGTAAAAGTGCCGAAGGAAAATATTTTACCAAATGTAAAAGGTATGAAAGGCCCCTTGAGTTGCCTTACAAAAGCCCGTTATGGCATTGCCTGGGGAGTGATTGGCGCTGCAATGGATTGTTATGATACGGCATTACGATATTCACAAGAGCGGATACAGTTTGGCAAACCGATTGGCGCATTCCAGTTGCAGCAAAAGAAACTGGCAGAAATGATAACCGAAATTACCAAAGCACAATTGCTGAACTGGAGATTAGGTGTTTTGATGAACGAGGGTAAAGTAACCCCGCAGCAGGTAAGTATGGCTAAAAGAAATTCCTGTGAAATAGCTACCAATATTTGCCGTGATGCAAGACAGATATTAGGCGGAATGGGTATTACCGGTGAGTATCCTGTAATGCGCCACATGATGAACCTGGAAAGTGTTATTACCTATGAGGGTACTCATGATATTCATTTGCTGATAACAGGTATGGATGTAACCGGCTTCAATGCATTTAAATAAAATAACATTTGGGGCAGTATGAAAATTTTCCTCATAGGCTTTATGGGTTCCGGCAAATCACACTGGGGCCGCCAGTTGAGTGAAAAACTCAAACTCCCTTTTTTTGACCTTGATGAACAGATTGAGCAGCAGGAAGGGAAAACTGTTCTTGAACTGTTCAACGAAAAGGGGGAAGAGCATTTCCGGTTGCTGGAAAAAGATTATCTGCATATCATTACAGAGAGCCATGACAGTTTCATTATGGCCTGCGGCGGGGGTACTCCCTGTTATTATAATAACCTTGATTACATGAAGCAGGCAGGAACAGTGGCGTGGATCAATACTTCCCTTGATATTTTATACGAACGTTTACGGCTGGAAAAAGAAAACCGACCCTTAATAAGGAGCCTGCCGGACGAACAACTTCGTTCTTTTATTCTGAAAAAATTTGCCGACAGAAAGATCTACTATGATCAGGCGGATGTGCATATAGACGAAGAACAGCTGGATATTGAACTCTTAATTGAAAAAATATTTCATGCATAGAAATTATTTCATCACAGCTGCGGTACTGGGGGCCTTGGGTGTGGCGCTGGGGGCCTTTGGGGCACATGGTCTGCAGCAGTTAACGACCGATGAAAAAATACTCCATAGTTACCAGACAGGTGTTCAGTACCAGGTATATCATTCAATTGCCCTGCTAATTGCTGCAGCGGTAGCTGAAAAGTTGAATGAAAAATATTTCAAATGGGCTGCACTTTGTTTTACCGTGGGAGTAATCTTTTTTTCAGGATCACTGTACATAATAACATACCTTAAAATTCAGGAAAGCGATGCCGCAAGGTATCTCGGGCCTGTTACTCCTTTGGGCGGCCTGCTTTTTATTGCGGGGTGGTTGTTGCTGGCAGTGTCTGCGCTAAAGAAACAAAATTCATAAAGGCAAGGTCAACGTTGTTATAGTACCGTCTTGACTGGCAATAGTAAAAGTGCCATTAATGCTTTCCATCCTTCTTTTAATATTGTTCAATCCGTTTCCAAATCGACGCAGATTTTCCATGTCTATACCTTTCCCGTTGTCTTCAATTCTTATCACCAGTTGCTGAGCTATTTCTACGTTTATTTTAACTGCTGTAGCGCCGGAGTGTTTCAGTATATTATTAAGTGATTCCTTTACGCATAGGAATATATTCCTTCTTTTATCTCCTGTAATCTCTTTTTCCGGTATGTTTTCCGGAATCAGGACTTTGCATTCAACAGGCGTATTGTCGAAATATTCCAGGCAATAGGAGCGGATATAGGAGAGCAGGTTGTCAAGCGTATCGTTACCACTGTTCATACTCCAGATGATAGCGTTCATCTTGTTAAGCACTTCATCGGCCGATTGTGATATCTTTTGAATTTCAACCGGTGTATTTTCTTTCATTTTATTACGGGCAATTTCACTCATCAGGCGGATGGCGGTCATGCCCGATCCCAATTCATCATGCATATCGGCTGAAATCCTTTCCCGTTCTTCCTGCTGTGCCTTGTATACCGCAATCTCCTTTTCATATTCCTGCAACATATTTTGGGCTTTCAGGTTTTCTGTTTCCTTGGTCCTTTGGATAATCAGCTGTCGGTTCTTATAATTCAGACCGGCAAGAAAGAAAACTAATTCCAGGAATAAGCCAATTTCATAGTAAAATAAAGAAGAACTAAAAACTCCGGGCAGATCTTTAAAAAGGCTGTCCATCATAACGCTAACCTGAGATATTACGGAGAAAACGAAAAGGCACAAATTGCCCCAGAAAAGGTAGCGCAACAATCTGTCTTTCCAGTGCCGGAAACTGTAAACCAGGAATATGATGGTAAGGACCAGGAGCAATACTTTCGTTGTATTCTCGACCCCATTTTCCAGTGTAAAATTATCAGTGAAAAAATGCAGGAAGGTATAGGCAACCAATGAAATTGCTATAAGTACTATCCCGGTGTTATACAATTTATAAAGGAAAGTGTGCTTCTCCCGGGTATTCAGGAATCTCTGCATAAAGATCATATAGAACATGATGCCAAGCCCCTGTAGGATGAAATCCAGGTAGGCCTCAAAAAAGAAAGTAGCAATAGTGCTGCGAAAGTCGAAAACGGCCTTTGTAAATAACATACTTCCCAGGAAAACAGCATATAATGAGTAATACAGGAATTCCGGATTGGCCCCTTGTAAAAAGTTAGAAAGGGAAAAAAGTATCATCATCAGCAGAAGGCCGCAGAAAACATAGGTTACCAGGTTGTCATTATCATGCATGCTCCGCAGGTCGGCCAGAAAAGAATTAGTCTCTTTTGTGTTTACCAGCCTTGGTCTTATCGTATTGATATAAGTTTTTACAAAATATAATTCGGCCACTATGGTGGCAGTGTCATGCGCTGCTAAGCTGATTTGCCTGAAACTTACTTTATCACGGATAGCCGGTAAAATATCGGGCAACTGTTTAACTGTATTTCCGTTTATACGGTAAAGGTTTATCTTGTCATAATAGAACCCCGGGAAAAAATAAACCGAAACAGAGGAGTCGGCAGAGTTGAAAAGGGAGAATTGCAGGAAAAGCTTTTTCGTTACTTTATCTGTTGGTATGGCACCCTTATAGCGGGTGCCGGGGGAAAAGGATAACGAAGGATAAGCCTGGATCAGTGATACATCTTTTTCAGCTAACGCCACACTCACTTTGTTACTAATTTGCATAACCACATTCACTTTGCTTATATCAATGTGGTCTGTATTGCCGGTTTGCTGTGCAAAAAGCTGACTTTGCAGGAGCAAAGGCAGCAATAAAGTAAAGCCTATTATTTTCTGAAAAAGTTTCATACTAACAGGTTAATGGCTATCAAATGTAATACTTGCCTTTCGCTTTTGGTAGTACTTTGATATACCACTAAGTGGTAAAAATTGAGTATTTAGGGCCTTTTTTCCTTTGTAAAGATTTACGACAGGGCTGTATTATCCTGCTTCCTGTTTTTTATCTTTGCCCCTATGGCTGAGAAGCAGAAAAAGAAAAAAAGTCCTGAGAAAAAACCTGACGGCTCCGATGTAAAACCATTCCGGGCGGAAAAAGAAGAGAGTATTGACCTTAAGACATTGGCCCGTGATGAACGCACCTGGAAGATAATAGGGTCTGTATTCCTGTTAATTGCAGTTTTCCTTTTTATTTCGTTTGTTTCCTATTTATTCACATGGAAAGAAGACCAGGCGATTGCCCAGCAGGGGGTCAGCGCATTGTTGGATACAGAGGAACAAGTAGCTAACCTGTTGGGGAGATTAGGTGCAGTGGTGTCTCATTTCTTTATCTTCAAAACATTTGGCATTGCTTCCTTTCTTATTTGTACCTTCTTTTTTGTAGTAGGTATCAACCTGCTTTTCCGCAGAAAAGTCTTTTCAATCTGGAGAAACCTGAAATATGTTACTGTCGGTTTGCTGGTACTTTCTGTGGTGCTTGGTTTCCTGTTTCGCAGCCATCCTTTTGCATTTGGCGGAGCCGTTGGCAATATGATCAGCGATAAAATGACCGGTACCCTTGGCATCTTCGGTACAGGCGCCGTTCTTTTCCTGCTGGCGTTTGGTTATTTCATATGGCAATTCAACCCTTCGTTTAACCTGCCGCAGAAAAAGCAGGCGCAAGAAAATATTGATACCATTGAAGAAGAAGAAAAAACGGTGCCTGTTGCTGCTGCCGGAAAAACCATCAATGATATTTATGCTGAAACAGGAATAACGGATAAACCGGTCAATTCACTTTCAGGTGAGTCTCCCGGCTTCAATATTAATTTCCCGGAGGAAGAACCAAAGCATGATATAAAACTTATCGAAAAAGAGGAAGTACCGGAAAAACAGGCAGAAAAAATGGTTGAGCAGCAACCTACTTTTGAAGGTGAGATCGTCAGCGACTTGCTGCATCAGCATGATTCCATGGATATGCTGGAGGAAAAAGTGGAGGAGCAACCCATTCAGCAAGTCATACCTCCGCCTGTTAAAGAAAAACCGGTTGTGAAAAAGCAGGATGATTCATTGGAACTTGAAATCAAAGCCGCACCCGATCCGGTTAAAGAAGAGGCCGAAGCCGCAGTGGAGAACCTGCCGCCATATGAACCAACACTAGATCTCCGTGACTATAAATATCCCACATTAAACCTGCTGGAAACACATGGCAGTGAAAAAATAGTGCAAGATGCCAGTGAATTGGAGAACCATAAGAACCAGATCATAGCTACGCTTCGTAATTATGCAATAGAAATTCAGAAGATAAGTGCTACTATCGGGCCTACTGTTACACTATACGAAATAGTACCGGCACCCGGTGTCCGCATTTCCCGGATCAAAAACCTTGAAGATGATATTGCCCTCAGCCTTGCGGCCCTGGGTATCCGTATTATTGCTCCCATACCGGGTAAAGGAACCATTGGTATTGAAGTACCCAATGTGCGGAAAACCGTTGTCAGTATGAAAACACTGCTGGCATCCGAAAAATTCCAGAACAATAATTTCAGCCTGCCGATTGCGATTGGCAAAAAGATAGACAATGACAATTTCATTGTAGACCTTGCCAGTATGCCTCACCTGCTGATGGCAGGTGCTACGGGGCAGGGTAAGTCAGTAGGGGTGAATGCAATTCTTGTTTCATTGCTTTATAAGAAACACCCGTCACAACTGAAACTGGTGCTGATTGACCCGAAAAAAGTAGAGTTAAGCCTTTACCGTAAGATTGAAAACCATTTTCTCGCCAAGTTGCCCGGGGAGGAAGAGGCCATCATCACCGATACCAAAAAGGTGATTAATACCCTGAATGCACTCTGTATTGAGATGGACAACCGGTATGACCTGCTAAAAGAAGCCGGTGCCCGGAACATCAAAGAATACAATGAAAAATTCATCAAACGCAAACTGAATCCGCAAAAAGGCCACCAGTACCTGCCGTTCATTGTACTGGTGATAGATGAATTTGCCGACCTTATCATGACCGCCGGCAAGGAAATAGAAATGCCGATAGCACGCCTGGCACAGCTGGCCAGGGCCGTTGGTATTCACCTTATCATTGCCACACAAAGACCTTCGGTAAATATCATTACCGGTACTATAAAGGCCAACTTCCCCGCCCGGGTAGCCTTTAAAGTGTCCTCCAAGATCGATTCCCGCACCATTCTGGATACTGGAGGGGCCGAGCAATTGATCGGTAAAGGGGACATGCTGGTTTCCCATAATGGCGAATTGACCCGATTGCAATGTGCTTTTGTAGATACACCGGAGGTGGAGGAAGTGGTGGAGTTTATCGGAGAGCAGCGGGGTTATCCGCATGCCTTCCTGTTGCCCGAATACATTGATGAAAAAGAACTGGAAGGAAAGGATTTTGATATGTCAGACCGGGATTCCCTTTTCGAAGACGCAGCCCGACTTATTGTGCAAAACCAGATAGGTTCTACATCTCTTTTACAGCGCCGGATGAAGCTGGGTTATAACAGGGCAGGCCGCCTTATGGACCAACTGGAAGCTGCTGGAATTGTAGGCCCTAACCAGGGTAGTAAAGCCAGGGATGTACTCATTAAAACTGAGATAGAACTGCAGCAGCACCTTGATGCACTGGGCTGATAGTTACCGGCTTGTTAAGAAATTTTACCATTGTTAAATGCGGGCAACCCGGTACGG
>DASUDW010000172.1:0-15571 GCA_036275415.1 Chitinophagaceae bacterium | reverse complement strand
AAGGGATTGACTGTGACAAAGTATGAGCTGCGTAGTTCTTAAGGTATGGCTAAGTTCTGCCTCCAGTTTATGAGTATGCCTTGCAGCCTTTGCCAAAAGCGACAATTGCCACATTTTCAGGTTTCTCAGGTAAATCTCGTCAAATCTTTTTCTGGGGGTGATAGCCTGGCCGATGTAAATATTAAATTCAAGTCCGTCTGTTACATACCGTTCAAAATAATGCGGGTATACTTTTTGCGCAGCAGACTGTTCTTTATCCACCAGTTTGGCAAGCGTTTCGTTGATCCGTGTTACACTGTGTTCGTAATCTTTACGGTGTTTATAAAGCATTCCTACCTGCGGGTCCAGGTGGCTGAAGTATTCTTCAATAACATTTTTCAGTACAGGTTCTGCAGACCGCAAATGGTTGAATACAGAGGTTATTTGGCCTTGGAAAAATTCATTGATGCTCATTTCTTCCTCAGACTGCAGTACATCGGATGCTGCTATGATGTATTTATTAATCTTAAATTCTATTTCCTGTAAAAGGGGGAATGAAATAGCAGCCTGTGCTTTTTTAACAACATTCAGCGCCAGTTCCAGTTGCTCAATGATATCGAGTTGTATAGAGTGTGATCTTTCTGTAGATGAATTACGGATATCAATAGCACTGTACAGCGGATGTACATCATCGAAGGAAATTCGTTCGATCCTGGCATCTTCTTTTGACTGACTGTTTACGATAAAATTCAGTGCTGCCTCTGTAAACTTCCATTCCACCGCCGGTTGTACCGCTGTAAATTTTTTCTTGATGACCCTGTCTACCTGGGAATTCAGCAGTTCTAGGCTTTTTTCCAGCCCCAGGGTAAAAAGCGGTATCGCATTTTCAATCTTGCTGATATGCTGTGGTTTTAACTGGCCGGGTGTTTCTGAAAATATTTCCAGCATGCCAATAAGGTCATTTTTTTGCTTCAGCGGGCAAATGATAAGACTTTTTCCTCCTTCTCTATGGTAATACTGGAGGCACTGCACTTCGTTCATGGCATGTTCCGTAAGTTCTTCAAAAAGCAATGGCTGGTTATTGTCCCGGAATAATAGTTTGCAGTAGTCGCTGATTTCATCTTTATCCGGAATGGATTTAAAATGGCGGAACAAAATGCTGTTTGTATTGTGCAGGTCCGAATAAACATAGTGCCCGTTGATTTTGAAAAAGGGAGTTATACCTATGGAGAGATCTTTAAGGCCAATCAGGCATTGTATCTGCTCTTCCAGCTCGTTATAAATAGCGGCATCTGAAAAAGCATTATTGTCCAATAGCCTGTTTTTCATCCTGGCAATGATTTCCTGCTCTGTCATATCGTTTATACGCAATACAGACAGCCCTTCAAACACAAATTTTTCCAGGGGTATATGCTGCATTAATTCAGAAAGGGTCATCATTCGGTTGGTTGCTGCATCCAGGATGCTGGAGGGTAATTGGGGCATTTCACCAACAGGTGTTACATCTATGAACCTTCCATCCAGCCTCATTTCCATATAGCGCATTAAGCCGGTTTCCTTATCGGGGTTTGGATATACCAGCCTTGAAGTGAGGGGGCTGTTCATTCCAAAAAACTTTTTAAGCAGTAAACCATATGCAAATTGAATTCTTTCCTGGTTAAGTGCCGGGTCGCTGCTTAATTCGGGTATATCTATCTGGTTGGTACCCGGTTTGAGTAAAATTTTTTTAAAAAGCGGTGATACATAAACGGCATCCTGCCGGAATGGCAAGGATACGCCATACATATAATTAGATGTGGTTGGCGGGAATACTGCAGATAATAATTCTTCTATCAGTTCGCTATGGTTTCGCAAATCGTTAAGATCGGTGATCGTTTCCAGTAATTCCGGGTGCGACTCAAACTCATCTACTACCTGCCCGTAGAGTTTTTGCATACCCGGATTGCCTTCTGCAATGTTTTTCTTCAAAAACATTACCAGCGGTTTGAAGCTGAGATTGCTGTTAAACCGCACTTCAGTCAGTTGCAGATTATTGGTAGACATAACAGTTCATTTTGGGAATCTTCCAAACGATAAGATGTTTTCGCCTGCTTATTTAAAAATACAAAATAAGGCCTGTTAGTCCTTATGATTTTGGTTATAATAAAAGAATTTGTTTTACCTGCGTTGCCTTCCGAGAGTAATGCCCAGTTTTAGCTGAATGGTAAAAAAAGCATCATTGTCTTTAGGGTCGCCACGCTGCTCACCTGTTACAGGTACATCGTTGGGAACCAACTCGTAGCGGCGGCTATATAGCCTTTGCGCCACTGATGCAAGGTTGGAAGGAAGATAATTGGTAAACAAAGTGGGGTCTATATAATTCGTACTTACATCATCCAGGTAATCTGTAAATAAAACCCGGTGAATGAATTCAAGACGGGCATTTAAAAATGAGTTGATCTCGTATTTTAAACCAAGCCCACCTAGTACATTGAACTGGGTAAGGTCGTAAGGCTTTCTGTCTTTATATTCTTTAAATCCCTGTCCTTCGAGGCTTAACGGGTGCAGTGCATACCATTGTCCGTCAAGTTTGGCTTCCGGATCAAAATTATAGCGGCCCACACCAATTACTGCGTAGGGAGAAATGCGGGGGGGATCTTCATCCACATAATTTTTAAAAAATAGCGGATGTACTTCCAGCGCCAGTTGTATTTCATTGATCTTGCTTCTGAAACTCAGGTTTCTTTCATACCGCCCGAATGTAGTAGGTGCCACATTTTTTATGATACTGTCATAGCCTGTTACCTCTCCGAAAGTAGCCTCCAGTCTTACCCCGATGGCGTTTTTATACATTGCAGCTGCATAAACGCCATAACTGGGACGGGCCGTGGCCCAGCGAAGGTCCTTGATAAAGTTTTTACCTATGCCCTTTTTGCCGCCAAGGTCTGTCAAAGCATTCATCGCACCCCCTGAAATGCCAAGTTCCATTACTACGGCATTATCGTAATAGCGGTCGTTATAGTAGTAGTACTGTGCATTCAGCGGTTCATAGAGGGCTGCACTGATCAGTAACGCAATAACCAAAAATTTTCTCATCCTCAATCTGTTTTCAAATGTTTTGCTTTCTCAGAGGGATTGGATTGAGGCCGGGTAAAAATTAAAAATATTGAAATATTCTAATTGGTAAACTTTAATTTACTATGATGTTGAAAAATACCTGCAAGCTGTTTGTAACCCGCATTTATCGCATTTTGGATTCCTGGCCAGACAGGTATAACGGCCGTGAAGTATTAACCAATGATGGGCTTTGTGAATAAGGTGGTCGGGTATGTTTTTTACCAGTACCTTTTCTACGGCCAGCGGTGTAGTAGCTGATTGAGGGGCCAATCCGATTCGTTTGCTGACCCGGTATACATGGGTATCAACAGCCATATTCGGCTGCTGATCTACTACAGAGGTAATGACATTGGCTGTTTTTCTGCCAACCCCCGGCAGTTGAACCAATTCTTCTACTTTCATCGGGATTTGCCCCGAAAAATCATTCACCACTTTAACCGCCATTCCTAACAAATGTTTGGTTTTGTTGTTAGGGTAGGAGATACTTTTAACCAGCGGAAATAAATCTTCAAAGCTGGCTTTGCTTAATGATACAACAGTAGGATATTTTTTAAAAATGGCGGGGGTAGTCATATTCACCCTTTTATCGGTGCACTGGGCAGAGAGGATGACAGCCACCAACAATTGGTAAGGATCTTTGAATTCGAGTTCGGTTTCCGCTACCGGCATATTTTTTTCAAAATATGCGATGACAAAATCAAATCGCTGTTTACGGGTCATACCGCAATTTAAGGTTCAATGATTAAGTGCCGGAGGAAATGTTGTGTTTTTACAGGCAAAAAAAATCCCGGTGATTAAACCCGGGATTGAATAAGATGAAAGATGTTATTTATTGTACTTCCTGCGGAACACTTTTCTTTGCGTAGTTCAAAACATTTAGAACTACTTCTGTCCGGGGTGATACCTTAATCTTATCAAGCCTTTGCATAGAAGCTTTCAATACATTTAATTTTTCACGAAGTGTCCAGTCTTTTTTTAATGCTTCTTCGATAGCAATGGTCTCATCCGGAGAAGTTTCCTTGTACAGGTACAATAACAGGTCTTCAGGTGTAAAGTTGGTCATTGGCAAACCGATTAAATGTCCGAAAATTTAGTTGTCCTTGAAATGTAACGTCCGGATATTTAACGGGCAGTGGTTTCCCTTATTGTGCAGAAACTGTTATTTCTTTGAATCATCGGGATTTTCCGATACCAGGAATAGTTCTTCATTGTCCCGCTTCATCAGGTATTTTTCCCGGGCATATTTTTCCAGTGTGGCAGGATTATTCTTAAGTGCCTCTAATTCTTTGCTTTCGGCCTCTATCTGGCTGGTATAATACCGCTTACTTTGCTGTAACTCCCTTAATTCCTTTCTGCGTTCCATTTGGGTAAATAAATCATTCCTGTCTAAAAACAGCATAACAGCGCAAAAAGCCGCAAATGACAGGAAATACTTGTTTTTCAGCCAGGCGGGAATATGGGTTAGTAATCTCATAGTTGGATAATAATATTAAGACTGTTTCATATTAAATGATTCATAGCCCGGATAAAAACTCCCCGGACTATGAACCATAGGCTATGCACTATTTTCCAAATTTAATCTTTCCTTTTGGATAAAGGGCCGAGCTGCCTAATAATTCTTCAATTCTTAACAGCTGGTTATACTTGGCCATGCGATCGGTTCTGGAGGCAGAACCTGTTTTAATCTGTCCGCAGTTTAACGCTACAGCCAGGTCGGCAATAGTAGTGTCCTCTGTTTCTCCGCTGCGGTGGCTCATGATGGTATTATAGCCATTATGCTGGGCCAATGTAACAGCGTTGATGGTTTCTGTAATGGTACCAATCTGGTTTACTTTTACAAGCAATGCATTTCCTATTCCTTTGTCAATTCCCTGCTGCAGCCTGTTTACATTGGTTACAAAAAGGTCATCACCCACCAGCTGGCATTTACCGCCAATGGCTTCACTAAGCATTTTCCAGCCATTCCAGTCATCTTCTGCCATGCCGTCTTCTATGCTGCATATCGGATATTTCTTAACCCAACCTTCCCAGTATTTGGCCAGTTGTTCACTGCTCATTTCTTTTCCGCTGCTTTTATGGAATACATATTTTTTCTTTTTGCCATCCCATAATTCGCTGTTGGCAGCATCCATAGCAATCATTACCTGTGAACCTGCTTTATAACCGGCCGCTTCGATGGCTGTCAATACTGTTTCAATAGCTTCTTCATTACTTTGAATGTTAGGTGCAAAGCCCCCTTCATCGCCCACATTCGTACTGTATCCTTTTTTCTTTAAAACGGATTTCAGGGCATGGAAAATTTCAACACCCCAACGTAGTCCTTCATTAAAACTGGGTGCCCCAACCGGCATCACCATAAATTCCTGGAAATCTATTTTATTGTCGGCATGTGCGCCGCCATTCAGTATATTCATCATAGGTACGGGCAGCACTTTGGCATTGGTACCTCCGATATAACGGAATAAAGGTAAAGAGGCCTCCTCAGCGGCAGCTTTGGCTACGGCCATACTCACTGCCAGAATTGCATTGGCACCGAGTTTTCCTTTATTAGGGGTGCCGTCCAGTTGTATCATCATCTCATCGATACCGGTTTGGTCGGCCACATCAAAACCCAGCAGTGCCGGGGCAATTATTTCATTTGCATTTTTCACAGCCTTCAATACTCCTTTACCGAGGTATTTCTTTTTGTCACCATCACGAAGCTCAACCGCTTCATGGATGCCGGTACTTGCGCCACTGGGCACTGCAGCCCTTCCCAATGCACCTTCATCTGTTATAACATCTACTTCTACAGTAGGGTTTCCCCTGGAGTCTAAAATCTGTCTGGCAAAAATCTCGGCGATGTAACTCATAATTTAGAAATTGATTGATTGGTTAAATAAACAGTTGATTGGCAGCTTATCGTGCCGCAAAGAAACAATGTTTTTGCCAATGAAATACTGATGACTGATTTCTCCCTTTTTTTTGATATGTTTGAAGACAATTTATGGCATGGGGACAGGGGTAAAACACCTTTTATTTTTCGGGGTAATTTTGTTGGGTTTTTTGTTGAAAAGCAATGCCCAAAATGGTCTTTGCCCGTCCAATCTTGACTTTGAACAGGGAGATTTTACCGGATGGGAATGCAGGGCAGGTTCCACCTTTAATAACCCGTTACCGCTTACCGGACCCATCCCCGGAAGACATACTATTATCACCGCTGCCACCAATTCAAGAGACCCCTTTGGCAATTTTCCTACTTTATGTCCTAACGGGAGCGGTGTAAGTGTGATGCTGGGAAATCACAATGTAAACAGGGAAGCAGAAAGTATTTCCTACACTTACACAATCCCGTCAAATCTTTCGACATTTTCAATGCTCATATTCTATGCGGTGGTAATTGAAAGCCCGGGACATACAGCCGCCAACCAGCCCCGCTTTCAGGCACGGATCATAGATTTAAGCACCAATGCACCTTTACCCTGCGTGAATTTTGATTTCATTGCCCAGACAACACCCGGTGGTTTTCAAACATCACCGGTTCCCGGCAATTTGAATACTCAGGTGTTGTATAAAGACTGGACGCCTATTAGCATAAACCTCAACGCTTACATAGGAAGGGATATTATGCTTGAATTTATTACAAAAGATTGTTCTCAGGGCGGGCATGCAGGGTATGCCTACGTTGATGTCGGTACTTCCTGCAACGGAGCCATTACCGGAAATTTTGTTTGCCCCGGCAATAACGGTATTACCCTGAATGCACCTTTTGGTTTTCAGAATTATACCTGGTATGCCGATAATACCTATACGACCGTACTTTCAACCTCCCAAACGTTGAATGTTACTCCTGCTCCTCCAGCAGGTACCATTTACCCCGTTATTGTAGAGCCCTATCCCGGTTTTGGCTGCAGAGATACACTTTTTGCCAATGTACAAATAGCGGGAAATCCCGTTTCGAATGCCGGACCGGATCTTACGATTTGTGCCAGTCAACAAGTACAGATTGGAACAACAAGCACACCGGGTTATTCTTATTTATGGACACCGGCTACCAATGTAAGCAGTTCCATTATTTCAAATCCGTTTGCCTGGAACCCTAATCCTGCACCGCTTGAGTTTGTCGTAAAAACAACAGATATTATAACCGGCTGTTTTTCTTATGATACCGCTTATATCACCGGGGCATTGATAGATACAGCAATGGTTTTAAGTGGCAAGACATCTTATTGTACCGGAGATCCTTTGGCAGGCATACTCAGCGTAAGCAATACGCTGGTGGCAGTGCAATGGTATGATGGTACCAATCCAATACCCGGCGCCACTGGTTTCAGCTACCAGCCGCTTGCCACAGGAAATTATTGGGCACAGGTACAGCAAAACGGATGTACCGATTCTACCCGAACGGTTTCATTCACCATAAATCCTGTTCCCGTTGCTAACGCTGGACCTGATGCAACAATTTGTGGCAATCAGCAAGTTCAGATAGGTACAGTACCCAATCCGGCGTATAATTATTCCTGGACACCTGCAGCACAGGTAAGTAATCCGGCCATAGCCAATCCAATGGCATGGGTAATGAATACAACCCCGCAGCAATTTATTGTGCATACTGTTGATCCGGCAACCGGCTGCGGATCTTATGATACTACCATCATTACCGGAAGATTTGCGGATACTTCCATTTCGGCAACAGGAAAAACAGTTTATTGTATCGGAGATACCCGTGCCGGTTCGATGGCAGTAAGCAACACACTTACATCGGTGCAATGGTATAATGGTAATTCACCTGTTCCCGGTGCAACCGGCTTTACTTTCCAGCCCTTAACAACAGGCAACTATTGGGCAGAAGTGAGGCAGTTTGGCTGTACCGACTCCACCCGTACGATTTCGTTTACCATAAATCCGTTGCCGGTAGTGGCATTTACTCCTGATAAAGATTCTGCATGTATTACGTCCAATTCGTTCTTGTTTACCAACAATTCCAGTATCAGTGACGGCTCTGTTTTAAGTTATCTATGGAAATTCAGTGATGGTTCTACTCAAACAGTAAAGGATGCCAGTAAATCATTTTTGCTGCCGGGACCTTATACGGTTAAACTTATCACCACCAGTGCTGCAGGCTGCGCCGACAGCAGTGCATTTACCACCGTATATGTGATGCCCAATGGTAAGGCCAATTTTTCATGGGATTCAGTTTGTCTTGACCGGCCGGTTCAGTTTTATAACCTGAGCCAGGAAAACAGGTCTCCACTGGTTAACTACAACTGGACATTTAATAATGGTAACCCGGATGTATTGGTAAAAGATCCGCCGCCGGTTATTTATGTAACGCCGGGAACAATCGATGTGACGTTGCGATTATCGGCACTGGGCTGTGAAAATTATCCGGATACGATTAGCAAGAAAATTCAGGTAAATAAGGGCGGCAGGGGCATCCGTTACAGGGATATTACCGTGCCACAGGGTGCTAAACGTTATATAAACGCCAGGGATTCTGTTGGAAATAATTTTCAATGGCAGCCAAGGGTACAGTTAAGCAATTATAGTACAAGGTATACAGAATTTACAGCTACAGATGATGTGCTCTATAAGATCAGCATCACAGATATTCATACCTGTGTAACAGTGGATACGTTGCAAATGCTGGTATTGCGCAAACCGGGTTATTACCTGCCGACAGCTTTTACCCCCAACGGGGACGGCCTGAATGATATAGTAAGGCCCTACCTGGTGGGAATGAAATCACTGAAAAGCTTTTCTATATTCAATCGTTGGGGTACCCTTATATTTTACTCCACCAAAGAAGGAGACGGCTGGGATGGAAAGAGTAAAGGTGTGATGCAGGACGGAGGTGTATATGTATGGATGCTGGAGTTTTATACCAACGATAATAAACTCATTACGGAGAAAGGGACCATTACGCTGATACGCTAACGGGGTTAGTCAATATTTTGGGTAAGGGAACGGAAAACATCCTCCAGGCTGCGGCTTTCACTTTGCAATGAAATTATGTTGAGGTTATACTGAAGCGCCAGTTCCAGTAATTGTTTACGAACAGATTCAGGTTGAGAAGTATGCAACCGGCAAGTATGCCCCTCGCTGATATCCGCAGCTGAAACTTCTTTGAGTTGTTGCAGCAAGTCCTTGTTTACAGCTTCTTTAAATTGTACAATAACGGTATGACTGTCTGCATTATTTTTTTGCAGTTTGCTCAGCTTGTCGTCTGCAACAATCTGACCTTTGTTTATAATAATGACCCTGTCACAAATGGCTTCTACTTCCTGTAATATGTGGGAAGAGAATAACACTGTTTTGTTCTGTCCTTGTCTTTTTATCACATCCCTTATTTCAATGATCTGGTTGGGGTCAAGACCGGAGGTAGGTTCATCCAGAATCAGCACCTCCGGGTCATGTATAAGGGCAGCGGCCAACCCAACCCTTTGTTTAAAGCCTTTTGACAACTGACCGATTTTCTTTTTTGCTTCGATGCTGAGACCAACGGTTTCTATAACATTTTCAATCTTTGTTGCCGGGTTTTTAATTCCATGTATTTCTGCTACAAAGCCTAAATATTCACGGACGTACATATCATAATAAAGGGCATTGAGTTCCGGCAGGTAGCCGATTTTCTTTTTTGTTTCGAGTGGTTGTTCGGTTACGTTGATACCACAAACAAATGCTTCTCCGGAAGTTTGAGGAAGATACCCGGTGATGATTTTCATGGTGGTTGATTTGCCTGCTCCGTTAGGGCCGAGAAAACCAACGATTTCCCCTTTTTGAATGGTAAAGGAAATATTATTGACTGCCTTTTGATCTCCGTATTGTTTCAGAAGGTTCTTTACTTCGATGGACATGTAACAAAGTTAAATGCCTGAGGGATGAAATAAGATAAAATATTTATAAAGATCGTTACGGTAATGTTTTTGTTTCTTTTATCAGGGGTTTATAAAATCTTTTCGTTGTTTCCGGGCAACTCTGCTGATGGGCTTTTTACTGAATAATGTTGATTAAGTTTTAGCTTGTTGGATTTATGTCCTGTTACTTTCATTTGAATAATGTCCACCATAAAGGCAAAAGCCATTGCGAAATAAATATACCCTTTAGGAATATGTACATTAAATCCCTCTACAAGTAAAGTGAACCCTATCAGTAATAAGAAACTCAAAGCAAGGATTTTAAAAGCGGGATGTTTGTTCACAAAGTTGCTGATCGGGGCTGCTGCTGCAATCATGATAATAACAGTAACAATCACTGCTGTATACATGATCCATATCTCATTAACAAGGCCTACGGCTGTAATGATAGAATCAACAGAAAAGACAAGGTCAAGCAGCAATATTTGAGCAATAATGTTGGCAAAAGTGGATGCTCCGGAATTTTTCTCCATATCATTATCTGCTCCCTCGATCTTGTGATAAATTTCTTTAGTGCTCTTATATAATAGAAAAAGCCCGCCGGCAATCAAAATAATATCTTTTCCGGTGAAGCTGTTTTGCCAAAGGCTAAACACTTCATTGTCCAGCTTCATAATTACTGATATCGCTGCCAACAGAATTAGCCGGAGCAGCAAGGCCAGTAATATGCCCAGGTTTCGGGCCTTTTTTTGTTGTTGGGGTGGTAGCTTGCCGGCAAGGATTGAAATAAAAATAATATTGTCAATTCCTAATACAACTTCCAGTGCAATAAGCGTAAGCAAGGAGATAATAACCTGGTAATCCATAAAATTTTATTTATTCAGAAATGAAGTAGTAATTATTTATTAAGCGGAACAGGAATTTTCATTCAGAAAGTACTTTGCGGCTGGTTTACAAAACGGATAATAATCCATAGTATAACGGAATCCCGACCACTATGTTGAATGGAAATGTAATGGCCAGTGCCATCGGTATATAATAACCCGGATCAGCCTGCGGTACAGCTAACCGCAGCGCTGCAGGAACGGCAATATAGGATGCACTGGAGGCTAAAATTGCAATCAGGAATGCATTGCCATCATGCACACCCAGGCTATGGGATAAAAAAATGGCCAGGCAGGCATTGAACACCGGAATGAATATGCCAAACAAGGCCAGGAATAAGCCGCCATTATTAAAGGCTTTAATTCTTTTGGTGGCCGTGATACCCATGTCAAGCAGGAAAACAGCGAGAAAACCCTTGAAGATATCGCTGGTAAAAGGCTTTATGCCTTCCGCCTGTTTTTCGTCTGCTACGATGCCAATGATGAGACTGCCCAGGATCATCAATACGGATCCGTTGCTGAATGCCTCTCTTATGATATGACTGAAAGGCTGTTGCTGTTTTTCACTTCCGAATTTCCGGATCAATATCATGCCAATGATAATGGCAGGAGATTCCATCAGCGCCATGGCAGCTACCATGTGGCCGCCAAACTCAATATTTTTATCAGCTAAAAAACTACAGGCGGTAACAAAAGTTACAGCACTTACTGAACCATAAGTGGCGGCAATAGCACCTGCATTGTAAACATCCAGTTTTCTCCGGAGGATGAAATAACTGTAAACCGGAACGCTGATGGCAAAGAAAATAGCCAGCAAAAGCGATATGGTTACTTCCCGGTTGATGCCACTGTGGGCCAATTCCATTCCTCCTTTAAAACCGATGGAAAAAAGCAGGTAGAGGGAAATAAACTTGGAACTTTGGGCGGGTATCTCCAGGTCCGATTTAATAAGGGCTGCCACAACACCTAATAGGAAAAAAAGAAGTGTAGGATTAGTGAGGTTGCTGATGATGAGAGAATAGTCCATTTTTGCAGTGGTGTTGGTGATGGATGGTAGTTGATTGTTTGTATAACTTTTGATCCCGGTTTTTGTTTATTTTTCTAAACAGTTACAATAGGACGCAGATTCAAAACTATGGCAATAATTGGAACCGATATAAAAGAAGCCGTCAGATGGCTGGAGGCGGGTGAAACGGTGGCTATACCAACTGAAACAGTTTATGGCCTGGCGGCTGTTATTTTTAACGAAGAGGCCATTCATAAAGTCTATGCCGTAAAAGCAAGGCCCGTATCAAACCCTCTTATAGTACATGTGGCGGGTATCGAAAAAGCCAAAGAACTTACCGTTGATTTTCCGCCTGCTGCAGAACAATTAGCCAGGGCATTCTGGCCCGGGCCGTTAACGCTGGTGTTGCCTAAAAATGAAATGGTGCCGGATTCCATTACCGCTGGTCAGCCAACGGTAGCTATCAGGGTTCCTGATCATCCGTTAACCTTGCAGCTACTGGAAGAATTGAACAAGCCTTTAGCAGCGCCCAGTGCCAACCCTTTTAATTATATCAGCCCTGTTACAGCCTTGCAGGTAGACCAGATGCTGGGCAATAAAATTCCTTATATACTGGATGGCGGCCGTTGCCAAAGAGGGATTGAATCCACCATTGTTGCTTTTGAAAATAACAAGGTAAAAATTTTGCGACCGGGTGCGGTGACTGCTGCCGCCATCGAAAAGGTGCTGCAGCAGGAAGTATTGCAGAAAAAGGAAACCAACATTGCACATCCGGGTATGTTCAAGCAGCATTATTCACCGCTTACACCTATGATGCTGGTTGATGAAATCACTCCATCATTAATAAAGGGGAAAAAGGGTAAAGTGGCATTACTCCTTTTTGATAAATATTCTCCTCTTGCTAGTGAAAACGATCAGCTGCTGTTGTCGGCCAACAGCGATCTGGATGAAGCAGCCTGGAATCTGTATGATTGCCTGCACCAGCTGGATGCCGGCGGATACGATCTTATTATTGCGCAAAATATGCCACAAGAGGGTATTGGTGCTGCTATTAATGACAGGCTTACGAAAGCGGCACAGCAGTAATACCGGCGGTTAATTACAAGTCATCAAATTCATACAATGGGTCAATATGTGTGCCTGCCGGCATTTCAAATACCGGTTTTATGAGACCGTCTTTAAGTCCGTACACCCAGCCGTGCAGGTTGGGTCTTTGCTCATGCACCCATGCTTTTTGTATGATAGACGTTTTGGCAAGGTTTATTACTTGTTCCTGCACATTCAGTTCAACCAGTCTGTCAGCCTTCGCTTCTTCATCTTTGATGTCATCAATTTCCTCCCGGTGAAAACGGTAAACATCTTTGATATTTCTGAGCCACTTATTGATGATCCCGAAGTTGTGGTTAGTCATTGAAGCCTTTACCCCGCCGCATCCATAATGCCCGCATACAATCACATGTTTTACTTTCAGGTGATTGACAGCATAATCAAGTACGGTCAGTAAATTGAGGTCAGTATGTACCACCATATTGGCAACATTGCGGTGCACAAAAATTTCTCCCGGATGGGTGCCGGTTATTTCATTGGCAGGTACCCGGCTGTCGCTGCAGCCGATCCATAAAAATTCCGGTGTTTGCAGGTGTGCCAGGCGATTGAAATATTCAGGGTCTTCCGTTACTTTTTCTGAGGCCCAGGCTTTATTTTCTAATAACAACTTTTCGTATGATTTCATTACAAATGATTTTTAAGTTTATGGAAATTAATTATTCTTCACTCGCTGTTTTTATTTCTTTTTCATGCGTACGGACATAACGGCCGCTTCCGGTTGGGGGTATAAGTTTTTTATCAAACCCCTGGTCTTTATAAATACTTCTTTTTACCTCAACGGTAATATTGGATAAGGGTGCATGAATGATAAAATCTTCAATAACCTCAATGATGTCTTTATCAATAAAATCAGCTCTTCCCGCATCAATAAGCACATAGGAGTTTTCAGGAATTGCTTCCAGCTTCTTTTTTATGATGGGTTTATTCAAAAAGGAAACATCTTTTCTTAACCGTATCAGATGTTTGTTGCCATCGTTTACAGAAATAACTGCTGTTTTAAAGTTACTTCTTATTACAAAGAATAACCCTACGCCAATACCAATAATAACCCCTTTTAACAGGTCAGTGGCCAGAATGGAAACAATTGTTATAACAAATGGAAGAAACTGGTCCCAGCCTTTCTTATAAAAGGCTTTAAATAGGGCAGGCTTTGCCAGTTTATACCCGGTAAAGATCAGAATAGCTGCCAATGCCGTTTTGGGTATCATATTCAATATAGCAGGAATAAATGCAACAGATACCAGTAACAGAATACCATGATAGATGGTTGACATTTTTGTCTTTGCCCCTGCATTTACATTGGCGGAGGAACGAACAATTACACTGGTTACAGGTAACCCGCCGATCATTCCGGAAACCACGTTACCGATTCCCTGAGCTTTTAATTCCCGGTTGGTAGGTGTTACTCGTTGAAAGGGGTCAAGGTCGTCAATCGCTTCAATACTTAAAAGGCTTTCCAGGCTGGCCACTAAAGCCAGTGTAACAGCAATTGTCAATACATTTTTATTTAAAGCCAGATTCCAGTCTGGCAAGGAAAAGAAGGAAAAAAACTCGTTGGCTGACGTTGCTTGCGGAATAGTAACCAGGTGTTCGCCCATTAAAGCTTTTCCATTTTGCTGAAATAAATAGTTAATGCTTACGGCAAGCATTACAACGATCAATGGGGCAGGTACAAATTTTATGAACCCCTTTTTTCCGCTGATAATTTTTTCCCAGGCAAAATGAAAAGCAAGACAAATACCTCCGATCATTATAGCAGTGGAATTAATATTACCAAATGCAAAAATGAAATTTGAAAAAATGTTTCCTTTATTCTGTGGTACGCCTTCGTCAGACTCAAAATGTGAGTCATCTCCCAGCAAATGGGGAACTTGGTTAAGTATAAGTATGAGCCCTATGGCGGCCAGCATTCCTTTAATAACGCTGTTGGGAACATAATCCCCTATAATACCGGCTTTCGCAAACCCAAGACCTACTTGTATCACACCGGCCAGGACTACAGCAGTTAGAAAAGCCTCATAAGAAGGCAGTAGCGCAATAGCGGAGGCAACTATGGCTGTAAGGCCGGCAGCGGGTCCGCTCACACTTAAATGAGAACGGCTGGCAAGGCCAACTATAATGCCGCCCGTAATGCCGGCTATTAGTCCGCTAAATAAGGGTGCATTCGAAGCCAGTGCTACGCCAAGGCATAAAGGCAATGCCACCAGGAAAACCACAATGGATGAGGCAAAATCATTAGGAAAACTTTTTATGTAATCTTTTGCACGGGGTGCCATGTTGATTTTATTTACAATATTATGATGTATATACTGGTTCTTCTAAAAGAAACCATTTATGTTGAGTGAAAATGAAACGACTGAATAATTAATCAGATGTTTGGAGGCGGGACCAGCAATTCACCCTGAAAAGAAACATAGAGGGAGATTGAAATCGGATTATATTGTCGTATAAGATTCCGGACAGGCTGCTTTATAGTTTCTCCTTCGTTTAAGAATTCAGAAAGAGAATTACTGTTGTTGGGCGTTTTTTCTTCTGTGGTACTGGCCAATGGATTGGCAGATTCATCATCCTGCTGACTGCCATTACCTGCTGATTGTCTTTCTTCTGTTATCAGTTGCCGTTGTGCATTAAAAACAAAGGGTGTACTAATGGTGAGCCAAAGT
>DASUDW010000171.1:0-2470 GCA_036275415.1 Chitinophagaceae bacterium | reverse complement strand
GATTTCTGTTGCCACATGGGCATAACGGATGATGGGGCCCGCCACCAGGGACGAATACAAAGAAACATACATTAAGAAGTTGGGGAAGTTGCGCTGTGCCTTTATATCACCCCTGTATACATCCACTACATAAGAAATAGTATGAAAAGTATAGAAGGAGATACCTATTGGCAATGCATACCCGGGAGCTGTGAAGGATGTGCCCAGCAGCCCATTCACCTGGTTCACCAAAAACACATCATACTTAAATGTAGCCAGCAGGCCAAGATTCAGGATCAGCGTTACTACCACTCCCACTTTGGCCCATTTGGTGCCCTTGTGCTTTTCAATAAAAAGTGCATTGGCCCAGTCAACCATAGAAGATAAAATCAGCAACGAAATCCAGATGGGCTCGCCCCAGCCATAAAAAAACAGGGAGAAGATGATAAGCACCCAGTTTCTCCAATTAGCATTCTTTGAACTGTAATAAAGTATAAGGTTCAGCGGCAGGAAGAGAAAAAGAAAAATCAGGCTGGCAAAAACCATAAACGGGTGGTTGTATAAAATTTAGCTGTGTAAAATACAAATTCAGATTTACTTACCGAAGTGCATAGGAACAAAAAATAAATCAGCCTGAGAATACCCTCTGAAAGGTATTCATTCATTACAATTCTTTTCTCAGCCTGGCAACGGGAATATTTAACTGTTCCCGGTATTTGGCCACAGTTCTTCGGGCAATATTGTACCCTTTTTCCTGCAGCAACTCCGTCAGTCTTTCATCGCTCAGCGGATGCTTTTTATCCTCACCTTCTATAAGGTCGCTTAAAATCTTTTTAACCTCACGGGTTGATACTTCTTCCCCGCTGTCTGTACTCAACGATTCACTAAAGAAGAATTTAAGACGGTAAGTACCAAACTCTGTTTGCACAAACTTACTGTTGGCCACCCGGCTTACAGTGGAAATATCCAAACTGGTTTTTTCAGCAATATCTTTTAAGATCATCGGCTTCAGTTCCGTCTCATCGCCGGTCAAAAAGAAATCATACTGGTGCTGCATAATAGCATCCATCGTACTAAGCAGGGTATGCTGCCGCTGCTTGATGGCATCAATAAACCACTTGGCAGCATCTATCTTTTGCTTGATAAAAAGTACGGCTTCTTTCTGACGCTTATCTTTTTTGGAACCCCGGTCGTATTCTTTCAGCATATCCCGGTAGCCTTCGCTGATGCGGAGTTCGGGAGCATTTCTGCTGTTCAGCGTCAGTTCCAGCTTACCACCATTATTGATAATAAAGAAATCCGGCACCACATAACTTTCCGCCTTATTGATTTCGCCAACATTTCCGCCGGGCTTGGGATTTAGTTTGATGATCTGCTGCATCACTTCCCTTAGCTGTTCATCGCTAATGTTAAGTCCCCGTTGAATTTTTTCGTAATGTTTTTTGGTAAACTCGTCGAAGTATTTAGCAATAGCCTTTATGGCCAGATCAACGACCTTTCCTTCATCTTTTTGCCGCTTTAACTGCAACAGCAAACATTCCTGCAGGTTACGGGCAGCCACACCGGGCGGGTCAAATTGCTGGATGCGTTTAATCAGCGCCTCCACCTCCTGTTCCGTAGCTATTATATTTTGGCGAAAAGCAAGGTCGTCAACAATAGCTGCGGTTTCCCTCCTCAGGTATCCATCTTCATCGATGCTGCCAACAATCTGTTCAGCGATGGTTTGCTCTTTATCTTCCAGTTTCAGCAGGCCCAGCTGGTTGATCAGCATTTCGTAAAAACTGGTCTCTGTTTTAAAAGGTAATTGCCTGCCTTCATCTTCTTCCGGGTAATTATCATCACGGAGTTTATAATCTCCTACTTCATCATCACCATCCTGCACATATTCGCTCACATCAATATTATCATACTCATCCTCGCTTCCATCCGGTTCATCATACTCTTCTTCACTGTTTTCGTTGAATTCATCTTTCAGTTCATCTGCCCCCTCGTCATGTTTTTCCTCATCCAGTTCCAGGGCGGGGTTTTCTTCCAGTTCCTCCTTAATCCTTGTTTCCAGGTTGGCCGTAGGCACCTGCAGCAGTTTCATCAGTTGAATCTGCTGGGGTGATAGCTTCTGCAGTAATTTCTGCTGTAAACTCTGACTCAGGGCCATTGGTTCGTCTGTTTAATAATCAGGTGGCGTAAAAAAATTTCGCCTTTGCACAAAAATAATGCCGTAAATTTAGGGACAAATAAAAGAAACATGCAGCAACGGTTCAATTTCTTTATTGTTGTGTTCCTGTTAATGTTTTCTGGCGGTGGTTTTGCGCAGAAAAAACCCGTTTTACCTATACCGCCGGGTGCAATTTCTATATGCGAATTCCAAACACCTTTTTCAAAAAAAGTCTTTATCAATAATTCTCGCCCGATTGATCAAATAAACCACATCAGCCTTATTAAACAACCTGTTCCTGCCAATTATTATACCCGCCATCTTGGCCTTTTTTGC
>DASUDW010000170.1:0-5484 GCA_036275415.1 Chitinophagaceae bacterium | reverse complement strand
TGATCAATGTGTTACCTACTGACTGCTTATATATACCGCCCTGAAGATTTCAGGGCGGTTTTTTTAACGGTCCCGGTAAACGGCTATAGAAGATGTCTTGTCATTCCAGCCGGAAAAGGAGAATCCGCTTTTTGATTGGGTGATAGTGTAGCTCTTTCCGCGGAAATTCTCAAATTCATACAGTATCACCCTGAAGCCATCAGGAACTGATAAAGAACTCAATGCATTATCCGGAAAACCCGCCTGTGCCATTGTACTGTAAGTGCCGGGGTATAATGTGGCCGACTGGCCCCTGTAGTTATCATCGCTGTAAATGATGACAATATTACCTGTATTGGGCGGATAGTTATTATTACCGCCATACCCGGATTCTTCCACAATAAACGACCCGATCCGGTTATTGAGTGTGTTGTTAAGACAATAGTTGTTTTCGGCAATGGTAGTTGCCCCACCGGAAAACGATTCATTGGTATACAACTTTACCCGCATGCCTGCCGGCACTTCTATGGAAGAAATATCATAGCGGAACAAACCCAGTTTTTCCCCGGAATAATAACCGGGTTGCAGCCGCAGGCTGTTGCCATTGTAGTTGCAGTCTGCATAAAAACTTACAAAGCGGCCGGTATTCCCGCCACCACCGCCACCGCCGCCGGCATTAGGTTTATATTCAATTACCAGGGAACTGATCTGGTCGTTATAGGTATTGCTCAGGCAACTTTCACTTCCGTTGAAGGTATAGTAATACCCGGTAGCATTTTCGTTGTTGATATAAACCCGTATCCGCAGGTTGCCATAAATGGCAAATGAGGAAATATTGTTCTTCATATTTCCCAGGTCATTGCCGGTATAGGTACCGGGCCTTAAGGTTCTTGAAAAGCCGCGGGAGTAGCAATCGTTATAAAATATTACATAATCATTACCGGTATTAGGCTGCTGGTAAACGGAGCTTTCTACAACGATAGAAGAAGCCTGGTCATTCCAGGTGGCATCCAGGCAGGCCACGTTGCCGGTAAATGTTTGGGATTTGCCCCTGAAGTCATCATGTTCATACAAGGTCACTTTCATGCCGGCGGGGATCTGCAGGGAAGACAGTTTGTCGTTATCAATTTTCATATCGTATCCCCGGTAGGTGCCCGGCTCCAGGAAATACCTTTTACCGCCATAGTTGCAATCTTCATGCAGTGTTACATAATTGTTCTGGGCAAGAAGGCAGGTGAGGGGCAAAATTGTTACAAAGAATGAAATTAAATAACTGAACATAAAAAATGGTTTAATGGTTGACCGTCAACAGAAAGTGAGCAACTTATTTATTGCTGTCAAAGCTCACACATTCTTTCAGTTCTTTTTCTGTATAAGACAGTTTGTATTGTTTGAGCACATCTTCGGGTACGCCATTCCATTGAGAAGGCATATTCCCTATATAACCGATGTCTTTAACGCCAGTTTCTGAAGTATAAAAACCGGTAGCGGTAAGGTCACGCATCAGGCTGAAGAATTTGACCCCCTGGCTCATCTCCGGCTTTGCTTTAAGGGGGTAAGCAATCAGGTCTGCCATTTCGATTTGTTGCTGCACCGGACAGTCCTTAAACGCTTTTTCATAACGTTTGAGGCATTGCATGTCCAGCCATCGAAGCCCACCTTTCATTGGAACCTGGTGCTGTGGCATGTCTTTTACAATAAACTCGATGAACTCCGGTACTTTGGCATCAGAAGCGCTGCCGCTCACATCATCTTTGGGGATGATGATATCTGCCAAAATGGTAATAGTGGCCATTTCATGTTCCGTAAAGAATTTTTCTTTGGCCAATAATTCATTCTCATACTTTAATTCATCCGGATTCCTGTCGAGATTGAATTTGTTTGCTGCCGGTTGGTTGCCTGTATCTTTCTTGTCCTCATTTTTGCAGCCAGCCATCACTGCAGGAGCAGCCATAGCGCCGGTAGCAATGAGTTTCAGCGATTTTCTTCGGTCCATTTACTGTTTTTTTTGGTTCATGGCTTATGGTTAATAGCAATACTTTCATACTATGAACCATGAACGATGATCGGGTTTTACAAATTCTGTTTTTTCATTTCTTCAATTATATACTCACTGGCCCGCATACTTAATGCAAGGATTGTCCAGGTAATATTTTTATCTGCCTGTGATACAAACTGTCCGCCATCTACACAGAAAAGATTTTTACAATCATGTGCCTGGCTCCATTTGTTCAGCGCTGATCGTTTGGGGTCATTGCCCATCCTTACCGTTCCTGCTTCATGAATGATTTCACCGGGTTTTGAAATACCCCAGTTATTCTTTTCGTCATCATCACCACCCCAGGTAATGACGGCTCCCATATTGTGCATGATCTCCTTAAAGGTTTCTTTCATGTGTTTGGCCTGCTTTATTTCATGTTCGCTCCACTTCACATTGAACTTCAACACCGGGATGCCATATCTGTCAACGGTATTGGGATCTATTTCACAGTAATTTGTTTCCAGGGGTATAGCTTCGCCCCGGCCCGCCATCCCTACACTTGCACCGTAAAAGAAGCGGTAATCTTCTTTCAATGATGCGCCGTAGCCGCCGGCTTCCTTTTGTTTGCCGTTTACCAGGTATTTGCCATTGAGTTTTTCAATGCCCCAGTTAAATCCATAGGATGGCTGGCTCATCCCGCCCCAGTATTCGATATGATAACCTCTTGGGAAATCTAATTTTTTATTATCGAGCCACCAGGGGGAATATACATGTAACCCACCCACACCATCTTCATTGTATCTTTTTCTGCCAAATAAATCAGGCAGCACTCCACCCAATGCCGCCCCAGTAGAATCATGCAGGTATTTGCCCACAACATTACTGCTGTTGGCTAAACCGTTGGGATGCCTTTGTGATTTTGAGTTCAATAATATCCGGGCACTTTCACAGGCGCTGGCCGCCAATATTACTACTTTGCCTTCCACCTGGTATTCCATCATGTCCTCTTTACTGATATAGGAAACTCCTGCAGCCAGGCCGTCTTTATTGGTCAAAACTTCCCTTACCATGGCATTGGCCACCACATCAATGTTGCCTGTTTTGAGTGCAGGATAAATCAGCACATTGGTGGAAGAAAAATCAGCTTTTGCCATACTGCAGTTGCGGGCACATTGTCCGCAAAAAAAACAGGCACCTCTGCCGGCATCGTTTTCTATTGGTTTTGTAAGTATGGAGAGGCGGGAGGGTATCACATTTACACCTGCCTGCCTGGCAGCTTTTTTTATAAACAATTCATGCAGCCTTGGTTTGGGTGGTGGCAGAAAAAAACCATCCGGGTCATTTTCCAGTCCTTCGTTGGTACCGAAGATGCCGATGAGTTTGTCCACCTTGTCGTAATAGGGTTTGATATCTTCATAGCCTATCGGCCAGTCATCTCCCAGTCCATCAATACTTTTTCGCTTGAAATCTTTAGGGCCAAAACGGAGTGAAATCCTTCCCCAGTGATTGGTTCTTCCGCCCAGCATCCTGGCCCGCCACCACATCCAGTCGGTACCCTGTTCTTTGGTAAATGGTTCACCCTCTACCGACCAGCCGCCATAACAGGCATCAAAATCGCCAAATGGCCTGTATTTGGTGCTGGCTCCGCGGCGGGGCGAATCCCATGGATTTTTTAATTGTGTGATGTTTTTTTGCGGGTCATACATATACCCGGCTTCCAGCAGGCAAATCTTTAATCCGGCTTTGGCTAAAACATAGGCGGCCATTCCACCACCGGCTCCGGAACCTACTATGACTGCATCATATTTTTTTGCTTGTTTCTTTACCTGTACATCTCCCATATCGCCAATGATTGATTATGTGATATTAAAAGACAATTTACATTTTAGTGTGTGTACCACAACAAAAAGGAGAAGGATTTTCTTCACAACCTATTTCCTGATCGTTATCTTTAAAAAAAATTGGTCAATGAAGCGTTTAGTTATGCTGATCTCCCTTATTTCCCAGTTGTTTACTTCAAAAGCACAAAAAGATGATTTCAGCAAATACCCGGTTTATAACGGTAATGATCTTGGGCTGGTGTATTCCCCAAAGATGTCAACATTTAAGATTTGGGCACCTTCGGCTAAGGAAGCAGAGCTGATTTTATACAAGGAAGGAAATGGTGGCAACCCAACCAATAAGGTGGTAATGCAAAAAGAGGCAAACGGAATTTGGTCGGCAGAGGCTAAGGCGGATGTCAAAGGGATGTTTTATGTTTTTCGGGTAAACATCAACGGCAATTGGTCGGATGAAGTACCTGATCCCTATGCAAAGGCCGTTGGCATCAACGGCAAAAGGGCGATGGTTGTTGATATGGCAGAGACAAATCCTGAAGGATGGCAAAACGATAAATCTCCGCTATTCAAACAAAAGACCGATGCCATCATCTATGAATTACATGTACGGGATGCCAGTATTTCGGCTACATCCGGGATAGAGCATAAAGGTAAATTTTTGGGTCTTGCTGAAAAAGGCACTACAACAAAAAATGGTACTTCTACCGGGCTGGATCACCTGAAAGATTTGGGTGTTACTCATGTTCATCTGCTGCCATCATATGATTACAATTCTGTAGATGAGGCTGTGACGGATAAGCCACAGTACAACTGGGGTTATGACCCTTTGAATTATAATACCCCAGAGGGGTCTTATTCAACCAATGCAGCTGATGGTAAAGTCCGTATTAAAGAATTCAAACAATTGGTGAAAACCTTTCACCAAAACGGCCTGCGGGTAATCATGGATGTTGTGTATAACCACACTGCTTTAACAGAAAAATCCAATTTCAACCAACTGGTGCCCGGCTATTACTACCGTCAGGATGAAAAAGGAAAATTTTCTGATGCTACGGCCTGCGGCAATGAAACAGCCAGTGAAAGGCCCATGATGCGGAAGTTCATACTTGAATCGGTTTTGCATTGGGTAAAAGAATACCATGTGGATGGTTTCCGCTTTGACCTGATGGGGGTGCATGATATAGAAACGATGAACCTCGTCTCCCGGGAATTACACAAGATCAGACCTGATATACTTATATATGGTGAAGGGTGGACAGCCGGTAAGTCACCTTTGCCGGATGAACAAAGGGCCTTAAAGGCCAATGCATCCAAACTGGACAGGATTGCTGTATTCAGTGATGATATCAGGGATGGCATCAAGGGAAGTGTGTTTGAGCATAGCGATAAAGGCTTTGCCAGTGGCAAACCCGGTATGGAAGAAACGATCAAATTCGGCATTGTAGCCTCTGTGCAGCACCCGCAAGTTGACTACAGCAAAATCAATTATTCCAAAGCACCCTATTCCAAAGAGCCTTACCAAACAATTACGTATGCAGAATGCCACGATAACCATGTATTATGGGATAAACTGTCTGTTTCTGCTGCCCCCAATGCCATGCAGGATGCAGACCCTGTCAGTATGAGGGATATGCATAAACTGGCACTATCCATAGTACTCACATCACAGGGAATATCTTTTTTGCA
>DASUDW010000169.1:0-3597 GCA_036275415.1 Chitinophagaceae bacterium | reverse complement strand
TGGTGGTAAACTCGCCGCCATTAGCTGTTGGCTTACCGTTTATGAGCACTTTGTACTGGTAAGTTGTATTAAAATCAAGGCCTCCCACTGTAAAACTGATAGGATTAAACTCATTGCCTAATTCGCCTTTATAAGCGATCGTCTTAAGTTTAGTTTCGCCTTTTTTGTTGTATTGCAGCGAAACTGTTTTTACTTCAAGTGAAACTTCCACCCAGATCTTTGCATCCCTTAGTTCAACTGGTCCCAGCATGGGGCCGGAAATGATCCGGGGCTGTGCCAGCAGGGAAAAAAAAACGAAACATCCGGTTACAGATAATATCAATTTTCTCATAAAAAAGAATTGGAAGCACAAATTAAGGCAGAAAGTTTTACCCCGGGAAAAGATCCAGCCGTTCCAGTATATGGAACGGCTGAATTAAGAACATTTTTATAGTTATGGCTGAATCTTAAGCATAGCACATAACTGCTGATAAGGCATACCTTTTAGCTGACTTTCTGTATAAACCTTGCCATTGATTGCTGCAACTTTTTCTGCATTGATACTACGACCTCCGGCTACTCCGCCAGGAATAACAATCCACCTGTATTCCCGGTTGGTAGGATATATTCTTGTTGCAGGATTGGTTACATTATAACAGGTATAAAAAAATTTACCCACTGCCGGAAGAAAAGAGATAGTAATGGAGTTGCCAAAGAAATTCTGCGTATAGGGTAACTGAAAAGGTCCGTCATTGGAACCAAATGTATTTTTCACATAGGCCAACACCACTCCCTGGTTTATAATAGTGGATGTAATACTTGTAGCTGTAACATGAGCCGTAGTAAAGGGATCACCGCTGAGTGTTGTATCCCTGAAAGCGCCGGGGTTGGCCCAGGAAGAATATATTACATTGGCAGTTCCTGCGGGGCCCTGGGGACCAGTGGGGCCTTGCGGACCCTGCGGCCCGGCAGGGCCTGTTGCACCTGTAGACCCGGTGGCACCTGTTGGCCCTTGAGGACCGGCGGGACCAATAGGGCCTTGTGGACCTGCTGGACCTGCAACGCCAGATGCACCTGTTGGTCCCTGCGGCCCGGTAGCTCCCGCTGGGCCTTCAGGACCTTCTTTGGTACATGCCGTAAACAGGATGGAGAGTCCTAAAAAAACAATAATAAATTGTAAAAATTTTCGCATAGCAATAGTTTTAAGGAATTAAAAATATCGGTTTCTAAAATAAAGGATTTTAGCAAAAAGTATAAAACCAAAATAAAGTATGGCTATAAAAAAACCGCCTCTTAAAGAGGCGGTTTTTTGTATACTTAAAATTCTTGTTATGGCTGAATGTTAAGCAATGCACAAACCTGCTGATAGGGCATACCTTTCAACTGACTTTCAGTGTATACCCGGCCTTTGATTTCACATGCCTTTTCTGCGTTTCGGCCACCAGCCACACCGCCTGGGATTACAATCCACCTATACTGATTAGTAGGGTTTGGATTAGGTAATGGGAAAGCAGGGTTTGAGTGAATAAATAACGTATAAATAATTTTTCCGGTTTGCGGTTGATAACTCCAGGTCGTGGGACCGAGAGCATTATTAGTAAATGGAAGCACATGATTCTCTGTTCCACTTATTCTGAAATAGACAAGAACAACTCCGTTACTAATAATTGATGATGTTACAGATGCAACGGCTTCATCGTTGACTTTCATATTTGAAGCATTTACAAGGGAGTCCCTCCAAGTACCAGGCAATGTATGCCATACAGAAAAAATAACATTAGCAGTACCTGCAGGGCCTTGCGGACCGGTAGGACCAGTAGGACCGGCAGGACCAGTGGGACCTATAGGACCAGCAGGACCAGTAGCACCGGTAGCACCGGTAGGGCCTTGTGTACCTTGCACACCGGCAGGGCCTTCGGGGCCTTCTTTGGTACAACTAACGGCTAAAAAAGTTATAGCTAATGCTAAAAGGGATAGAGTTTGAAACTTTCTCATAGCGTTTTGATTTGCGTTTTTTGGTTTTGGTTTAAAAGTAAAGGGATTTTTCCGCTTTACCAAGACAATTTTAAAGGTAAAGCAAAAAAATAAAATCCGGCATCATTTCCCCAAAAAATTGCCTTTTCTGCCACACACCCATTCGGCCTATATTTGCCGGGTAACCAAAACTGTATATATGCGTATTCGCCTGTTCACCGTACTGTTTCTGTTAGGTTCATATTCTGCCAATGCTCAATTCTCCAAAGGCGATAAAATGGCAGGTGCATCTGTAGGCAGTGTGATAGTCAACTCCGGCAGTTCAGATATTTCTGTAGCCCAAATTGGCAGCAACACTTCCCGGATCACCAATTTTAATATCAATATCAACCCGTCATTCGGTTGGTTTATATCCGACAAAACGGTTGTGGGTGGTACTGTAATTATCAACCCTTACAGTAATAAAACTACCTACGAACAAAGCGGCTCTACTTATCAGAGTGATAAGAACAGCAATTTTAATATAGGACTGGGAGGCTTTGCCCGTCACTATTTTAAAGGGTCAGGTTCCATGATTCCTTTCGGGCAAATAGGTGTCAACTTTGGCATTAATACATTGAAAACAGAAGGGTTTTTCTACGGCGGCTCCGGCAGCAATGCCTATAAAATTAGCTATGACGGAGAAACCAATGGCGGTTTCTTTGCCAATTCCACTTTTCAGTTAGGCTTTACAAAAATGGTGGGTGACTTTACAGGTCTTGATTTTTACGCAGGTTATAATTTCTCTTATAACAAGAATACCTTTAAGAGAACCACCCTCAGGGACAATGGAAATAATGGTTCAGTGGATGAAAGATCTGAAAATGAAACCACCACCAAATTCACCAATCACGGTTTCATCGTTGGTGTAGGGTTCCAGGTTTTTTTACGGGGAAATAAAAAATAAAGCAGTTTAAAAAGTAATAATTAGGAGAGTCAGCCCATTTGCTATCAGGGGCTGACTTTTTTATTTGTAATTAGTGATGCTGATCTTTTCTTTGCAAAAACGGTATTCCACTTCATCATTGCTGCTAACGATGACTGTCCGTTGCCGGCAATAAGTATCAATCAGCCGGTGATAAAGATTAATGCCTGTTATATCGAGATTGGTACAGGGCTCATCCAGTAATATAATGGCTGTATCTGAGAAAATGCACTGGGCCAGTTTTACCCTTTGTTTCATACCGGAGGAGTAATACCGGATCTGTTTATGGATTGCCTTTTCAAGATCTACTTCGGCAATAATACGGGCCGTATCCAAACCCGGTAACCAGCTTTTGAAATGGCTGTGAAACTGCAGAAACTCTGCCAGGGTCATTTCTTCTATTAGTTCCAGGTATGGCGCACAAAGGGAAATATGCTGGTAAACCCTTTCATTATCAATTAACCCATTATTATTTATCCATTCAATTTTCCCTTCATTGGCTATAGTGTTGCCGCTCAGCACCTGCAGCAAAGTACTTTTGCCGGAACCGTTGGGCCCGGTAATGGCATAAGAATTTCCTGATTCAAATTGGTAAGTTAAATGGCGGAAGATCCAGTCCCGGTTATAGCGTTTGCCCGCATCAGATAGGGAGATCGTCATCGTTGCTGCCTTTGGTGAAA
>DASUDW010000168.1:0-10895 GCA_036275415.1 Chitinophagaceae bacterium | reverse complement strand
CTCCCAATACAGGTTTGCCTTTTACATCAGCAATATCCATCAATGGGTTATCCTGGTTAGGGGTGGAAGAAATTACCAGCTTGCCATCCTGCTCAAGCAGCCAGGCCCAGCCACTGCCAAAGCGGGTCATGCCGGCAGCAGCAAATTTCTCTTTAAAGGAGTCGAATGAATCAAAAGCAGCATTAATGGCATCAGCCAGTTTGCCGGCAGGTGTGTTGACAACATCTGCATTGCCGGGACGAAGGCTTTCCCAGAAAAAAGTATGGTTCCAGTGTCCGCCGCCATTATTACGGACTGCCGGAGAAATACTGCCGGCATGGGCTACCAGGTCTTCAATGGTTTTGTTTTCATGCTCGGTACCTGCAATGGCCTTGTTCAGGTTGTCAACATATGCCTGGTGGTGCTTGCCATGGTGTATCTGCATCGTAAGCGTATCTATAAATGGCTCCAAAGCATCATGTGCGTAGGGGAGCGGTGGTAATGTAAATGCCATAGTAAATTATTTTAGATGTTAGAATGAGGATTTTTGAATTCTTTAAATAGGTTAACAAATGTAGGATGTAAGAGTTTATCTTGTATTTCCTGGTGCAGAATTGTTTCTTATCTCGAAAATTATTTGGCAAGCCGGTTAAGTTTTTTCCCCTTTTCAGAAAAAGTTTCAACTATTCCTTTTGATTCAAGGTCAAGACGTACCGATATGGTGTACCAGGGGATTGATTTTTTAAAGTCAGGCATTTTCTTATTAATAATCTTAACGACATTTTCAGTAAGTTCAGTAAATGTCTTGCCTTTGCTGCCTTTCAGGCTTTGCAGGATGGCAGCTTTAAAAGGCTCATAAATTTCAGCAGCAATATTCATCCTGTTCCCCGTACGGGGGTGGGTGGTTTTAACTTTCTGTGGTGTAACAGTTTTTGTCAAAAATTATCTTTTTGATTTGAAGAAATCTTTCATCAATTGCGCACATTCATCTTTTAACACTCCCCGGATCAATTCTGCTTTAGGGTGAAAAGGCCAGTTGGTTCCTGATGTTTTTTTGTAGCCATTTTTTTCATCATCGGCACCGTAAACGATTTTATTCAGTTTGCTCCAGTAGATAGCGCCGGCACACATCAGGCAGGGTTCCACCGTAATATAAAGCGCCGCATCATCCAGGTATTTGCTGCCCAAGTGGTTGAAAGCTGAGGTAAGGGCAATCATTTCTGCATGGGCAGTAGGGTCATTTAGCCTTTCCACCATATTATGCCCACGGGCAATTATTTTTTCATTGATCACCACCACAGCACCCACCGGTACTTCGCCCTCCTCAAAAGCCATCCGGGCTTCTTTCAGGGCCTGCGTCATAAAATACTCGTCAGTCATGCTTTTAAAGCAAATAATATTTTGACAGACAATGCTAAAACCATGGCACACCGGAAAGCTTTCGGGATTACTGTCTGTTTACTTACCTTGTTATAAAATTAGAACTAATGGTCAATATTCCGATGCTCGAAAAAATGCGTCTGTTCTTTAATGCCGGTACAACGAGGACCTACACCTTTCGTAAGGAGCAATTGCAAAAACTGAAAAGATCCATTTTGAAGCATGAAGAAGCATTGTATGAGGCGCTTTATGCCGATTTAAAAAAAAGCAGGGAAGAAGTTTGGGTTACAGAAACAGGCATGGTAATTACCGAACTGAATAATGCCTTGAAAAACTTTCATTTATGGATGGAAACCGAAAAGGTTTCTACTAACCTGCTGAACCTCCCATCCGGCAGCCGGATCATGAAAGAGCCCTTGGGTATTGTTTTGATCATCGGCCCCTGGAATTATCCCTTTCAATTGTTGTTCAATCCCCTGATAGGTGCCATTGCGGCCGGCAACTGTGTGGTGCTGAAACCAAGCGAATTTGCCCCGGCGACCGATGTTGTAATGAAAAACATCATCGAAGAAGTTTTTCCGCCCGAATATATTTTGTATGCCCGGGGAGAAGGACATCTTGTTATACCGGAAATGATGAACAATTTCAGTTTTGACCATGTGTTTTATACCGGAAGTACAGCAGTGGGTAAAATAATCTATAAAATGGCTGCGGATAAGTTAGTGCCTGTTACACTGGAACTCGGAGGTAAAAGTCCCTGTGTGGTGGAGAAAGACGCTAATATAAAAATAGCAGCGAAACGTATTGCTATGACCAAATTTTCCAATGCAGGGCAGATGTGTGTGGCTCCTGATTTTGTGCTGGTACAGGCAGATGTGAAAGAAAAATTTCTGGATGCTATGAAGTCGGTAATAAGAGGATTTTTTGGCGATCAGGCAGAAGAAAATTACAGCTACGGAAAGATCATAAATGAAAAGCAGTTCGACAGGATTACCGGTTATTTGGCTGACGGTAAGATATTTTATGGCGGAAGGACGGATAAAACTAAACTATTCATTGAACCGACGATTTTGACTGAGGTGCCCGTTGATTCACCGGTGATGAATGAGGAGATCTTCGGACCGGTGTTGCCGGTCATCCCTTTTGAAACAACGGAACAGGCAAAGGCTATCATCGACAGGCATCCCAATCCTTTATCATTTTATGTATACACATCCAGCCGGAAAAAAGAAAATGAATGGCTTCAGGCTGTACCGGCAGGCGGTGCTTGTGTAAATAACTCAAGCTGGCACCTTACCAATCATCATTTACCTTTTGGCGGCAGGGGCTTCAGTGGTACCGGTTGTTATCATGGAAAGTACTCCTTCGATACCTTCAGCCATAAAAAAGCCGTGATGAAAACCCCCACCTGGTTTGATCCTTCCATTAAATACCCGCCTTTGAAAGGAAAACTGAAATTATTTAAATGGGTCATTAAATGAGAAAACTAAAAAGGCTGCTGATTGTTCTTCTTTTACTGCTCACCATTTTTGTGGTGTATGTAGAAATTGCCAACCGTAACACTAAAAATATGACGTACCGCCAAAAAGTATTGAAAGCAGTGTATCCGGCATTCATGTGGTTTACAAAACTGACCGGAACGAATGCTAAAAAGCTGAAAAATGAAACAAACAAAGTTCCTGTAGCACCTTTTTTTGATTTATCAGCTTCACAAAATGATGGAAAAGAATTTCAATTCTCAGGCTTGAAGGGTAAAAAAGTATTATTGGTGAATACGGCATCCGATTGCGGGTACACCGGCCAATATGCACAGTTGCAGCAGCTTTACGAACAATACAAAGAACAACTGGTGATACTGGCTTTTCCTGCCAACGATTTTAAAGAACAGGAAAAGGGATCAGATGAAGAAATTGCCTCCTTTTGCAAAGCCAACTATGGAGTTACTTTTCCGGTCATGAAAAAATCCGTGGTAATAAAGTCGGCGCAGCAAAACCCGGTTTATCAATGGCTGACTGACGCTGCCAAAAACGGCTGGTGCAGCCAACAGCCCTCCTGGAACTTTTCCAAATACCTGGTTAACGAGAACGGGGTACTGATAAATTATTTTGATCCTTCTGTTGCTCCGATGAGCAGGGAGATAACTGATCTGCTCAGATAAACATGAATGTAAATGATATTATCGGAAGCATCGGAGTAAGCCTGATCCTGCTGGCTTATTTCCTTAATGTATATGGCTGGCTGAGCAATAAAAGCAAAATTTTCTTTCTGCTTAATATCATTGGTGCAGGATTGGCCTGTTTGGCTTCCTGGCTTATATTATATTGGCCTTTTGTTGTACTCGAAGGTGTTTGGTGTATTGTATCAATAATTGGCTTTTTCAGGTCTTACCGTGCAAAGCAGCTTTTTTCTGATTAAGTATTGAAGCAATACCTTCTTTGTAGCTGGTAATATTAAATGAAGGGAAAGCTTTTTTGAACTTTTCGCTGCTGAAAATATAATCCAGTTCGTACTGGTATAACAACTCTTTCATTTCTTTTACCGGCGATACAAATAATCCTATCAGGTTGATCATAAAACGGGGAAGTACAGAATGTTTAACTTCATGGCCCGCTGCTGCTGAAATCATTTGCATAAAAGCTTTGCCGGTTGGAAAACTATTATCACAGGGCAGGTGCCAGGTCTGGTTCCAGCTGTCGGGTGAATTAGCCAGCAATGCCGTGGCCCTGGCTGCATCAGGTGTGTAAATAAAAGTTCTTTTCGTTGTATCCGTAAGCAGCCATTGTGCTTTCTTCCCCTTTTCAATATTTTGAAACACCATTACATTTAAGGTGCTTAAGGTTTTTCCCGGCCCATAAAATTCAGGGGCCCTGCAAATCATACCGGTAAGCTGCCCGTTTTTTATTTCATCAAGAAGCATATTGGCAATATTTGCCCTTACCTTTCCTTTTTCACTCGTAGGGTTAAAAGCTGTGTCTTCTGTCATTGTGCCGGTAACTGGTCCGTACATATAAACATTATCAAAGAATACCAGTTTGGCTCCCTGCTTTTTACAGGCATCAATCACATTGCGCATTACTACAGGCCATTGTTGTTTCCAAACCGATGTTTTATACACTAAACCTGCAGTGAGGTACACAATTTCAGCACCTTTAACGGCTTCTTCGGTTTGCTGTGCATCCAAAAGATCAGCAGAGAAAAGCTGGTCCGTTTCGTTCACTTTTTGCGGGTTACGGCTGACAAGACGAATATCTTTTGTGTAGGTAGTTAAAGCTTTGGCGAGTTCAGTACCGATAATACCGGTAGCTCCGAGAATGGTTTGCATAAAAAAGGTTTACGCAAAACTACTAAAGGCTTAATCAACAGGGCATTTTTGGTGGTAGTCGATCAGTTCAATGGGTGTTTTTTCAAAACTATAGCCTGCATACACTTTTTCGATTTCCTGCAGCACTTCATCAATTTCTTCCACTGATTTCAGGGTCACCAGTTTGTTACGGTATTCTTTTATGTTGGGTAACCCTTTCAGATAATTGGCATAATGCCTCCTCATTTCGTTGACGCCTACTACCGGGTTTTTCCATTCTACAGATTTATGTAAATGTTTTTTGCAAACTGACACACGGTCTTCAATGGTCGGAGCAGGAAGATGCTCTCCCGTTTTCAGGAAATGTTTGATTTCATTGAATATCCACGGGTAACCGATGGCTGCCCGGCCAATCATAATGCCATCAACACCATACCGGTTTTTATATTCCAGCGCTTTTTCCGGTGAATCAATATCGCCATTTCCGAAGATGGGTATTTTGATACGGGGATTATTTTTTACTTTACCAATAAGCGTCCAGTCTGCAACGCCTTTATACATCTGTGTTCTGGTTCGGCCATGAATAGCCAGTGCTTTAATACCCACATCCTGCAAACGCTCCGCTACTTCTTCAATGTTTTTGGTATTATCATCCCATCCCAGTCTTGTTTTAACGGTTACAGGAAGTGAAGTAGACTTTACCACCGCCTCAGTAAGCCGGACCATTAAATCAACATCTCTTAACACACCGGCGCCGGCACCTTTCAGTGCTACTTTTTTAACCGGACATCCAAAGTTGATATCGAGCAAATCTGGATTGGTTACTTCCACAATTTTGGCAGCCAGGGAAAGGCTCTCTTCATCACCGCCGAATATCTGAATACCTACCGGACGTTCATAATCGAATATGTCCAGCTTTTTACGGCTTTTGATGGCATCACGAATAAGGCCTTCACTGCTGATGAACTCGGTATACATCAGATCAGCGCCATTATCCTTACAAACGGCACGGAATGGCGGATCACTGACGTCTTCCATGGGCGCCAGCAATAACGGAAACCCGATACCCATCGGGTCAGGAAGTTCTATGTTGCCTATCTTTACCATTTGTGAAGCGGCAAAAATACATCTAAATCGGGAAAGATTATGTACGATAGTCATTCAAAAGGCATATCCTATACGGCAGGTTTTTTTATGTTGATAGCCTTTGCAGTGGCGGGTTCCATCCTGGCAGGTATCATCAGCTTACCTGTGTGGACCAGCATGACGGGCCAGTCGTTTACCACTATGGAAAAAGGCATTAGTGATCCGGCTAACAGCAACGCAGTTAAGGTCATACAAAGCATAGCAGCCATATTTGGTTTTTTTCTCCCTACCTTGCTTACTGCCAAATTAATGAGCCGTAAGCCATTCCGCTTATTAGGTTTTGAAGGTAAAAGCAATGTCAGCGAAGCAGGGCTTGTTATTGCCATTATGCTTACTGCCCTGTTTGTGTCCGGAGGCTTCGCCTGGCTGAATGAACAGATCCCCATCACTGAATCACTGAAGAAAACCTTCGATAAAATGGAAGGTGATTATAACAAACAGGCGGAGGCAATTCTAAGCCTTAACAACACTGCCGATTATTTTATTGCTTTACTGGTAATGGCCTTTCTTCCGGCGTTGTGTGAAGAAACATTGTTCCGCGGAGGACTGCAGAATTTTCTGACAAGGGCTACCCGCAGCATCTGGTTGTCTGTGATTGTTGTCAGTATCCTTTTCAGCATTGCTCACTTTTCGTACTACGGATTTTTATCAAGGGTTTTTCTCGGTGTTGTACTCGGGTTGATATATTATTTCTCCGGAAAATTGTGGCTGAGTATCCTGGCTCATTTTGTCAACAATGCACTGGCCATAACCGCCGTGTATGTTTACAAACTGCAGGGCAAACCTATGGCAGAAGCGATGAAGGAGGGAAATGATACGGCCTTTTGGGGCTTTATGGCATTGCCGGTACTTATATTGTTAGTCGTTCTGTTTAAAAAATATGTAAAGAAACCTGAAGAGGAATTACCGCCCCCTGGAAAAAATGAAGAATTGCGCAATACTCCATTTTATTAAAAGACCGTCTTCTTATGCCGTTCAACCTTTCTGTATTTAAAACCAGGTCATTGACTGCATTGGTATTTGTAGCGGTAATGCTGGCCGGCCTTTTATGGAACCACTGGAGTTTTTTCATTTTGTTTTCCATCATTCATTTTGGCTGCTGGTGGGAATACCTCAAACTGACTGAAAAAATATATAACACCTCTTTTCACATTAATGCAAAACTGGGATTAATACTGGCCGGTTATGCTATCATGCTCTGGTTTTGTAAAGAGTATTATCATATCGCCGGTTACAGCCTGCAGCAAAATTTTTCTATGCCAGTTTCAGCAGCGGGATTTGTTTTACTGGTCATCGGAATATTTTTTACCACACCGGTACATATCCATGCATTCGGTATGGCATTACTCGGGCTGCTCTATATTTCACTTAGCTGGGGATTGATGATGGACATGACCGGTTTTATTGATTCTTTTTTTGATACTACCGGCATGGTTTTTTCCACCGGCAGTTTCAGGTTTTTCTTTGTTTTACTGCCGTTAGTCATTATTGCATCTATATGGATCAATGATACGATGGCTTATATAGTGGGTTCTTTTATTGGTAAAACCCCGTTTTCAAAAATATCACCCAAGAAAACCTGGGAAGGCACCATCGGGGGAATTATCCTGGCTATTGTGGTGGTGGGGCTGCTGGCAAAGTATTTCGTTCCGGCACAATTTCACTTACCGGGATTTGTTTTGGAAATTGAACAACATCACTGGTTTATCATAGCAGCCATTGCTGCTATTACAGGTACTGCCGGCGATTTACTTGAATCCAAACTAAAAAGAATGGCCGGTGTAAAAGATAGTGGCCAGATCATGCCGGGGCATGGGGGCTTTATGGACCGTTTTGATTCATTATTGTTAGCCACTCCTGCTGTGTGGCTGTATGTAAAGTTTTTCATGCTATAAGTCAGAATTCATTATTCACCATTCACCATTCAGTATATTTGCCGCATGACAATTCACAAAGAAGGCTACAAAACCATTGCCTACAGTACGATTGTATTTGGTATCATTAACCTGGCATCGTTTTACTTTCTGAGCCCCTCGGCTCCTTATATCAGCCTTCTCCTTTTTATTCTTACCCTGGGGCTGCTGCTTTTCATGGTTTCTTTCTTCCGGGTACCCAAACGAAATCATACCATTCAGGAAAATGCCATCATTGCCCCTGCAGATGGTAAGGTGGTTGTAATTGAAGAAGTACAGGCAGATGAATATTTTAGTGGCCGACGTATCCAGGTGTCTATTTTTATGAGTCCGCTTAATGTGCATGTAAACCGAAACCCCGTCAGCGGTGAAGTATTGTACAGCCAGTACCACAAAGGCAAGTACCTGGTAGCATGGCATCCCAAATCATCAACTGAAAACGAAAGACATTCGGTGGTATACCGCAGTACCAACGGTAAAGAAATACTGGTAAAGCAAATTGCCGGGGCCCTTGCCAAACGAATCGTTAACTATCTGCAGCCCGGGATGAAAGTGAAGCAGACCGAAGAGATGGGCTTTATCAAGTTTGGTTCAAGGGTAGATATCTTATTACCATTAGATGCAAAGATCAATGTGAAGATCGGCGATAAACCACAAGGTGGTGTGACGGTGATTGCAACCTGGTAAGAGCTCCCAATAAACCACCAAGAACTCAAAGAGTTTAATTCACCTGATATACTCAGCGTACGTTGTGTCTTTGCGGGACACTAAAAGATTCTAGCTAACTCCTTCAGCGAATACACTGTATAAGTCGGCTTTTTATCATTTATAAGTTCTATTTTATCAGTCAGGTGGTTTACATGTACCTGGTCAATGCCTGCATTCATGGCGCCCAGTATATCAACATCCATCGTATCGCCGATCATAATGCTTTGTTCAGGAGCAGCCCCGGTTTTTTGAAAAGCAAAATCAAATATTTCTTTATGCGGTTTCAGGCTGTTGCTGCCCTCAGAAGTGATCACATGGCGGAAGTATTTATCCAGCCCGGAATGCCTCAACTTGCTGTATTGGGTTTTTTCAAACCCGTTGGTAATGAGGTGCAGCTCATAATTTTTTGCCGTGAGATAATCTAATATTTCAATGGTATAGGGGAATAATAGTTTACGGGTGGGCAGCAGGTCAAGAAAACGTACACCCATTTCCCTTGCCAGCGGTTCATCGGCGATTTTAAAATCGAGTAGGGTAAGCCACATACGTTTCCAGCGCAACTCATCTACTTTTATATAGCCGTTTCGGTAGCGGTCCCAGAGCTTATCATTATGAACCAGGTAATTTTTGTGAAATAATTCAAAGTCATGTACTCCTTTTTCTGCCAGGTGGAGTGAATGATACAATTCATCCAGGGTTTGGCGGCTGTTGGCTTCAAAATCCCAAAGGGTATGATCAAGGTCGAAAAACAAATAGCGGTACTTCATTTCTGATTGTAGATTTGCAAAGAAATGGGAAATATTCAATACTAAATATTCAATCTTCAATGAACGTAGTAATCACGGGTGCATCAAAAGGAATCGGAAAAGCCATAGCAGAAATTTTTGCCGCATACGGGCATCATCTTTTCATCTGCGCAAGAGGCGAAGTAGCCTTGTATAAAACGATGGAAGAACTGGTTACTAAATATCCGTCTGCTATCATCAAAGCAAAACCATTTGATCTAAGCCGCAGAAATGAAGCGAAAGCTTTTGGCGCCTGGTGCCTGGAGTATGGCGTGCCGGATGTACTGGTAAACAATGCCGGTTATTTTGAGCCCGGCAGTGTACATAATGAACCCGAAGGAACACTGGAAAGCCAGCTGGCCGTAAATCTGCAAAGTGCTTATCATGTAACCCGGTCCGTTCTGCCCTGGATGATGGAAAAAAAATCGGGCCATATTTTTAACATGTGTTCCATTGCCTCGCTGGATGCTTATGCTAATGGCGGTGCGTACAGTATCAGCAAATTTGCCCTGTACGGATTCAGCAAAAACCTGCGGGAAGAAATGAAACCGTATAATATTAAAGTAACTGCCGTACACCCCGGTGCGGTAATGACGGATTCATGGGGCGATTTTGACAACAGCCAGCACCGCATCATGGAAGCAGCAGATATTGCCAAACTGGTGTATGCTGCTTCGCACTTATCAGCACAAGCCTGCGTGGAGGATATTGTGGTGCGACCGCAGTTGGGGGATTTGTAGAGCTTCTTTTGTAAAAGAAATTTTTTAAAGAGATAGGATGTATCTCTGAATAATTATTTTAACCGCTTGTATCACCTAATTCCCCTTTGTAATTTTTATATCTCCTTTTTCGATAGCAGTTTTACTTTAGTTGCATAATCATGCGGCTTTTTGTTGCCATATTTTCCTTATTCTCTACTGCATTGTTACAGGCACAGGTAAGCTTTAAAACCGTGGTGCCTCAGCAGCCGTTGGTAGCCGGCGAATCTTTCCAGGTGCAGTACATACTGGAAGATGCTGATAATGCCAGCAGCCTGAAGCCGCCGGTTTTTAAAAACTTTCGCTATGTGGCGGGGCCCAACCTCTACACCGGTTCAGTTCCATCCGTTCATGGTTCAAAGCCGCTGCGAAATTTTGTATACACACTGGAAGCTACCCGGCCGGGCAGGTTTATGATTCCCGGCACAACCATTGTTGCTGACGGACAATTATTGCAAAGCAGCGATGTATGGGTGAAAGTGATTACAAAAGAGGAGGCCACGTTATTGTTTGGCCGGGAAATGGCGGCCATGAGTTCAGATTATATCCTTCGTCCGGGTGAAGACCCTTATCAAAAGATCAAAAAGAATCTTTTTCTGAAAGTGCTGGTAGATAAACGTAGTTGCTATGCCGGTGAACCGGTTACAGCCACATTTAAATTGTATTCACGACTTGAATCAAAATCAGATATCATTAAAAATCCCGGTTTCTATGGATTTACGGTTTTTGATATGGTGAACCTTGCCGATAAGCAGGTGACAGCCGAAATGCTGAACGGGAAAGTGTATGATGTGCACACCATCCGCAAAGTGCAGCTTTATCCTTTGCAGGCAGGGGTTTTCACTATTGATCCGATGGAAGTGAAAAATAAAGTGGAGTTTTCCCGCAGTGTGGTGAATAAAAAAACGGAACAACAAATAGCTGA
>DASUDW010000167.1:0-2010 GCA_036275415.1 Chitinophagaceae bacterium | reverse complement strand
GCCTGGTATAGGGGGAATGCTTGATAAAATTATTGAACCCTGCCTACCGGCAGGCAGGCACAAAGACACAGAGGCACAGAGATACACCGGGAAAATCTTTTTGGTGATCTTAACGACGCAAAATAGCATCTTACAATTATGATGAATAAAACAATCATTATCACCGGCGGGGCGGGGTTTATCGGGTCGCATGTGGTGCGGAGGATGGTTACAAAGTATCCGGACTATACCATTGTGAACCTGGATGCACTGACCTATGCCGGTAATTTAGAGAACCTGCGGGATGTGGAGCAGGCTCCCAATTACCGGTTTGAGAAAGCGGATATTCTGGATACGGCCGCACTTGAAAGAATATTTAATCAATACCAACCCGACGGTGTCATCCATCTGGCGGCGGAAAGCCATGTGGACCGGTCCATTCTATCGCCTTTGGATTTTGTATATACCAATGTTATTGGTACTGTGAATCTGCTCAATGCTGCCAAAAAACTTTGGCTGAATACTCCTCCCCCAAGCGGGGGAGGTTGGGAGGGGGCCCGCTTCCACCATGTATCTACTGATGAAGTATTTGGCGCCCTGGGTGATACCGGGTTCTTTACGGAAGAAACCAAGTATGACCCGCATTCACCTTACAGCGCTTCCAAGGCCAGCAGCGATCATTTTGTGCGGGCCTACGGGGATACCTTCAGTTTGCCCTATGTCATTACCAACTGCTCCAATAATTACGGGCCAAATCATTTCCCGGAAAAACTCATCCCCCTTTTCATCAATAATATCATCCATAAAAAACCATTGCCGGTGTATGGTGACGGATTGTATACGAGGGACTGGCTCTATGTTATTGACCATGCTTCAGCTATTGATTTAGTTTTTCATGAAGGCAAGAATCATGAAAGTTATAATGTCGGCGGTTTCAATGAATGGAAGAATATAGACCTGGTAAAGCTGCTGTGCCAACTGATGGATGAGAAACTGGGCAGGGCTGCCGGTGAAAGTGAACAACTGATCACTTATGTAAAAGACCGGCCGGGGCATGACAGGCGCTATGCCATCGATGCGAGCAAGATCAATAAAGAATTAGGATGGAGGCCTTCGGTGACGTTTGAAGAGGGTTTGTCATTGACTATTGACTGGTACCTTTCCAATACAGAATGGTTAAATCATGTAACTTCAGGAGCGTATCAGCAGTATTACGCCACGCAATATCAAACGAGTTAAGGTTTACACTTTTACATGGCAACATATCCCGAACATAAAGAGTGCCTGATTTCCGGCTCTGCCAATCTGAAGCCGGTTAAGGGCTATGAAAAGTTTTACCTGGTAAAAAGCAAACCTGTTGGTTTTGTGTTTTGCTCCCGTATACCTACGGTGGAAGAACTGATTGCCCATTACAATACTTATTCCCGCGAAGACTATTTGTCACCGGTTACCATCAAACGGTATCATGAACTGCTCGATGGCTTTGAGCCCTACCGGAAAACAGGCCGCATCCTCGATATCGGTTGCGGTATCGGGTTCTTCCTGAGTGTAGCCAGGGAAAGGGGATGGGAGGTTTATGGCACCGAATATACAGATGCTGCCATTGCCAAATGCCGCGAAAAAGGCATAAGGATGCAGCAAGGCAAACTGGATCCTACCTGGTACCCGGAGGGCCATTTTGACATTATCACCTCTTTCGAGGTAATCGAGCATATCAATAATCCCAAAGAAGAAATAGGGAATATCCGCCGTTTGCTGCGTAAGGGCGGTTTATTTTATTTTACCACCCCTAATTTTAATGCGCTGGAACGGTATATGCTTAAAGCCGAATACAATATTTTGCATTACCCCGAACATCTCAGTTATTATACCAAACGAACCATCCATTACCTGCTTTCTCACAATGGGTTTACCAGAAAAAAACTGATCACCACCGGTATCAGTATCACCCGTATCAAAACAAGCCTTAAGGTGAGCAAAGAAAATTTTGTGAGCTCTGTATCAGCCGATGAAAAAATGAGGGTTGGCCTT
>DASUDW010000166.1:0-8461 GCA_036275415.1 Chitinophagaceae bacterium | reverse complement strand
CACCAACTTTGGAGCATTTGTAAATGTGGGTGTAAAGCAGGATGGCCTGGTACATATTTCACATTTGGCCAATCGCTATATCAGCGATCCGAATGAAGCAGTGAAACTCGGGCAAAAAGTTATGGCTACCGTTTTGGAAGTAGATATGGCAAGGAAAAGAATTGCACTGTCTTTGAAAGAAGCAGGAGGGAAGACGGAAGTTGGAGGTCAGAAGCCTGAAGCAAGAGGGCAGAAAACAATTTCAAAAAAGCAGGAGCCTGTCAATTCTTTCCAGGCTAAGTTGATGGAACTAAAGAAGAACTTTAAGGATTAATAGTTTTACTTTTAACAACAACACTGTTTGTGAAAGTATGCCTGTGCTGAATTTTAGTTCATTTCCCCGGTTAATGACTGAACGACTTGTGCTCAGGAGCCTGAGTGAAGCGGATGCTCATGATATCATGTTGCTTCGTTCCAACGAACAGGTAAATCAATTCCTCGGCCGGCCTCCCTGTATTGACAGGGAGGCTGCGAAAAATTTTATTGCAAAAATTAAAAAAGGGATTGATGATAAAGAGTCGCTTTATTGGGTTATTAACCTGAAAGGAAACAATAAACTTATCGGCACCATTTGTCTCTGGAATTTTGAAGCAAATAAATGCCAGGCTGAAACAGGATTTGAGTTGTTTCCTGAATTCCAGGGAAAAGGAATCATGAGAGAGGCTTTGTCCGAAGTACTTGACTTTGGTTTTAAAGCGTTACAACTAAAAGCGATTACAGCTTTGACACATCCCGGTAATCTGCCGTCTATAAGATTATTGCAAAGGGCAGGCTTTATGCCTGATCATGATTATACGCTGGCGGCCAAAGACGATGCGGAGGATCTGCTTGCTTTTTATTTAATGGCTCCGGCCAACTGATTTACTGCCTGTAATCTTCCCTTACCGGGTTAAATACATCGATCACTCTGCAATCAGTTACTGCTACAGCGCCATGCCATACATTGGATGGTATGACATAATACATCCCGGCTGTCAGGTTGCATTCCTTCCCGTCAATTATCATATCTAATTGTCCTTCGAGTATATACGTAATCTGTTCCTGCGGATGCTGGTGCATAGGCAGGTTGCTCCCTGCTTTAATTTCCACCAGGCCCAGTGTCATATTGCTGCCATGAGCATAATAGCCGGTAAGGCCGGGTACTAATTCTTTTGGTTGCAGGTCTTTCAGGTGTTGCATAGTAGCTATGAATTTTTTAAAAAAAAGGAATAATGTTTTCCCTTCAGGGGGCTAGGGGGCAAACAAACAAAAACTACCGCCTACCCATTCTTTATCCTTGTTATAACGTACACCTACCATCTTGCCTTTGCTTAAACGGGCCAGGTTATTGGTGGCCACAGGTCTTTCCGCTCCGGGTGGCCAGAAATAAAAAATTCTGATTTCCGCCTTGGCGGGTACATCCGGCGTTTCAATCACATCTGCGTATTTCACTTTCCGTTGCAAAATCCAGTTCTCAGGATCCTTCACTTTCTCAATATCCTCTTTGTGCACATCAATGATCACACCCTGGCCGGCAAAGGAGAACAAAGGCTTTAAAACATAATTCTCCAGGTCAGCCGGTATTTGATGTATCTCATTTAGAAAATAGGTTGCGGGTACATACGGGTGTTTGATGAAGGGTAATGTGTATTTGCTGATGCGGTAGAACCAGTTGGGGTGGGGGCACCATTCTACTTCCAGTTCCTCAAAGAATATTTTTCCTTTTTCCTGCACTTCGGCAGTTTGTTGTTGCAGGTCATCAAATATCACCCGGTTGTAAATTCTTTTTACTTCGGTTTTCTTACCCTCGTTCAGGTAGAAAAGCTTTTTTCCTTCTTTGATTAATTCGGTCAGGCATACCATTTTGATGCCGGTGTATTCTTCTGTACAATAAAAATCAATCCTTGTTTTTTGCTGGCGGGGAAATATTTCCAGCAGAATTACATTTTCAGGCTGGAAACGGCCAATAATGATTTCCCTTAATAATTTCAGGTAGCTTTCTTTATGGTATCCCTGCAGGTAAGCACTGAAACCATCCGGTACGGAATGATTTCTTCTGAAAACATCATCTATTAAAACTTCATAGGCGAATAAGGAAGGGAAGCCTTGCATTTCTATCAGCTGCGGTTCGTATTCACCTGTTTCATTGATGCAGATACCAAAATCAAATGCTATGAAATCAGGCAGGCCTTCTTCACCCGGTACCCGTAAATCGTTGGGGATGGCATTTTTGGTAAGCTCTTTGAATTTCGAATCAATAATAATATCAACAATATTCTCGCAGGCATCCAGTATTTTATCTTTAAAATCTTTGGGAACAAAAATGGGTGTTTCGGCCACCCTGAAGTCCACCTGGCCCGGAAATACACCATGCAGGTCGTTCAGAAAATTTTCATATTGTTCTTTTGTGAATGCATTATTAAACGCTTTACGCAAAGCAGGTATCATACTGGCTGGTTTAGTGAGGGAAGTTAATGAATGATCAGCTTGTTACAAAAGCAGGGCAGCACTTATAAAGCCAGTTCTTCAATTTGAATGGCAGCGTTGAGGAAGTTGGGAAGTACATGTGCATGAGTCCAGACGATCTTATCGGGGTCTTCCAGGTGCTCAATCATGCTGTTAAGTTTGGCCTCCCCATGGTTGTCTATGACGGTTTTTCTTTTTTCTTCTGTTTTGAGGTATACCAGCATACCGGGTGCATCAGCTTCCGGGTGAAACTGTGTTCCTATCATATACTCATTAAAGCGGATACCCATAACGGCCCTTTCCAGCGGCACATGCGGCCGTTGCTTTTCTATACAAAGAATACTGGCGCCCATTTCCTCGAGCAGGTCATGGTTGGGTTGTATTACCTGGTAGTCGCGGCTGTCCACCACATAAAACGGATCTTTCAATCCTTCAAAAACCGGTTCCTGGTGACCTGCCTCCAGCATATGCACGGGGAACACACCAAAGGAGGTACTCTTTCTTTTGCAAACAATACCTGCATTAAAATAACGGCTGGCCAGCTGAAAAGAATGGCAGATGAAAAAAACATACTTTTTCTGGAGGTTCGAAGGATTATTGTTCCAGCGTTCCATTTCATTCAACCAGCGGCACCATTTGATATCCCAGTCATCAAAACGGGTGATCAGCGGATCACCGGGTCCGCCGCTGGAAATATAAATGTCATAAGAGGTGTCAGGGACCTGATTCTTGAGCCGAACATCAAATTCATCTGTATGCAGGTCGAGGTAATTGGCTTCGCCCCATTCTTTGAGTATGGTGCGGATACAACGCATACCCTGGTTGGGCATGCCTTCATAAAGATCAAGTATGGCTACTCTTACAGACCTTTTATCCGGCTCATTCATGAGGACAAACATAGTGATTTATTAACGATCAGGAATGCCCGATTGTTGGCTCATTTACCCACAAATGTGAATTTAATGATCTGTGTTAAACTGTAGTTATTTGGCCACATACACCATGCCTCCGGCCAAAAAAGTCTTTAAGACAACCGTTTGCAGAATATCTTTTTCCTGCACCTTCATCAGGTCACGGTCAAGTATAATGAAGTCGGCAAATTTTCCCTTTTCAAGACTGCCTTTTTCCTTTTCTTCAAAATTGGAACGGGCTGCCCATATGGTCATACCCCTGATGGTTTCTTCCCTTGTCAGTGCATTTTCCATTTGATACCCGTTTGCGGGCCAACCTTTGGCATCTTTTCTTATCACTGCTGCATAAAAAGTTTTAAACGGCGATATATCTTCTACGGGAAAGTCGGTACCCAATGGCATCCAGCCATTTTGATGTAACAGTTGCTTATAAGCATAAGCACCCTTCACTCTCTCATTACCCAGCCTGTCGCCAGCCCAATACATATCACTGGTGGCATGGGTGGGCTGTACCGATGGAATGATGGAATATTGGCCAAATAAATCAAAATCCTGTTGGTTCACCACCTGTGCATGTTCAATCCTCCAGCGCTGGTCATTTTTACCTTTAAGATATTTGCCATAAACTTTGAGTATCGTTCGGTTGCCGCTGTCACCGATAGCATGGGTGCACATTTGCCATTTTTTTTCACTGAGCCAGCTGGCAACTGAATCAAAGTGTTCCGGTTTGCTGAGCAAAAAACCATAATGCCCCGGTTTGTCGTGATAAGGTTCCAGCAGGCAGGCGCCCCTGGATCCCAAGGCACCATCGCCATACACTTTAAAGCTTCTGACATTCAGCTTGTCTGTTTTGATCATCCCGTTTTTCGCCGCATAATCAAAATTGGTCTTATCATCACTCAGCATTACGTACAGCCGCATTTGCAGTTCCCCCTTTGCCTGAAATTCTTTGATCAGCTCCACTGTACTGTAGTGCAGTCCGCAATCATCGATGGTGGTAAGGCCCATGGCAAAACAATTTTTCTCGGCCATCTGCAAGGCCTTTTTCATTTGGGAAGCTGTCGTAGCGGGGATCTTTGCCGTAACAAGATCAATAGCATTGTCAATCAGTATGCCGGTGAGTGATCCTTCCATTTCTTCTATCTCTCCCCCTGTTAATGTATCACCGGGTTTTATACCGGCCAGTTCCAGCGCTTTTGCGTTGGCTATGGCTGCATGGCCGTCAATTCTTGTGAGCAGTACGGGTCTGTCAGGGAAAAGTGTATCCAATATTTCATTATTAGGGAATTCTTTCTCCTCCCAGTCATTCTGATCCCAGCCACGGCCGATTATCCATCCTTCTTTGTCTGCCTGCCCGGAAGACAAATTTTCGGCAGCAAATGATTTGACCCTTTCAATACATTCATCCCAGCTGGTTGTGCTTACAAGGTTGACCGTTTGTAAACTCAGTCCGTAGTTCACAAAATGGGCATGTGCATCAATAAAACCGGGATAGATGAATTTGCCTTCCGCATTTAATTTCTCATTGTAGTCATACTCCTTTTCAAGGTCGGCAGTTTTACCTGTTGCTACTATCTTTCCGTCCTTGATCGCCATGGCTTCGGCGGTTGAGAAGGAGGAGTCCACTGTATAGATTGTGGCATTGTACACCAGCAGGTCCGCTTTTTCTTTCTGATGGCAGGACAGAAGTACGAACAATAATGTGGCAGGAATTAAATTCTTCATTATACAATTTTAGGCAATTAAAGGAAAACTGTTTTGATTGTGATACTAATCAGCACAACTTAATATTCAGGTATTTTATTTTGGTGGTGATTAACTGGCACATTAAATTTCTATGTTACTCATGTGCCAATTGGGTTCAAATTTTTTAACCACATAGTAGAATAGTTATATGGAACAGTGCATAGTTTTTATAATATTTTATAAAAAATCTTACTTGAATAATGGCGGATGTTGCTGATGATGATCGGTCTTGTCCTGAAATGCTTTGGCCGCTGCCAGTATCGTTGCTTCATCATACAAATTGCCGATAAGGGTGATGCTGACAGGTGTGCCGTTCTTGGAGAAACCGATCGGCATACAAACAACGGGGTGACCGGTTAGGTTGGTAATAGCCGTTTGGTTACCGGCAAAACTGGGCACTATCACCACATCAAAATTGGCCATAAAACCCCGAAGGTCCCTGCATAGTTTAGACCGCCAGCGATTAGCATTAATGTATTCTACCGCCGGAATAGTTCTGGATGTACGGAAAATATTAGGCCAGAAATTTTTATCCTGTCTTTCGAGCAGGTCATCCCGGTTGCTCCGGGTCAGTTCATCAAATGCGGCTGCAGATTCAGCACTGATCACCACATTCATGATGTCGAAAGGATAGATGGTGGAATCAGGGAATACCACATTCTTTAGTTCAGCTCCCATGGAGCGATACACATCCAGTACTTTCCATTCAGCGGCGCTGCTGTCGAGACGTTTAAAATAATTTCCGGCATAGGCTATCCGCAGTTTTTTGAAATCTTCAATTTTTCCCGTGTAATTGAAATTGTGGCGTACGCTGCCGGGGTCATTATTATCTGTACCATGAATAAATGCATACACTATGGCAGCATCTTCGGCGCTTCGGCAAATGGGGCCTATTTTATCCAGGCTCCAGCTAAGCACCATGCCGCCGCTCCGGCTCACTGTACCGAAAGTGGGCCGCAGACCGGTTACACCGCAACGGGTAGATGGGGAAACAATGGAACCCCATGTCTCTGTACCAATCGCAAAAGGCAATAGCCCGGCTGAAGTGGCGGCCGCTGACCCTGCTGATGAACCGCTTGAACCCTGTTTTAAGTTCCAGGGGTTTTTTGTTTCGCCGCCAAACCATTTGTTGTTATATGCCAGTGCCCCTAATGAAAGTTTGGCGCAAAGCACTGCCCCTGCACCCCTCAATTGTTTGTACACATATGCATCTTCATCTATCACCTGGTCTTTATAGGGAGTACTGCCCCAGGTAGTTTTTGTGCCTTTCACAGCAAACAGGTCTTTTAGTCCATAGGGGATGCCGTGCAATGGCCCGCGGTAAATGCCTTCTTTTATTTCTTCGTCAGCTAGCCGTGCCTGTTCCATGGCTATGTCTTCAGTCAGGGTGATGATGCATTGCAGGGTGTCGCCATATTTTTTTAGCCGGTCAATGAAAAACTTTGTCAGCTCCACCGAAGTAATTCTTTTATTGATAAGCAATGCCGCCAGTTGTGGTATTGAATAATATGCCAGTTCATCCCTGTTGGCGGGCAGTTGGGTCTGGTTAGGTATATCAAAATTTATCCGGTCCCTGCGGTTGGAAACCCTGAAACCGGGTGCCGGTATAAAAGCAAAAGGGTAGGCCAGATTATTGGGCGGATACAGTTTGTGCATACTGTAATAGACATCCTTGTTTTCTTTTAAACCATCCAGCATAGAATCCACTTCTGCTTCTGTAAAGGAAAGATCGTAGAGCTTTAGTGCATCTTGTACAAGGCGGATGGAATCTGCTTTATTTTGAGCCTGTGAAACAGTGACAATAAAGGAAAGTGAAAGAAGGAATAAGTATCGCATACGATGTGTCTTTGTGTGCAGGAAGTTAAGTAAATTCTGTTGTTCTCTTTCATTCCTGGTTTTAAGCCATGTTTATTATCTTACTGAAAATTTTACCTACTATGTTACGCTTATTCTGTTTGCTGTTACCGGTTCTTTTATTTTCATGCGGCCGGTTAAGTGAGGGCCATCATGACGGTAATATGCCGGTATCCCAATATTTTAATTATGGGGATACCGGTGTTCAGTCTGCCGGTATACGAATGATACCGATCAGTACCCCGGTGGGGAATTTTAAAGTCTGGACCAAGCGGTTTGGCAATAACCCCCGCATCAAAATCTTATTGCTGCATGGGGGCCCGGCCATGACACATGAGTACATGGAATGCTTTGAAAGTTTTTTTCCCAAAGAGGGATTTGAGTTTTATGAATACGACCAGCTCGGTTCTTATTACAGCGATCAACCCAAAGACAGCAGCCTGTGGACTACGGAGCGGTTTGTGGAAGAAGTAGAACAGGTACGCAAGGCCATCGGTGCTGATTCCTCGAACTTTTATGTGCTGGGTAATTCCTGGGGCGGCGTACTGGGTATGGAGTATGCACTCAAGTACCAGCACCATATGAAAGCCCTGATGGTGGCCAATATGATGGCCAGTGCACCGGAATATGGAAAGTATGCGGAAGAAGTACTGGCCAGGCAAATGGATCCGGCAGTACTGGCAGAAGTAAGGGCCATTGAAGCCAAAGGCGATTTTTCCAATCCCCGTTATATGGAATTGCTGATTCCTAATTTTTATAAAAAGCACCTCTGCCGGCTGGAGGAATGGCCTGATGGATTTAACCGTGCCATGAAGCATGTGAACGGTGAAATTTATACCCTGATGCAAGGCCCCTCTGAATTTGGGGTAGGAGGCCGTTTGGCCCAATGGGATATTAAAAACAGGCTGAAGGAAATAGCCGTGCCCACCCTGATGATTGGTGCCAAACATGATACCATGGATCCAAAAGCTATGGAAGAGCAGAGCAAACTGGTACAGAAAGGCCGTTACCTGTATTGTCCTAATGGCAGCCATCTTGCCATGTGGGATGATCAGCAGGTGTTCATGGATGGTGTAGTAAAATTCATCAAAGAAGTGGACGAAGGAAAATTCTGATTATTTTTATTTTTAAAACCTGCATCAATGAATTTCAAAAACATCCTGATCACCGGCTGCATGGCTGCCCTGTTGCTGGCCTGTGGCAACAATGAAAAGAAACAAAACAACACTTCGGAAACCCAAACTGCAAACGTTGGTGATACACTTCAGAAAGAGAATACTGTTGAACCTTCAGCCCCTGATCCTGTTCCGCAAACCAGTACTTCACCGGCTGAAAAGCTGCAGGGTTCCTGGGAAATTGTCAGGGCTACCGGTACGGCTGCTTCCACCAATGTAGGAACCGTTTATACATTTGAAGGGGAGAACCTTACCCAGGCAAAAGACGGATTCAGTAACCCGGGCAAAACA
>DASUDW010000165.1:0-2937 GCA_036275415.1 Chitinophagaceae bacterium | reverse complement strand
GGCATGGAAGCCGGAACTTGCAGAAGTCAATACCACATCACTTTTTCCGCAAGCATTGCCGATGGCCTGCTTTCTTTTTTTCTGGATACTGAACATGCTGGTGGTTTATTTTGGTGTAGAAAGTATCCGCAGACTTTTAGTGTTTAAAGCCATCTTCCTTCCTGTTGCTGCATTGGCATTGTTGGCATGGGCCATCACCGCTGCAAAAGGATTAGGGCCGATATTGGAACAGCCTTCAAAATTACACGGACCTGATTTCTGGAAATATTTCTTCCCTGCTCTCACCGGTATGGTTGGTTTCTGGGCAACCCTATCGTTGAACATCCCTGATTTTACCCGGTATGCCAAATCACAAAAGTCACAGATCAATGGGCAGGCGATCGGTCTACCGCCATCTATGACTTTATTTGCTTTTATCGGTGTAGTAGTAACATCTGCCACACCGATTGTTTACGGCAGCACCATCTGGGATCCGGTTCAGCTGGCAGGTAAATTTGAAAACAAACTCATGGTGAGCTTTGCAATGCTGGCGGTGATCATTTCTACACTGGCCACTAATATTGCAGCGAATATCGTAAGCCCGGCCAATGACTTTGCCAACTTGGCGCCCAAGAAGATCAATTTCAAAACCGGTGGTTATATTACCGGCATCATCGGCATACTCATTTTTCCCTGGAAATTAGTGGCCGATCCCAGTGGTTATATTTTTACCTGGCTGGTAGGCTATTCAAGTTTACTGGGGCCGGTAGGCGGCATCATGATCGCCGATTATTATTTTATACGCAAACAGGAACTGGTGCTTGACGAACTGTACCGGTCATCCGGCCGGTATAGTTTCAGCAAAGGATTTAATACAAATGCAATTATCGCATTGCTGGCCGGTATTCTGCCCAACATTCCAGGCTTCCTGGTAACGATCAAAGTAATAGCAGCAGACGCTGTCCCTTACCTGATCAGCAACCTGTATAACTATGCCTGGTTCGTTGGATTTTTTGTCAGCGGTTTTGTATATTGGATGGCCTCCCCAAACCCCTCCAAGGAGGGGCTTTAAAATTCCTAAAGAAAATTATATCAATAGAAATGGAAAATATCAAACAATCAGTTTCCCAGACCCCCCCAACGGGGGGCAGGGGGGCCATTCTTATCAAAAACGGAAGAATTATCACTGCTACAGATGATTATGTTGCCGATATTTTTATCGAAGGCGAAACTGTAAAAGCTATCGGGAAAAATTTAGCTGTAAAAGCCGATAAAGAAATGGATGCCTCCGGCAAACTTGTTTTTCCCGGTGGTATCGATCCGCATGTACACCTTGATATGCCTTTTATGGGCACTTTCTCCTCCGATAATTACGAGACGGGAACCAGGGCCGCCTTATTCGGTGGCACCACCATGGTGATTGATTTTATACTGCAGAAACAAGGCAATTCATTGCAGGCTGCTTTGGACGAATGGAGAGGCCGCAGCGATGGCAACTGTCTCGGTGATTACAGTTTCCACATGGCGGTGACCGATTTTAATGACAATACTAAAAAAGAAATTCAGGGCTTGATCGAAAATGAAGGGATTGTTTCTTTCAAAACATTCATGGCCTACAAAGGCGCCTTGATGATTGACGACCGCCAGATGGTGGGACTGATGCAAGAAGTAAAGAAACATGGTGGCCTGATCAATGTACATGCTACCAACGGCGATATGATCGATTACCTCGTAGCCAAACACCGGGCCGAAGGGAAGCTGACGCCGCTGTATCACTATCTATCACAACCTGAAGTAACCGAAGCAGAAGCCAGCGGACGTTTTGCTGACCTCGCCAACTATACCGGCTGTCCCGGTTATATCGTTCACCTGACCTGCGAAGGTGCATTGAATGCAGTTCGTAATGCAACCAGAAGAAACCAGAAAGTGTTTGTGGAAACCTGTATTCAATATCTCATCATTGATGCTTCTTTATATGAAAGGGAAGACGGCGCCAAATGGGTGATGAGCCCTCCCCTGCGGCAAAAGAAAGACCAGGAAACATTATGGGCAGGAATTAATCAAGGTTTGGTGCAGGTGGTTGCCACCGATCACTGTCCTTTCAAATGGGAACAGAAACTGATGGGCAAAGATGATTTCTCCAAAATTCCCAATGGTCACCCGGCCATTGAGAACCGGATGGAATTATTATTCAGTGAAGGCGTAAACAAAGGCAGGATCACATTGAACAAATATGTGGAAGTGGCCTGCACCAACCCGGCGAAGATTTTCGGTATGTTCCCCCGCAAGGGAACCATCGCCGTAGGCAGCGATGCCGACATCGTCATCTTTGATCCGGATGAAAAACATACCCTCTCAGCCAAAACCCATCACATGAATGTAGACTACAGCGGATACGAAGGATGGGAAGTAACGGGTAAGGTAAAAACAGTATTGCTGAGAGGTAAAGTAGCTATTGAAAACAATCACTGCCTTATTGATAAAGGATACGGTAAATTTATAAAGCGCAATAAAGTTTCTGATAAAATTTAATACAGGAACACGGATGACACTGATTGGATAGATGAACACTGGTTTTAAATTCACTGTTTAATTTAAAAAGATATCAGTGAAAATCCTTTAATCCGTGTTATCCGTGTTCAAAAAAAAACAAATTATGCCAAGAATCATCAAATCAGGTCTCATCCAGATGAGCCTTCCCAAAACCGAAGGCGAAGGAACCATCGCAGAAATAAAAGAAGCCATGCTGCAGAAGCACATCCCCTATATCGAAGAAGCCGGTAAGAAAGGGGTGCAGATACTTTGCCTGCAGGAGATCTTCAACACACCGTATTTCTGCCCGGGGCAGGACAAAGCCTGGTACGAAAGTGCAGAAACGATTCCCGGTCCCACGGTAGAGCGGATGCAGGAGTACGCCAAAAAATACAGTATGGTGATGATCGTCCCGATGTACGAGAA
>DASUDW010000164.1:0-3710 GCA_036275415.1 Chitinophagaceae bacterium | reverse complement strand
GGTTCAAAAAATTAGCAGATAATAAGGAAGGGGCAATGATGGGCATATGGAGTTATTTGCGCCTGCCTACCGGCAGGCAGGCTGCAAGATACGTTTTGTCTTTTAAGTTTTTAAAGCCTGCCGGCCGCTTCTTTTGCTTCTGTAAAACTATCATCCAGTCCGTATGCCCGTTGATAATTCAATTTGGCTTCTTCTTTTTGTCCCATCGCTTCCTGGCAGCGGCCCATCCAGTAATAAGCATCGGGGAAAGTGGCGGAGATGGTGTTGGCCAACTCAAATACTTTTAATGCATCCGTGTATTTTTTCTGGTCAAAATAAATACGGCCTTTTTCGATATAGGCATTCAGGTAATAATAATCATGCTGAATAGCTTCGTTGAACTGGGTCAGGGCAGCTGCTTTATGGCCGGTGTTGGAATAATAGATTCCCTTATAATAATAAGGCTCTGCATGTATTTTCAGGGAATCCTTCCGGATCAATGAATCACAAAGCCCCAGCACTTTTGCATTTTTAGTTTCTGCATATTTAAAAGCCAGCTCATAATTCAATTCAGCATCAAAAGGAGTAAGGGAATAGGCCTTTTCCAGTAGGGCGATGGCTTCTGCTGCATTTCCTTTTTTGTCAATGAGGGCGGCTTTCATTTTCAGCGCATCCACCTGTTGGGGATTTTGTTTCAGGATGATATCACAAACAGCCAGTGCTTCCTCTGTTTTGTTGCCTGCATCGTATGACCGGGCCAGTGTAAGCTGCAATAGATGACTGGCAGGCAGTTCTTGTACCGCTTCTTCCAGGAAAAGAATAGCCGAATCGGGTTTGCGGTCGAGTAAAAGATTGCCTATACCAAACGCATAACGTTCATCTTTTTTGATTGACCAGGCTTTTTTAAAATCGGCCAGCGCCGGCTCGGCCAGGTTATTGGTATTAAGCAATACGGCTCTTCTGAAATACAATTCATCGTTGGAGGGATCCCGTTTGATACTGTCAGAGATGCCTGCATAAGGGGACTGTATCAGCAGTTCCCCATAGGGCGAGGTGTTGCCTTTATCTTTACAACTGCTGATTAAGATCAGTAGCGGGATAACAATTGAGACTATTTTTGCCAACTTATTCATGGCTCAAAACTAACAGATTTTTATACTGAGGTATGACAATACGCTGACAAAACCGTTTTTGATTGAAAATAACTTTGCCCTCCCAACCGGGTTGTTGATAAAACGAAAAAGAATGAAAAAACTTGTATTACCTGTTCTTCTGTTTACTGCATTTCTGTCCGCCTGCACAAACAGCGCTAAAAACAGCGGGTCTGTCGTCAATACGGACACTTTGCGTTATCCTGACGAAACGCATTTTAAAAATATCCAACAGCTTACATTCGGGGGTGATAATGCCGAGGCTTATTGGAGCTATGACGGCAAATACCTGGTGTTTCAACGTACCAATACCAAAGAAGGGCTTAACTGTGACCAGATATTTGTAGGTAAAGTGCCCGCCAAAAAAGGGGAAAAATTCACTTATAAAATGGTAAGCACCGGAAAAGGCCGCACCACCTGCGCCTTTTTTACCAAAGACGGTAAGCACATCATTTATGCGTCTACCCACCTGGGTAGCAATGAATGTCCCCCCGTACCGGACAGGTCAAAATATGGCAATAAATATATCTGGCCTTTGTACAGCAGCTATGATATTTTTATGGCTGACCTTGATGGTAAGATCGTAAAACAATTGACCAATTCAAAACACTACGATGCCGAAGCCACACTTTCTCCCGACGGAAAGAAAATGATCTATACCAGCACCAAGGATGGCGATATTGAGTTGTATATTATGGACCTGGCAACCGGTGAAGAAAAACGGATCACCAATACCCTCGGGTATGATGGCGGTGCCTGGTTCAGCCCCGATGGAAAAAAACTGATCTGGCGGGCTTCCCGTCCGAAAACGGAAACAGAGATCAAAGAGTACAAAGACCTGCTGGCCGAAAACCTGGTGGCACCTACCAATATGGAAGTGTGGGTGGCCAATGCAGATGGCAGTAATGCGAGGCAGGTTACAGCTTATGGCCAGGCCAACTGGGCGCCGGCGTATATGCCCGACAGCAAACGCATCATTTTTGCCAGCAACCATGAGTATAAAAGAGGTTTCCCTTTCAACCTGTATACTATCAATGATGACGGGACCAACCTGCAGAAGATAAGCCGCGACAAAGGCTTTGATGCCTTCCCGATGTTTTCACCCAATGGAAAGAAAATTGTTTTTTGCAGCAACCGCAACAACGGCGGCACCCGTGATACGAATGTTTTTATAGCGGATTGGGAAGAATAAACAGTATTTTATATTTCAGTCCGAAGCCTTTAGTTTTGTTGCAAACACAATGCTTATGTACCAGGGAATGCTCCATTTACACAATTTTCTACGCTGGATAATCCTGATCTTGTTACTGGTGGCTGTTTTCAAACACTTTGCTGACCGGCACAAGCCTTTTACGGCGGGCCATAAAAAAATTGATCTTTTTCTGCTGATCAGTTGTGATATCATGCTGCTGGTCGGTCTCTACCAGTGGATCAGTGGTAATGCCGGGCTAAAAGCCATTCAGAGTTACGGAATGGGTGATGTGATGAAAACGCCGGCACTGCGTTTTTTCGCTGTGGAGCATTTTACAGCCATGTTACTCGCAATTATCCTGGTGCACCTGGGCTATGCGTATGGCAAAAAGCCGGTAGCGGATGAACAAAAGCATAAGCGTATCCTTTGGTATTTGGGGGTAGCCCTGCTGCTGATATTGATCTCCATTCCCTGGCCTTTCAGGGAGAATATAGGCAGGCCTTTGTTCCCGGGTATGTAAACATTAATATAATTATTTGTATTAACGGCTGGCTGAAAAAGGTCAGCCGTTTTTTTATCGCTTTCCCAGTTCAATGACTTCGCACTGGCGGATATCTTTTCCGTCAATCACAAACCGAACTATCGTTCTCACCTTATGCCATCCCTGCCGGCCTGCAGCGCCGGGGTTCATATACAGACAATTAATGGCATCATCGTACATGATTTTTAAAATATGTGAATGGCCGGCAATCAGCAGGTCGGGTTTGTGCAAGGCCAGTTCTTTTTTTGTTGCCGGATTGTAGCGGGGCGGCGAGCCGCTGATATGCCGGATCATCACCTTCACCTCTTCACACATAAAAACTAATTGTTCCGGAAACTCAGTACGCACCTCCTGGCTATCAATATTTCCGAACACTCCTTTAACTGACCGACCGCTTTCTGCGTTCAGACGGTAGGCCACCCCATCCCCAAAATCCCCCGCATGCCATATTTCATCACATATTTGAAGATGCTCCAGGATTTTTTCATCAAGGTAGCCGTGTGTATCTGATATCAGGCCGATTTTAGTCAAAAAGAAATGTTTTACATTTGATCAGCAAATTACGGTAAATGCCATTCCACCGGAACTTTACATATTATATTGACAAACGAAAATGGAAATATATTTTTCTATTAGCTACTCTCGAACTTTCTAATTGAATCCGGTCTAAATGAAAGCCTGTGTTTTGTCCGGGCAATCCAAAATCTGCAATCTAAAATCTAAAATTGACGTCATGCCGCATTATTATAAACTCGGAACTATTCCTCACAAACGCCATACGCAATTCCGCAAGCCAGATGGTTCGTTGTACAGCGAACAGTTATTTTCTACCGAAGGTTTCAGTGAT
>DASUDW010000163.1:0-3969 GCA_036275415.1 Chitinophagaceae bacterium | reverse complement strand
AAATTTCGAGAAAGTATTTACGCTTTGCAGCGGAGAATATATTGCTATAAGCGACCAGGATGATGTATGGGAAAAAAATAAGATTGAGTTAATAATGAAAACCTGGCCTGCCGGTTCATCATTCGTTTATTCTCTTTCCGGAAATTTTGTTAATGATGACTTTAAAGGAAGAACCGAGGCCCCAAAAGTGCGGTATACAGCTATTGACGATGTTCATAAACTGGTTTTCAACAGCCCGGTTCATGGCCATGCCTGTATGTTTAAAAAAGAACTGCTGCAGCTTTGTGTACCATTTCCCTCTGATATTTATTATGACTGGTGGATGAGTATGCATGCAGCTGCTGCCGGTACAATAGGTTGTATTCCTCTTACTCTTACCTGGCACAGAAATCATTCGCAAAACAGTTCCCGTACGCTGACAACTATCAAAGACAGGGAAGAACGGGACAAGCAGCTTAGAAACCAGATGATCCATTTCATTGAAACCTTCTGCCATTCTAACCAGGCATTCGCTAAACAGAAGGATTCCTTACTTATATATGCCGGGATATTAAAAAAAATGGACGGAAAGAAATTTCATCCCGATATGTTCTTTTATGTACTGAAAAACAGAAACCTCATTTTTCATTATAAAAAGAACAGGACTTTTGCATTCCTCTCACACCTGAAGCATGCCTTTAGAATGGGTTACAGGGGATTACTGTAGATTATTAAACTGCCGCCTGATCAACCTTGTTATTTTTCCACCAGCGAAAACCGAGGTAGCCTATGATGGCCATGGGCATAAAGGCAAGATAAAGGATACCAGAGTTCATTCCTTTTGCAGGTTTTTCACCCAATTGCTGGGCAGTTTTTGTACATATTGAGCACTGGGCCGACATAACGATGGCCGATAAAGAAAAAAGAAGAAGAAAAACTGATTTCAAAACCCACCTTCTCATTGCCTGAAAAATTTCAGCAAATGTACAGTTCTTTTAGGGATCAGACAGCAGCCTGTTTAAGGCAGGCCTGGGCAATTTCATAAAAACTTTCACCCCATGCCTGCCAAGAAAGAGTCTCATCGTAATAATCCCTGGTGCTGTGCTTGAGGTCGATCAATAATTGAGGATTACTTATGATCTTTTTTATGCAATCCGCATATTCCCGGGGACCAGCCTGCAGCGGAAGCGTAAAGCCATTCACTTCATTTTTTATGTAGGTACTTACACCGCCCGTATCAGTAGTAACAGAAGGAATGCCATAGGAAGAGGCTTCACAAAAAACTATTCCGGCGCATTCCGCCCGGGTAGGAAGCAGCATAAAATCGGTGTTTAATAAAATATCATTAATCCGTTCAAAGTCTGCCGGGTTATTTTTATCCAGGTAGGGTATTACTGTTATATCAGGATCATCGATTGTTGCAGGCGGCACACAGCCAACAATCAACAATTTTGCATTAACTCCCTCTTGTTTTAACTTCCAGTACGCCTCAAGAGCAATATCTCCTCCTTTTCTTGTCCACTCTACACCAAAAAAAAGTAAGCGGCATTGGCGACCAGCATCAAAGTCAAGTTGATCAGCAGCCGGAACATATTCAAGATTGGCTCCAAAAGGTACCACTGAAATATTCTCGGAAGCAACGCCATAATCCCTGATCGCAGATTCCTTTGCCCAGTCTGATGCCGCCATGATATGTGTAGCTTTCAGAAATGCCCTCCTATCTACCTCTATTCCCTGCCTGATACTGAAGGGTGCGAAATTTTTCCAGGTATCATAGTATCCCTGAATCTGGTAAAAAGTGCCATCGGTCAGAAAAATAACAGGGATATCAATATCCGCATAAGCAAAAAGCTGCGGTGCAGAAGCCACAAAAAGTATATCTACTTTACGGCGAAGCAATTCCTTTTCCAGTTTGTGGCTGTAATGCCGGGCATAGTCTTTCAGAAATTCAACAGCTACATTCCTTCTTAAAAGGTTTTGCGGCTTTTTATAAACATTGATGAGGTAAGTTGACAGCCACTTTGGATAGGGGAAGTGAAATATTTCAACTTCGCCGTATTTTTTTATTTCGTTGTAGCTGAAATAATAGGTTCCGCTCCAGGATTTTTTGTCCAGGGGACTCCATCTGCCTGCAAAACCTATTTTCATGTGAGGTTATTTACTTGCTAAAGAAACCTTCTAGCTATAAGATTATAAGTTGTTTCCTTTTGCTGCACAATATCGGGAGTTAGTTTCGAAAGGTAATCATTCCATGAAAAAGATTCCCAGAGATGGTGCAGGTATGCACCGGGAAATTCCCTTTTTTCTTCAAACATGGCCCGAAGACCTGCTGCATCATACAAAGGATAATGAAAGGCATAGGGACTAAGCTGGGTGATACTCTCCGGGTATAGAGCAGCCAGCCTTTCCGGCACCATTACTGAATGCTCATTCCAGTATTTATCCCGTCCTTTGGATCGAAACGTCTTGTATTCTTTCAGCCAGTGATTAACAAAATCACTGTTCTTTTCACTCAGCAGTACGGCATTACATAGGCCGGTGGCCCCCGCTGAAGGTTTCTTTTTTAGTCCTATTTTCAATTTCAATCGCTGGCGCCAGTTTTTAGGAACATATGCTGGTTTTAATTCCTGTCCTATCACAAATGAATGACCAAGAAGGTCAGCCAGGGGTTTAACGCTGATAGTGTCCAGGTCAAGGTAAATCCCCCCGGTTTCTTTGAGCATTTGCAAACGTATTACATCTGCCTTATGGGCAACATGGTACAAAGGCTGACCCATGAAAGAATCAGGGGCACTTAGTTTGTTCAGCGTCAGTAATGGTTTGGCCCGTTCCCACCATTCTCCTTCTGGTTCAAACTGGTAGTGGAAATAAGCTACATCGGATTTATTCAGCTCTACAGCAGACTTAACAGACAAGTAATGAGCAAACGAAAAAGGCTTACCTCCGAAATCTTCGGCCATTCCAAAAATAAAATGAAGAATATTGGGAATCATTCGGTATTAAGCTTTGGATCTTTACGAACGTAGGATTTGTTGGTAATATCGGAGAAAATTTCCTGGTTGAACAGATTTGCTTTGCTAATAAATGCCTTCATTTTTCCTTTCAGCACCATTACCGACAACAGGTTATCGGCCCTGTATTGAACCGGTGTTTGTATTTCCAGTAGTTTTTTGGCACCTTTCAAACTGATTGCATATGCATGGGTGCAATCATGAAAGCCCGCCTTCATGAGACAACTGCTGAATGGCCTTGGTAAAACATTATTGAGCATTGAAGCAGGCATCCGGCTCATACCTAACATCGCCATTATCTTATACCAGAATATTTTCAGCTTTTTACCGAAGGTTGCTTTTTCATTTTTTAGGTAGCCGAGGTAAAAGAGCTCCCAGTCAGCCGGTAATTCCTTTAAGCAATTGGCCAGCATGGGCAGTGTTGTATAATCCGGCACTACATCGTCTTCAAAGATCAGCACCCGTTGCCAGTTATTATCCAGCATGGCCTGGTAGATCATCCGGTGAGAAAGCGAACAGGCTATCTCACCTTTGTTCAGCGCTGGGAAAACCTGCCTGACAGCTAATGTGTTTTCAGGTTTGTAATGATAAACATGATGAATAGATTTTTCATCCAGCTCATTTTTATCAGCACCAAAAAAGAATTCGAAATTGATTCCGGCCAGTCTTTCTTTAACCCTTTCATGCCTTTCTTTAAAACGGGGGACCGTCATCACCAGCACTTTATCAAAGTATTGATGTAAAAGATCGTTGGTTTGTGAAGCTATGTCCGGCATGAAGACAAATGTAAAAAAACAGCAAATACCCGAAAGTATTTGCTGTAATAAATAAGTTGAAATTTCGATCAGTTATACCGCATCCGCTTCCATCTTCTTCTGCACCTTCTTTCTCTCCTCCACATTCAATACCACTTTTCTCATACGGATAAAATTCGGCGTCACCTCAATGCACTCATCCTGCTGGATGTATTCCATACATT
>DASUDW010000162.1:0-11178 GCA_036275415.1 Chitinophagaceae bacterium | reverse complement strand
TATGTCATCACCAATCCGGCTTATATTCCTTTTGCTTATACAACGGCAGCAGGTAATATTCCTACCGAAATTTATATTGATGACCGTTGGAGCAATATAATCAACCCGGGTTTTTCATTTTGTTATTACGGGAATAATTTTTCATCGTTGATCATGGGTTCCAATTCAGCGCTTTCTTTCGATATCAGCAGGGCAAATACAGGTAGTGGCTATTCAATAAGCACAACAGGAGCAATTCCTTCAACAACATATGCACCCAACATGATATTCGGCCCCTATCATGACATCAACCCCAATTTATCTTCTCCTAATAAAAAAATTGAATGGAGGGTCGAAGGGGTGTCTCCTAACAGAAGGTTTATTGCCAGCTATAATGACATACCCTATTTCGGATCTTCCTGTACCACTCCCAGGGCCACACATCAAATGGTACTATATGAAGGAACAGGAATAGTGGAGGTGTATATTAAAGACAAACCTTTCTGCACAGGTTGGAATGGGGGGCGGACGATTCTTGGTATGCAAGATGGCACCAGAACCAATGCAATTGCTGCTGCCGGTAAAAATGCCACCGTATGGGGTACCACTGCAATGGACTCTTGCTGGCGTTTTATTCCCAGTGCTGGTGTGCCAAGATTTAAGAGTGCTCAGTTGTTGGTAAACGGAACCGTTGTGGCTACTGGGGACACCAGTACTACGGGTCCCGGTGAACTTAACTTAAATTTCCCTAATGTTTGCCCTACAGCAGACAGTACTGCTTATGTGTTGAGAGTAGCTTATACTAATTGTAACGGTCCGGATGATGTAATTTTTACAGATACTGTATTTGTGAAAAAACTTACTCCCTCCATAACCTCAATTGTAAAGGTTGACCCAACATGTACACCGGATGGCCGCATTACCATTACAGCCACAGGCGGTACTCCGCCGTTAGAATATAGTATCAATGGGGGTACAACTTTTCAAACATCCAATGTCTTTACCGGGCTTGCCGGCGGTACATATAATGTGGTGGTAAAGGATGCCCTTAACTGTCGTGCCAATCAGTCAGTCACCCTGGCACCTGTTAATACGCTGATACAAACAGTTGCTAAAACAGATGCCAATTGTACCACTACTGGGTCCATCACTATTACGGCTTCAGGAGGAGGTGCTCCGCCTTATCAATACAGCATCAATGGAGGCGCCAGTTATCAATCTTCAAATACATTTACTGGTTTAGCAGCGGGGAACTATACTGTTGTTACCAGGAACCCTGTAACACTATGTACCGATTCACAACAGGTAACAATCACATTCACGAATAATTTGACCATTAGTAACATCAACGGCGGAAGCATCTGCCGGGGTGCTTCATTCTCGCCGGTTGTTACCAGTAATGCTACCTCTTTTGCCTGGACACCAACTACCGGTGTGAGCAATCCTGCAATTGCCAATCCGGTTCTTACACCGCAAAGCACTACTACATATACTGTAACAGGTACACTCGGTTCATGTACCATACAACGCCAGGTAACGGTTGTAGTATTTGAAGGTGCATCTGCCAATGCCGGGCCTGATGCCACCATCATTACCGGTGATGTATACCAGATGTTTGCCACTGCTTCGGCAGGAAGTTATGTATGGACACCATCTTCAGGTCTTAGTTCAGCTTCAATTCTTAATCCAACTGCAACCCCGCAAGCAACAACAACCTATACACTTACAGTTACCTCTCCGCAGGGCTGTTTGGCCAGCGACCAGATGACGATTACAGTGGTTCCCTACTGTATTAAACCGATGGATGCTTTCACACCAAATGGTGATGGTATCAACGACAGATGGCTCATCACCAACGGCAATTGCCTGATTGGTGTAAGGGCCCAGGTTTTCAACCGGTATGGTTCAAGGGTGTTTGAGGCAAATAATTATGATAATACCTGGGATGGAACCTATAAAGGCAAACCATTGCCAGATGGCACCTATTATTATGTTCTGGAGTTCAGACTTATCAATGGCAGGCGCCAGGTACTAAAAGGTGATGTAACTATTCTTCGTTAAGTTTTAAAAAGCAACCAACATGAACAATAAGATAATGCTAAAAAGAAAAATATCTATCCTGTTTTTACTTTCTGTAGTGGCAGGTGGGGTACAGTCCCAACAGTTAATGACTGCTTCATTATATGATATGCATGGAAGCCTTTTTAACCCTGCCACAGCAGGAAGTGCAGGACATACTGTGATAGGGGCCTCATATCGTAAAACATGGGATGGTATCAGTGGCGCACCGCAAACAACTACTGTGTTTGGTTCCGGTTATTTGCAGAATGCCAAAATAGGTATTGGCGCTTATTTGTATAACGATGTAACCGGGCCCACCCGTAGAACGGGTGGCCAAATGGCATACGCTTATCATGTAAAAATGGCCAATGATGCCAGATTCTCTTTGGGTATTGAAGCAAGGCTGCAGCAGTTTGCACTTGATAAAGCTAAATTGTCTGCCACACTCGGAAATGATCCGGTGCTGGCTAGTGCAGAAAGCCGGTTTAAAGCAGATGCCGGTTTTGGTGTTGCTTATACAGGTAAAAAACTCCAGTTGGGTGCCTCAGTTAGCCAGTTGATACAAACAAAACTGAACTTTTATTCAGGGAACTTGACACCGACAGAAGAAGGCAGGTTGTACCGCCACTATTATCTGCATGGAAGTTACAAATGGAATGTGGATGGCAATACCCGTATTATTCCGAACTTTTTGTTCATATACCTGCCCAATGCCCCGCTGGAATTCCAGGGTGGGGCCAGGGTAGAGCATAATGATATTTTTTGGTGGGGCCTTTCATTAAGGGCCAGGCAAAGCTGGATGATTTCAGCCGGGGTGAAAGTGCAGAAGAAACTTACTATTGGATATTGTTTCGATATTTTCAACACACCATTAAGTGTATACGATCGTGGAGCCAATGGTCATGAAATATTGCTGCGTTATGATTTTTTGAAGTAGGCTAAGCATTTAAACGGGAAAAGGAGGTAATAAGTAAAATAAAAACTTGTTACCTCCTTTTCTCTTTTTCCCCTTTTAAACTCTTAGCCAAAAATTGTAAATTCGTAGACGATGGATACTGTAGCGCAGATACCGAAATATAATCTGAACGAAGAAGAAGAAAAAAAACTTATTCTCCGGGAATACCGATCCCTTCTGAAGGTGGTAAAAGCTAAATTAAAACCGGGAGATAAAAATCTTATTCGTACTGCTTTTGAAATGGCCGCTGAGGCGCACAAAACCATGCGCCGCAAAAGCGGTGAGCCATATATCCTGCATCCCATAGCTGTTGCTAAAATTTGTGTGGAAGAAATTGGCCTGGGGGTTCGGTCTACCATTTGCTCATTATTGCATGATACGGTAGAGGATACTGATATTTCGCTGGATGACGTAAGAAGGGAGTTTGGGGAGGAGATCACTAAAATTGTTGATGGCCTAACTAAAATAGCCAACGTAATTGATGTGAATGCTTCTCAGCAGGCAGAGAATTTTAAAAAAATACTCCTGACGCTTACAGATGATCCAAGAGTAATTCTCATCAAGTTAGCAGACAGGCTGCACAATATGAGGACCCTCGACAGTATGAAGAGAGAGAAACAGCTTAAGATTTCCTCAGAAACGGTGTATATCTATGCACCGCTTGCCCATCGAATGGGATTGTATACCATTAAAACTGAGATGGAAGATCTGGCCATGAAATATATGGAACCGGATGTGTACAAGGATATTGCCCGTAAACTGGCCGAAACAAAAAAGGAACGAACCAAGTATATCAATGAGTTCATAAAGCCCATCAAAGAGAAGATTACGAAAGCCAATCTGCCCGGTGAAATTTATGGCAGGCCCAAAAGCATCCACTCCATTTGGAACAAAATGAAGAAAAAAGGAGTAGAGTTTGAAGAAGTGTATGATCTTTTTGCCATACGGGTAATATTGGATTCGGTCCCGGAAAAAGAAAAAGAGGATTGCTGGAAAGTTTACTCAATGATCACTGATGAATATAATCCTTCGCCGGAAAGGTTAAGGGATTGGCTGAGTAATCCCAAAGCGAACGGATATGAAGCATTGCACACAACAGTAATGGGCCCGCAGGGAAAATGGGTGGAAGTACAGATACGTTCCCGGCGTATGAATGAAATTGCTGAAAAAGGGCTGGCTGCCCACTGGAAGTATAAAGAGGGTACAACCGATGAGAGCCGTTTTGATAAATGGTTTCACCAGATTCGGGAAGTGATACATAACCAGGAAACCGACAGTATTGATTTCCTGCAGGATTTTAAGACAAGTTTTCTGACAGAGGAAATATATGTTTATACTCCTAAAGGGGATGTAAAGATGTTGCCGGTAGGTTCTACTGCCCTTGATTTTGCCTTTGCCATTCACAGTGCTATCGGGGTGAAGACCATCGGGGCCAAAGTGAACCATAAACTGGTGCCGATCAGCCACAAACTGCACAGCGGCGACCAGGTAGAGATTATTACCAGCAACAAACAAAAGGCTTCAGAAGACTGGCTGGGATTTGTAGTTACTTCCAAAGCAAAGGGCAGAATAAGAGATGCGCTAAAGGAAGAAAAACGAAAGGTTTCTGATGAAGGCCGCTATGCCGTACAGCGCAAACTCGAAGGGCTGGGTGCATCAATGTCACAGCACAATATCGATGAGATTGTACACTGGTATAAACTCCCTTCCAACTTGGACCTATTTTACCAGGTTGCCATAAAGAATATTGATCTTAAAGAATTAAAGGATTTCAAAGTCATAGGTGACCGTATTGAGGCGCCGAAGCCGGTAAAACAACTGGCGGAAAAACATGAATTCATACCGCATATTGGTAAAAAAGATGCTGAACTGGTGATCTTCGGGGAAAGCAGCGATAAGATTGTTTACAACCTCGCTAAATGCTGTAACCCCATACCCGGCGATGATGTTTTTGGTTTTGTAACTACCGGTAAGGGATTAACCATTCATCGCTCCAATTGTCCTAATGCAGCTAAACTGCTGGCCAGTTACGGGCACCGGGTAGTAAAAACGAAGTGGGCCAAGAACAAGGAGATTTCATTCCTTACCGGAATAAAGATTGTGGGATTGGATGATGTAGGAGTGGTAAGTAAAATTACTAACCTTATATCCGGAGATTTAAAGATCAACATTTCTGCCCTGACCATTGAGGCAAGGGAAGGATTGTTTGAAGGCAATATTAAGCTCTATGTACATGATAAAGAAGAGCTTGACAATTTGGTACAAAAGCTCCTTGCGTTAAAAGGTATTGAATCGGTAGAACGCTACGATATGGAGGACATACCTTCCTGATTCTTGTGCAAAATCAAGGCATTATTATTCGGGTAACCCCTGAATTTTGTTTAACTTAACCGCCGGTTTGGCACTGATAATTTTCAATTATAACTGATTATGATTTTACACCGGCTGAAGACAACTGCCCCGGCAATGGTGGCTTTTCTTTTTTCCTTTTTGCCCTTTATGGGTTCAGGGCAGAGTTTCTCTTTTAATTGTACCAGGGATACATTGCTTCCGGGTTGTCCGCCAAGTCAATGTTTTACCATAACCGGTATCATCCCGGATATCCGCAAGCAATCGAATAGTTATACACTTAACCCTACGAACTCATATCCGGCCAATCCTTGTTTTCCGGTTTACCTGCAGCCTAATGATCCGGCCGGGCAGCCTGCATCAATAACAATTGATGACACTTACAGCGGTGTGATAAATATTGGTTTTCCGTTTTCCTTTTATGGATCAGTATATAATACACTTGTAGCGAGTACTAACGGATATTTAAGTTTTGACGTTTCAAATGCAGGTGGTTATGCATCTTGGCCGATTGGTAATGATCTGCCCAGCACTGCGTATGACCGGGCGATGATCATGGGGCCCAATCATGACCTGAATCCTAATGTGGCTCAGCCGACACAGCGAATCCAGTACCAGGTTTGGGGTACTGCTCCGCACAGGAGATGGATACTCAGTTACTATAGGGTTCCATTATTCTCTTGTACTTCATTAATTGAAAATACCCACCAGATTATTTTATATGAGTCAACCGGTATTATAGAGGTAAATGTATTCAGTAAACAAATTTGCAACACATGGAACAGCGGCAGGGCCATTCTGGGTATTCAGGACTGGAATATGACGCAAGGAATGATGGCTCCGGGCAGGGCAGCTATGGCTAATCCTCCCTGGGGGGCTGTGGGTATGAATGAAAGCTGGCGTTTTGTACCTTCTGCAGGTACATCCCTTCTAAAAAGAGTTGAGTTGCTTGATATAGGTGGAAATATACTTGCGACAGGAACTACAGCGCCTCATTCAACTGGTAAACTTTTGGCATCTTTTCCAAATATTTGTCCGCCGACCGGAGCAATTACACCTTATATTATCAGGTCTGTATATGAAAAATTTGATGATCCTGCTGTAGAGATATTCGGAACAGATACAATCAGGGCCAACCGTTCTGCGAGCCTGGCAGCTACGCCGGTGACAACTTCAGCTTCTTGCGGAGTTGCGAATGGTACAATAAATGTAACCAACGTAACAGGCGGAACTGCTCCTTATGAATATTCCTTAGATAATAGTACCTGGCAAACTTCTTCTACATTCAGTGGCCTGGCTGCCGGTACTTACACTGTGTATATAAGGGATGTAAATAATACTTGTAATTCATCTTATTCTGTAACGGTTGGTTTAATTGGAAATCTTTCTGCAGTTACTTCCTTTACTGCCACTTCCTGTGCCGGTGTAAGTAACGGTACAATTACTATAACATCAACAAACGGCTTAGCTCCTTATCAATTTTCGTTGGATGGAGGAGCCTTTGTGCCAGGTGCACTTCCGTTTACTTTTACAAACCTGCCCGCAGGGAACCATACAGTAGTGGTAAAAGACGTAAATAATTGTGTTACTAATACTATATCAATAAACGTTACCAGTGGTACCGGAGTAACTGGTTCCACATCTTTTACACCCACCTCATGTGCCGGTGCAACGAACGGATCAATCACTGTAACTGCTTCAGGAGGGGTAGCTCCTTATACTTACCAGTTAGGTGCCAACCCGCCACAGGCATCCAATGTGTTTACAGGTTTGGCAGCAGGAACGTATACTATTACCATCAGGGATAACGTAGGATGTACCAGGGTGTTAAACAGAACTGTTACCAATGGCTCTTCTATAACAGCATCAAATTCGGCAACCGGAACAAGTTGTGCCGGAGGCTCAAATGGTACTATTACAGTAACACCTACCAATGGTACGGGCCCATATACTTTTACACTGGATGGCACCATCATACAAACAGGAGCCACCTCCACCACATTTACTGGGCTTACAGCCGGTGTTCATACAGTTGTAATCAGAGATAACCCTTCCGGTTGTTTAAGTAATACATTAAATATTACTGTTCCTGCCGGACCTGCCCTGGTTGCATCCGCAGCTCCATCTGCAACTACCTGCAGTGGCGCCAGCAATGGCAGTGTTACGATTACACCCACCAACGGCACGGGTCCTTACACTTTTGTATTAGACGGAACGGTAACTCAAACGGGAGCAACCTCCACCATCTTTAACAACCTGGCAACAGGACCTCATTCAGTGGTGGTAACAGATAATTCAAGCGGATGTGTGAGCAGTACTATTAATTTTACCATTTCTGCAGGTCCGGTATTGGCAGCTACGGTTGCACCGGCAGCTACTACCTGTAGCGGCGCCAGCAATGGTACAATTACGGTAACACCTACCAATGGCACAGGTCCTTATAGTTATTCGCTGGACGGAGGACCTTTCATACCAGGAGCTTCTCCTTATACATTTATCAATCTTACTGCTGGCAGCCATACCGTTCAGGTAACGGATATACCCACCGGATGTGTTTCCACTTTATACACCGGCATAGTTGCAGCGGGCCCGGTACTTACTACCACGGCTTCTAAAACTGACGTTCTCTGTAACGGCGGTGCTACCGGAACAATTACTGTAACACAACCAGCAGCCGGTACTGCCCCATATGAATATTCACTGGATAATGTAAACTGGCAAACCAGTCCTGTATTCAATGGGTTGGTGGCAGGTACCTATACTGTTTATTATCGTGAAGCAAATGGTTGTGCCAACAACCTCAGCATTACGATCAATGAACCGACTGCCATGTCATCGGTTGAAGCCACTACAGCAGCTATATGTAATGGAGATCCGAACGGTACAATAACCATTACTGCTTCTGGTGGCGTAACGCCTTATCAGTATTCAATAGACGGCGGAACTACCTGGCAGCCCGGAAATGTATTTACAGTAGGTGCCGGCAATTATACCATAGAGATTAAGGACGGAAACGGTTGTATTTTGTCGAGGAATGTAACAGTTACTCAGCCGGCCCTTTTGACAGCTTCATCTGCAAATACAAATGCCAGTTGCGATGGGGGCAATGACGGTATAATTACTGTTACCGCAACAGGTGGCAATACCAGCTATCAATATTCATTGGATGGAACCACCTTCCAATCTTCCAATATTTTTAATGTGGCACCGGGTAATTATACGGTTACGGTAAAAGATAACTTGGGATGTACAGCCACATTTAATACTACTGTCGGATTATCCAACAACCTGAATTTGACTCCACAAACAGACCCCACTATTTGTGAGGGCAGTACCGCTCAACTGAACCTGGTATCGAATGCCACACAGTATTTGTGGAGCCCTGCTACAGCTTTAAGCAATACAACCATTGCAAATCCAGTGGCCAATCCGGTTGTGACAACACAATATGTGGTTACTGCTACCCTGGGCCGTTGTTCTGCTAACGATACAGTGGTAGTTAATGTCAACCCAGCCCCAATACCCAATGCCGGACCTGATGGATATATTTGTTATGGACAAACGTATCAGTTACAGGCTTCGGGGGGTGTTCAATATCAGTGGACTCCTTCAACGAATCTCAGTAATACGAACATTGCAAATCCGATTTCAACACCGGTAAAGGATATTACCTATACACTTTCTATCATTGCAGATGCTAATGGTTGTCCATCTTTGACAACAGATAATGTTACCATTGATGTAACACCGCCGATTAAGATCAATACTTTCCCTTACGATACCATTGGTTATCCCGGTGACCAGATACAATTGCTGGCGATTCCTTCTGACACGGATGCGAATCAATTTTTGTGGACACCTTCCACCGGTCTCAGTGATGTAAGGATTAACAATCCTGTTGTAACTATCGGGCAAATTGGGGATGACAGGGTTTACCAGGTTACTGCTACCACTCAGGGCGGCTGTAAGGGTGAAGGATATGTACGGGTTAGGGTGTATAAAGGCCCGGATATTTATGTAGCAACCGGCTTTACACCAAATGGAGATGGCAGAAATGACCGGTTTACACCATTCCCGGTGGGAATTAAGTCTTTGAATTATTTCCGGGTTTACAACCGGTGGGGCCAATTGCTGTTTTCCACTGGTCGTTTACATGAAGGCTGGGATGGAAAGTTAAACGGAACAGAGCAGCCCTCCGGCACTTATGTCTGGATGATACAGGCAGTTACAGATGATAACAGGGTAATCAATAAAAAAGGCACTGTAACACTTATCAGGTAAATAATCTGAATATATCGGGTATAAAAAAATGACTATGCCACCGGAATTAATTCGGTGGCTTTTTTTTGAACCCGTATTTTTGCCCGTCCATTATTATTTAAGTTTAATTAAGAACAGCCGGGTTAATTTTTGAACCACATAGGCATTTAGGAACATAGGGTTTCACAAAGCGAAAATGAGGGTGACAAAAAAATATTTAAACGATTTAACATATAAGGTTATTGGCTGTGCTATAGAAGTTCATAAAAGTCTTGGACCCGGATTATTGGAGTCTGTTTATGAAAAGTGTTTAATAAAAGAGTTTGAATTGCAAGGTCTAAGATATAAAAGCCAATTTTGGGTACCGCTTAATTATAAGGGGTTGGAACTCAATTCAGAACTTCGGCTGGATCTGTTGGTTGAAGATATACTATGTGTCGAACTAAAAGCCCAGGAGGACATTTTACCTATTCATCAAGCAACTTTATTATCCTATATGCAGATGTTAGAAATGCCAAAAGGACTTATTATTAATTTTTGCAGCACCAATATTTTTAAAGAAGGACAAAAAACCTTCGTCAATAATTTATTTGCTCAGTTGGCAGATGAATAATTGGGTAATTTAATAGGGCCTATGCGAAAATCTATGTTTCTATGTGCCTGTGTGGTTCAAATATCTTTATAGTATGTATAATAATAGACTTAAAGTATAAAAATTAAAATAGATGGTAGATGTAATTCTTGGTCTTCAGTGGGGTGATGAAGGAAAAGGTAAAATTGTAGATTTCTTTGCGAGAGATTACGATGTAGTAGCCCGTTTTCAGGGCGGCCCCAATGCCGGTCATACCTTATATGTAAAAGATAAAAAAGTTGTGTTGCATCAAATACCATCAGGTGTTTTTCATGATGGTATCATCAATCTGATTGGTAACGGCGTGGTGCTGGATCCTGTAACGTTAAAAAGGGAATGTGATACCGTAGCTTCTTTTGGAATAGATCTCCGTAAAAACCTGTTTATAGCAGAACGTACCCATCTTATTTTACCTACTCACAGGGCTTTGGACAAGGCTGCTGAATTATCCAAAGGGCAACAAAAAATCGGTTCAACCTTAAAAGGAATTGGTCCTGCATATATGGACAAGACCGGCCGGAACGGATTAAGAGTAGGGGATCTGCTGGATAAGAATTTCACCACTTCGTATATTAAGTTACGGTTAAAACATCAACGTCTGCTGGATAATTATAATTTCCAGGAAGATATTTCCGCATGGGAGGAAGAGTTCTTTGAGGCTGTGGAATTCCTTAAGCAACTGAACATTGTCAACGGGGAATATTTTATCAATCAAAAAATAAAGGAAGGCAAAAAAATTCTGGCAGAAGGTGCACAGGGCAGTATGCTGGATATTGATTTCGGCACATTCCCCTTTGTTACATCTTCCAATACCATCTCTGCAGGTGTTTGCAGTGGCCTGGGTATTGCCCCCGGTCATATCCGGGATGTAATTGGTGTAACAAAAGCCTATTGTACCCGTGTAGGCGGTGGTCCATTCCCTACAGAGCTGGAAAATGAAACA
>DASUDW010000161.1:0-3792 GCA_036275415.1 Chitinophagaceae bacterium | reverse complement strand
AACATTTCTTCCCGTCCGAGTGTCCGTTGCACTTCACAGGCGAGTGTCGGATGGCGATGTGAGCTGGCTTTGTGGCACTCGCCGTACAATCCTAGCAAATGCCTGTAAAAAGACATATAACAGAACAAGACGGCGTATTCTTTATCACTTTTCGTTCCACGCCGTTATAAAACTGTAGTATAATCTTACTCATTTTTCATATTCCTATTTTGTAAATTGCATAAAAGTTCTTTGAGAGGGGGATTTTTATCCGTTCGGGTTGACAATGGCGGGAATATCTTCGAAGGCACTTGCCTTTGGGAATCCAGAGAATAAATATAAATTCAATGATGGAACCGAATTAAACACAGCGTTTGATATAAATCTTTATGAAACAAACTTCAGAAGTCTTGACCCGCAGTTAGGGAGGTTTTGGCAGATTGACCCAATGTCTGAATCATTTGAGGATTTAACTCTTTATGGATATGCCAATAATAACCCAATTCTCCTTAACGACCCATTCGGATTGGCAAGTGATACAATAACTCTCCCAGCGGTGACCGTAATTGGCACATACAAATACTTAGATACCGAAAATGGACAAGTACTTCAGCCTATTGGTTTTTTCCATTCACTTTTTTCAGGTCAACGCAAATGGAATGGAATATTAGTTGACAGTAAAGGGTACCTTCAATTTTTGCCTGACGGAACTCCACATCCTGGTTATACTGAATTTACAATGCCAGATGTAGGATCAAGGGCTGGGGTCCGAAAAGCAACTAAATTTGTTTTAAACAAATGGTTAGTCTATAGGGCATATAAAAAAGGTAAATGGAAGATTAAAACTTTATATTGGAAAGGCGAAAGGATCATTAAAAAAGAGATACTCTACAAAGGAAGCGGAGGATATTGGGGCAGAAATTATCAGACATTTAGACAATTTACCTGATAATGCGACAGCATTGGGTGTAGAGCAGGCAATACTTGATCTTAATGGAGGTTTACTACAAACTTCAAATAAAATAAACGCTGCCGTTAAGCAGGTATACAAAGACGCAGGCCTAAATTGGCTTAATGAGAATATTCCTAATTGGAAAGAATTATTCAAGTGGCAATAATTTATTATGAGTCAAAAAGAATTTATTAGCGGAAGTATATTGCAATTTAAAGTGCCGTTAGATTTGGGATATGGATATTGTAAGATACTCGATTTTAGGTATATTAGGGAATTTGATGGAGTACTTGCAAAAGTTTATGATCATGTTGTAGAAGAGCCTATAACCGATATTAGTATATTAAAAGAGAAAGATTGGTTATTTGGAGCTAGGAGAATGGCATGGCTTCCAAATACAAGAGGAAAAGGAGCTTGGAAGTTTAAAGGAGTTCTAATTGCCGAAGATGACAAGATAATTCCTGACTTTAAGTATTCATATCAAGCTTCTCCTTTAATTGAGGATGAATCCACAATTAAAGAGTGGTATGTTATCAGAAATATTAAAGAGTCGAGTGATGCACCTTGTACTCATGAACAAGTAAAGCATCTAGAAAATACTGTGGTTAATACCCAAATTGGGATTGAAATAAGGACTGCAATGGAATTCTGTCGAAGAAATAATTTGGATATAAAAAAGTATTTTGATTTGAAAGATTTAGCAAATTGGAACAATTATCGTACAATGATAAATGTTCCAATTTACAACACAATACCAAAAGAAATACGAGGAAAGGCCTTATGTTGATTAGGATTTCTAAAGGCTATTTTCTTCCCGCCCGAGTGTCCGTTGCACTTCACAGGCGAGTGTCGGATGGCCTAGTGAGTTGGCTTTGTGGCACTCGCCGTACAATCATTGCAGAATGCTGTAAATTAGCCATTGCCTGTAAAAAGACAAATAACAGAACAAGACGGCGTATTCTTTATCACCTATCTTTCCACGCCGATATGAAACTGAAGTATAATATTACTCATTTTTCATATTCCTATTTTGTAAATTGCATGAAAGTTCTTTGAGAGGGGGATTGTTATCCGTTCGGATTAACGATTAGTGGAATAAGTAGTAAGGCATTGAATGGGGCGGCAGAAAATAAGAAAAAATTTGTTTCACAGGAATTGGATGACGATTTTGGATTAAATTGGTATCAATTTAGATTTAGGAACCACGACCCACAGATCGGACGTTTTGTTCAAATTGATCCGTTAGCTGTTCAATATGTCCATAATAGTACATATGCTTACGCAGAAAATGATGTAATAAGAGCTATAGACTTAGAAGGGCTTGAAAAATACATTGTAACATTTAGGTCATTTATACCTCAAGAAAAAGTTCGTAATCCTGACCCCACTCGAAATGATAAACATTTTGCTGGAGACAATCGAAGAGAGTATCAGGCTAATGCAAGTAGCTACAGGACTTCGCAAAGTGTTCAGGTAGACTTTGATAACGATAAAATGAGTCTGTTACAAAACTACGCAGCAAGTACGACGGGTTTAGATAAGAATGGCGAACCATTAACATCATCAACACCGGGAAAGGCAGGTACTGTTAAGGGAAATGTAGATGCTTTTGAAAAAGGAGCAGACGATGCTTTTATTAAGTTTGACACACATGCAAAAAATAAATTGGTTGCTTTTGCTCCTGCAATTGATGGAATTATTGATTTCACGATTACTCCTAATGAAGACGGCTCTTTTAAATACAGTGTGAAGGGTTCAACAGATGGTTTTCCTGCTTTTGAACTATGGGTAACGGATGATAAAGGCAATAGTTTCTTATTGTTTAATCGTAATCCTATAGAGTCAGGCGAAAGCCCGATTTCTCTTTTTCCTCCAATGGAACACAAGTATAATTATAAGGGGAATAGCAAAAGTGCAAAAAAAGGACCTGTTGTAAAATTTAACGAGACAAAAAACACCGAAGAGGAAAATTAAACATGAAAATAGTATCTAAAATTTTGATTCTTTTTTTGACTCAGATTATTCTTGAAGTCATCATAATGGTGTTGTTAGCAAAATTTGGAATTCCCTACATGGATTTTGATACCTCAGGGGAAGGTGTTCCCGAATTGGTAATGGGTATAGGTTATTATTATTCTTTCTCTAAAGGCATTATTGTCATTCTTCCCTATATATTACTTATGATATTTGGAGCCAAAGTGTTAAAGAAAATATCGCTTACTCAATTAAATTCTATTATTAGTGTTTTGCTTACAGCAGCCTTTTGGTTAATCTTTGCTAATCCAGTTAAAGAGTTACTCAATCCAATGCTAGGTAGCCTTATGGCTGCATTGTTTATATTGATTGTAGTTAGAATTGGGAGTTCTATAGGAGCGAAGTCGTAATGTAACAAAATAGGTACTCCATAAAGTGCTTGGGCAGATGCTTCATTAAGATGAGGGCATACCCCTTCACGTTCTTCGGAGTATTCTGTTCATTGAAAATATAATGTATCACATTAGCAGTTCTCAGCGATATGGATTAAATTAATGATTTAAAGGGCTGGTTTTTCCGGCACTGATTTGTTTTTTTTCCGCCCAGCGTCTCCGCCGCACCATATGTAAACTTTTCTGCCCATGCCCGTCCGTTTTTCGTATTACTCTTTTGTAAATTGCATAAAAGTTCTTTGAGAGGGAGATGTTTATCCGTTCGGGTTAATGATGAGTGGAATGTCTTCTAAAGCACTCAACTTCGGAAAAGAGAACAAGCTAAAGTATAATGGCAAAGAACTACAATCTAAAGAGTTCTCCGATGAAAGCGGGTTAGAATTAACCGATTTTGGTTGGCGTATGCAAGACCCGCAGATTGGAAGATGGCATAAT
>DASUDW010000160.1:0-2578 GCA_036275415.1 Chitinophagaceae bacterium | reverse complement strand
TCCTGTTCCTTTCTCCGATGCTTTCACCGTATCCGTCTTTGCAACGGATACACAACCCATGACGCTTGCCCTCTACAGCAACAGCGGATCACTGCTGCAAAAAAAATGGTTCATACCCGCAAAGGGAATCAACCAGCTGAGAATGGATAACCTTAACCGTCTGCCTGCTGCCGCTTACCTGCTTACCATTACTCAAAACAACAATACCATCAAAGAGCAACTCATCAAAATAAAATAACCTTTTACAACTCGCTGCCCGCAAAAAGCCTTCGGTCTCTGAAGGCTTTTATTGATTGCAGCAAAAGTGCTATTCCGTTCACACATTATTTTAGCCATTTACCCATTGTTAAGAATTGCTTTTTACTATGTATCCGGTCAACAACTAATTTTACACAACAATCCCGGAATATGCCAATACTAGAATTACAAAATCTCAGGAAATATTTTGCCACTCAAAAAGCCGTAGACGATATAAGCCTTACAGTTGAACAGGGGCAGATATTTGGTCTGCTGGGGCCAAATGGAGCCGGTAAAACGACATTAATAAGGATGATTACCGGAATATTTTACCCCGATGCCGGCAACATTTTTTTTAACGGAAAAAAATTTGATCCGATTAATGATGTGGCGTATATCGGGTATATGCCGGAAGAAAGAGGCCTATATAAAAAAATGAAAATCGGTGAACAGGCGATGTACCTGGCACAACTAAAAGGGTTGAGCCATAAAGAGGCAATGGAAAAAATAAAAAAATGGTTCATACGGTTTGAAATGGAAACCTGGTGGAATAAGAAAGTAGAGGACCTTTCCAAAGGAATGGGGCAAAAACTGCAATTTGTAACAACTGTACTCCATGAACCCAAACTCATCATACTCGACGAGCCATTCAGCGGCCTCGACCCGGTAAACAGTAACCTCATTAAAGATGAGATATTTAAACTGGCCCAATCAGGCTCCACTATTATTTTCAGTACGCACCGGATGGAGCAGGTAGAAGAAATCTGCAATCATATAGTATTGGTGAATAAAGGCAAAAAAATACTGGATGGATCCGTAAAACAGGTGAAACAGGACTTTAAAGAAAACCTCTTCAGTATAGGGACAGATAATATGAACATTGAAGCTGATAATAATTCACCTTTTGAAATTGCAGGCACAAAAGATCACTCCTATGTAGTACGAATAAAAAACGGATATACCCCGAATGATGTACTTAAACACCTGTTAGGAAATGGCGTTAGCATCCATTCCTTTAACGAGCTATTACCTTCCTTAAATGACATTTTCATCAAACTGGTGGAAGGCACACCTACCTCCCGGCAGTTTCAGAAAGTAACACAATAGCCACCCATTAAAATACTTGTATGAAAAAAACATGGATCATCATAAAAAGGGAATACCTGACAAGGGTCAGAAAGAAAACCTTTATTATTTCTACCTTATTATTCCCTATCCTTTACCTGCTGCTCATTTTCGGAATGACCTACATAGCTAAAGAGAGTGTACAAAACCTGAAAGTGGCTGTAATAGATTCTTCCGGCTTTTTTGGGGCCGACGAACTGGCCTTTCAAAACTCCTTGGACAAAAGTTCCACTTTATTATTGGTAAAAAATGAAGATGCCCGAAAAGTAATCAAAGACCACCAGGCCGAAGGTTTTGATGGTTATATCGTCATTCCGCCAATAAACTGGCAAACCGGTACTGATAGCTTGTTTTTTAAATCCAACAAATCATACGGCAGCGGATCTACCGCCCTGGTTGAAGCAAAATTGAACCGTATCTGGAACCAGGTAAAAAACGACAGTCTTCAATTAGACAGCGAGAAGCAAAAAATTCTGGCAGCCAGCCGGGTAGGACTAAAAGCAAAAAATATCAAAGACGAAAAAGCCAATGTGAATATTGCTGAAGGCATAGGCTATGTATCAGGTTTCCTGATATACTTCATCTTGCTTATTTATGGTTCACAGGTAATGATGGGAGTAATGGAAGAAAAAACAAACCGGATTGCTGAAGTTTTGGTTTCTTCTGTAAAACCCTTTCAAATGATGCTGGGAAAGATTATAGGTATTGGATTGGTAGCATTAACACAGTTTTTCTTATGGATAGCCTTTGTCCTGATCATTTATAATATTGGAAAAGCCACCGGTAATGCAGACGGTATGACTGCACAAGTGGTAGGCGGCATGCAAAACATTTTTTCGAGTGTAAATCTTCCCTTAATTCTGTTTTGCTTTGGTTTTTACTTCCTTGCAGGGTTCTTTTTCTATTCATCCCTTTATGGAGCCATTGGCAGCGCTGTAAACGAAGACATGCGGGAGGCACAGTCGCTGAGTTTCCCCATTACAATGCTGGTGATACTTTCCATTGCTATGATGAGTGCTGCTATTGCTAACCCGACAAGTCCTCTGGCAGTATGGGGCAGCATTATACCGTTTAGTTCGCCGATAGTAATGATGGCCCGGATACCATTTGGTGTTCCCAACACTGTTCCCTGGTGGCAGTTAGGTCTTTCTATGGCGTTGCTGGTATTCGGGTTTATTTTTACCGTATGGTTTGCCGGTAAGATCTACCGAACAGG
>DASUDW010000159.1:0-4578 GCA_036275415.1 Chitinophagaceae bacterium | reverse complement strand
CTGCTGGTAAAAGAAGAAACCGTCCTGGTCTTTACTGAGCCAGGGATAGGAGATAAGGATCTGATCGAAGAGACCCCAGGCATCCTGGTAAGCCAGTGTACCAATTCCTTTTTTATACAAATCTGTCCATGGGTTGTACATACCCCCCGCCCTTACATCGGTTATTTTCTCTTTGGCCTTGATGATGCCTTCCACACTTTCGTTGGTAGGATCATCATTCAGGTCGCCCATTACTATGAACTTGGCATTGGGTTCCAGTTTTGAAATGGAATCCATATGATTTTTACAAACCTGGGCGGCAGCATTACGGGCCGGGGCGCTGCGCTGTTCCCCGCCACTGCGGCTGGGCCAGTGGTTCACATAGATATGAATGGTTTCACCGCCCAGTTTACCTTTTACCCATAAGATATCACGGGTAAAAAAAGCATCTTTGGTGCCGCCGGGCAGTTGTACAAAGAGTTTGTCGCTGGATTCCACTACAAAGTACTTCGGGTTATAAAGTAATCCTACATCCACACCCCTGATATCTTTAGAGTCGTAGTGTACGATCTTATAATTTCTCTTAGCAATAAGCGGGTGCCTGACCAGGTCGTTCAGTACGGTATCATTTTCCACCTCAGCCACACCAAGTATGGCCGGGCCGTCAGCGTTGATTTCTGTGCCTATCTGTGAAATGACTGTGGCCAGTTTTCCCAGCTTGTCGAAGTAAATGCTGCTATTATAGTTCCTTACTCCATTGGGCAAGAATTCCTCGTCATTGGTCATTGTGTTATCTACGGTATCATACAGGTTTTCCAGGTTGTAAAAGGAGATAACCACTGCTTTATAATCTTTTTTCTGGGAAAAAGCAGTAATGCTAACAATGGAACAAAGTAAAATTCCTATGATCTTTCTCATGCTGAAAAATAATAAGGCGCAAACATAATGAAACTATAGACGCAGGCAACCGCCAAAAGGATGACTTCGGTTAATAAAAGATTATGAGTATATCTTTTTTTCGAAATGTGGCGGTATCATCAGTAATTTTGCACCCTTGTCTAAAAATTAAATCATGCTTAAAACCAGACTATTACTGCTGCTCTTATGTGCCGGTCTTTTTGCCTCGGCACAGGTTGACTCTACAGCAAGAAAGGATACTTCAATCATTGATGAGGTGAAAGATGGATTGCTGGATAATATCCCCACTGTTTCTATTGATGATAATGATTTGGGCGATGGCGGTAATCAGAATATCTCCTCGCTGCTTACAGCCGGCAGGGATCCCTTTTATTCGGCAGCGCAATTCAATTTCAGTGCAGTACGTTTCCGCATCCGCGGCTACGACAATGATCATTTCAGCACTTTTATGAATGGCATTCCGATGGATAACCTGGATAACGGGTTTACACCATTCGGTTTGTGGGGCGGACTCAATGATGTGATGCGCAACCGGGATATTTCCTGGGGGCTTCGTTATAATACATTCACTTTTGGTGATATTGGCGGCAATACCAATATTGATTCCCGTGCCAGCAAACAAAGGGCGCAGACCAGCATCAGTTATGCGGCGTCCAACAGGAATTACGATAACCGGATCATGATCACACATTCCACCGGCCTGAGTAAAAAAGGATGGGCTTTTTCTCTCAGCGGCAGCCGCCGTTGGGCAGACGAGGGGTATGTGCCGGGCACTTATTACAATGGCTGGGGTTATTTCCTTGGCGTGGATAAGCGCATCGGACAAAACCACCTGATATCATTAACCGCTTTTGGTGCGCCTACTGAAAATGGTCGCCAGGGGGCTGCCGTGCAGGAAATGATGGACCTCGCAGGTACCAATTATTACAACCCCAACTGGGGCTATCAAAACGGCAAAAAAAGAAATGCCAGTGTAGGCAGAACACACCAGCCTATCGGTATACTTACACATGACTACCGCATCAACAATAACACAACGCTAACGACTGCATTGGGCTACTCTTTTGGCGACAGAAGTGTTACCGCTTTAGACTGGTACAATGCCGCTGACCCGAGACCTGATTATTACCGTTACCTGCCCAGCTATACTTCTACCTGGGCCAGTACACCTGATCCGGTGCAGGGACAGATCGTTTATGACCTTATGAAGAACGATATCAATACCCGCCAGATCAATTGGCAGCGGTTATACGATGCGAACAGGGCCAGTTTTGCTACCATCAACAATGCCAACGGCATTGCAGGCAATTCTGTAAGCGGCCTTCGCTCAAGATATATTATCGAAGAAAGGGTGATCAACACGACCCGCTTCAATGCAAACACTGTTTTGAACACCAAATTTGGCGATCATATTGATTTTACCGCCGGTGCTTCTTTTCAGCAGCAGAACAACCATTATTTCAAAAGAGTGGATGACCTGCTGGGCGGCGAGTTCTATGTGAATGTGAACCAGTTTGCCGAAAGGGATTTCCCGGTAGATAATGTAGCCAACCAGTTTGACGTGGATGTGCCTAACCGTATACTGAAGGAAGGCGACAAATTCGGATACGATTATAACATCAATATTTCCAGGGTTGCCGGCTGGGCGCAGGGAGTATTCAAATTCAGTAAGGTGGATTTCTTCCTGGCAGGCAATGTATCCCAAACAGCGTTTCATCGGGACGGCAATAAACGCAATGGTTTGTTTCCCGATAATTCAAAAGGAAAAGGCACCGAAAACCGCTTTACCAATTATGCCGGAAAAGCTGGTGTAACTTATAAAATTGATGGTCGTAATTATGTATATGCCAATGGTTCTTACCTGACAAGGGCGCCTTATTTTGAGAACGTATACATTTCTCCCCGTACCCGAAACAGCCAGCAGGATGTAGTCGAGAGTGAAATAATCCAGACAGCAGAAGCCGGCTATGTTTTGAATGCGCCGAAACTGAAGATCCGTTTAGGCGGTTACTACACCCGTTTCCAGAATGGTATGGATGTAATGACCTTCTACCATGATGCTTACCAGAATTTTGTGAACTATGCCATCAACGGCATTGATAAACTGCATTTTGGTGGTGAGATAGGCGTAGAGGCAAGGATAACACCAACTATTACCCTGAATGCTGCTGCTGCCCTGGGCCGATATTATTACGACAGCAAGCAGAATGCTGTAATAACAGTAGACAACAGCGCTGCCACACTGGGCAAGCAGATCATCTATATGGAGAATTTCCGAGTGCCTTCTACACCGATGGAGGCTTATAGTTTTGCCTTCAATTACCGTTCTCCCAAGTTCTGGTTTGTGAGCCTTACAGGAAATTATTTTGATCAGTCATACCTCAGCATGAACCCGCTGCGCCGCACCTGGGATGCACTGCAGTTTGCTGCACCAAAGAGTGATGCTTATAATGAGATATTCAACCAGACAAAATTTGATGCTCAGTACACGGTTGATTTCTTTGGCGGCTATTCCTGGAAACTGCCGAAAGACTTTGAGATCAACAAGAAGCCGACCTTCCTGGTGTTCAATGTGGGCATAAATAACCTGCTGAACAACCGGGATATCATCACCGGCGGTTTTGAGCAGTTGCGATATGATGCGCAGACGGCTGCCTCCGACCCTGTGACCGTTGGCAAGTTTCCGCCGAAATATTTCTATGCCTATGGCCTGAACTTTTTTGCCAGCATGACCCTGAGATTTTAATTCATTGACGATAAATAATTCTGTATGTTGAACACTATTCAAAAAATTGCACAAAGGGTGTTGTTAACACTTACGGCCGGTGTATTATTTCTTTCGTGTGATAAAGAACCGATAGGCCCTACCGGCCCCGATCCCCTGGGACCCGGTGATTATTTAAGTTTTGCTGCATTCCGGGCTTTGTATCCCGGCAGCGGTGAATACCTGATACCCACCGGTACTAAACGGATCAGGGGACAAGTGATCTCTAACAATACCAATGAAGCTGCCGGTGTTTACCGACTGCAGGATGAAAGCGGCGCCGGTATTTACCTGTATACGGTTATCGGGTCTCCCGTTTACCCGATGGGGTCTGTACTGGATATTAACGCTACCGGTGGCGGTAAGCTGCTTTTGTATAATGGTGACCTGGAGCTGATGAGTGTGCCGCAGGCCAATATTGTACTGGTAAGCGGTACCATCAATATTGCACCGAGGGTGGCTACTATTGCAGAGATCATCACCAATAAAAATACCTGGGCCTCTTCCCTGGTGAAAATCAACAATGTGACATCCATAACACAGGCTTCCTCTAATTCAACTGGGGTTACCTATAATGTTACCGATGCCACCGGCACCCTGTCCATGTTTGTAAGGAATGCTTCCGGTATAACAGTGAACACCAGCGGCACATCTATAACAGGGTATGTATCTATTTATAATACTACCACACAGATCGGTATCCGCACGGCTGCCGATATCCAGTAAACACCTAATCAGCAAACTCAGAAAAATTATTATATGCAATCAGTAAGAACGTACAATCGGATAAGCATGGCAGCAGTGGCACTGTTTGCCGGTTTATTTATTGTTTCCTGCGAAAAGAAGTTCACCGACCCGCCACCATTGGGAAACCCGGATGTAGTGGCCAATACCAGCATCAAGGATATTAAGACCCG
>DASUDW010000158.1:0-8710 GCA_036275415.1 Chitinophagaceae bacterium | reverse complement strand
ACTTATAACGGCACCCGACTCCTCCGTTCTTATGCTGATGGAAATAAAGTTGAAATAGTTTTGGAGAACCGAAAATACCGGCTGGAAGTCCTGGCGCATCGTGACAACGCCACCGAACTGGCTTCTCCCATCCTTGGCTTTATGAATGGACGTATTGAAGAAAGTATGACGGCTACAGTTGATGTGCTGCTGAAGGATAAAACAACAGGCACTTTTTTACTGCAGGATAAAGGCAAAAATGCCGGCCTGGAAGTGGCCGGCAATATCCGTGAAATATTTGTTGGCTGAATAGCAGGTTACTTAACCGAAATCTTTGCAAACTTAAGCTGCGTTTTGGCCATCATCCGCTGCCGCCAGGAAGGAATGAAAAATTCATTTTTAACCACATAGGCATGCCTTGGCATCAGGATGGTCTCTTCGTTATTGGAGGAAATGATCTTTCTGGTCATTTTGCCGGTGGACAGATCAATGGTAATACCATACACATTGCTGCGCTTGCGGAAATTATACACCGTCTTCACCTTTGTGCCGTATTCGGGGTTTACATTGTTACTGGTATGGTCATTCATGATCAGCAACAGGTTATTGTTTAGTAACTGGCTGGTATAAGAAGAATAGTACGGCATGCCGCCGGCCCGGGCAAAATAATTTCCCTGGTCGTTTCCGCCGAAGAATATCCCGTTACCGGAAGTATTGCTGCTGGTACGTATTTCCTCCACCTGCGATTTGGGCAGCGCATTGAGCCATTTTATTTTTCCATCCTTATCAGCATTGATTACGAGAATATCCTGGTTGGTAAACCGGTGAACATAGGTGGTCGTCCGGTTCCAGGTACGGGTGGTGGAATTATATTCCGAGTTGGTATAAACGTAATAAGAATACTTTGACACCTCGCTGGTAATGACAATTGAATTATCCGCAGGGTTTATATCAACGGATCTTATTATAAACTTATTGGGAAACTCTTCATCGTCGTCATCATCTTTTGCTTTTTTTGCCTGCTTTTTACTTTCTTTTGTTTCATCGTCCTCATCTGTTTCGTCTTCAAAACTCTTCCCCAGCATACCGGAATTAATTTCTTTGAACGAACTCAGTGTCATTATTCCTTTTGCGGGATCTATCTTATTGATAAAAAAACCGTTGAGGTCGTCCTTCTTTGCGGCATTACTGTAAAAGCCGGCCAACAACATTTCCCCGGCAGGTGTTTCTACCAGCTTCCCGCTGATAACATACCGGTCATCTGAATTGATAGTAACATCATTTTCTTTCTGGCCCTTCAGGTTATAAATGCCCATCACATATTGCTTGAATACCAGTCGTTTCCTTTTTTTCTTGCCATACTGGGCTTCTTCATATTCTTTCCCCAGCACCACTATTTTATTAGATTGGGTATACTGTACGTCCTCCAGCTGGTAGTAGTCGGGGTTAAATGACAGGCTGATCTCTGTGTTCTCTTTCTTTTTGAAATTCTTATCCAGCACACTAATGCCCAGCTTTACCTTGTCCTTCCCTGAAATATTACTGACCATTAAAAACGCTTTGCCGTTTTGAATCGGGCTTACCTTCATTTCATAGTCATCTCTTTTGCTTTCCAGCTCATAGCTTCCGAGCTCAAGGAAATCACCGGGTATATCACCGCTGCTCTTGTCCACTTTGGCTCCCATGATTTTGAATTGCCGGCTCTTTTTGTCATAGTCAGATGCAAACATGTACAGGTCGTTCTCCAGCGGCTGAAAACTGTGAAAGTCCAGCCCCTTCAGTTCCTTTTTGTATTCCTTATCATAGACTTCACCAAAATTCTTATCCAACTTCATCAGTTTGATGCTGCTGCCATAAGTGGCGCCGATAACAAAATAACTTTTCATGACCCGGCGGGTTTCAGTAAAGAAAAGCCCGGTATTGTCTGCCGCTACAATATCGAGGTCGGCTGTCCCTTTCTTTAATTTTATTTCTTCTCCCCAGGTAATCCGGTACGTTTGAGCTGATGCAAAGAGGAAGGTCAAAATGGCCAGTGGGGTAAAATAATATTTTTTCATGCAGTAATTATAAGCCGCTAAAATAAGTGAAATGAAAAAATGAGAATTATAAAAAGCTGTTACTATTTCTTTTTCTTACCCGGCAAGGATGCTGCTACCAGGTCATAAGAAAGATCGATCCATTCTTTTAGTTGTTTAACCGAAACAGAGCCATCCACCACAATGGTGTTCCAGTGCTTCTTATTCATGTGGTATCCGGGTAATACGCAACCATATTCTTCTCTTAGTTCAATGGCTTTATCCGGGTCACATTTTACATTAAAGCGGAGATCTTCATTATCAAGAACGGTCAGCAGAAAGGCTTTGCCGCCAACTTTATATACTAATGTATCGGGGCCAAAAGGAAGTGTTTCTTCGGCGCCGGGTTTGGATAAGCAATATTCTCGCAGGTTTTCAATATTCATTGGTGAATACTACGGAAATGATAAGATTAACTTGTTGACAAAGATGTTTGCGATGCGCTTTTGGACATCGGGCATACCGGTGTTAAGCTCCCTGTCGCCCAGCAGTGCATTGCCGGTGCTGTCATAAGGCATTTCGAGGTTGTAGTGGATCCTTGATTTTTCCAGTCGGCCCCCGTTGAAAGAAATGATGCCGCCGCTATAATCCCAGCCGAAGCCGTAAAAAGAAATTTGCCGGCCGTTAAGTTCCAGCAAATCCTGCAACGAAGAGCCGATACCGATATCCGAAGCAGTTCTGTAAGGAGACATTTCTGTGTCACATATTATCATGTCAATTTTTTGGTGATAGCGTTTTTCTTTCCAGTATATGGTAAACGCTTTTTCGGTACCGGGGTATACTTGTGTCACATCCAGCGAGTCAATACACTCGGGACCGCAAATACGTTCATCTTTTACACTTTGCTCTCCATAAATCGACAGCAGGTCTTCATAATTTGTATTTTTTGTTACCGAACCCCAGGCAGAATCTGTGACCTGTATGAGATCTACTTTGTAGTAATTAATATCTGTAGTGGCAGCACTGTCAACAGCAGGACTATTATCATCTGTACTCTTTGTTTCGTTCTTATTTTGGCAGCCTATAAAAAATAGTAAAGCCGGCAGGATGATAATCAGCTTTTTCATTGCAATAATTTTATAGTATAAAGTTACTCACTAAGTATGGCGGTTGCTTCTATTTCGATAAGATATTCCGGGGCAATCAGCCCTTTTACCTCCACCATAGTAGTACAGGGTTTTATGTCTTTGAAAAACTCACCATGCGCCTTGCCATATTCTTCCCAACGGGTAATATCTGTAACATACATTCTTGTCCGTACCACATCCTTAAGGGATGCTCCCGCATTTTTTAATACCCGTTCAATTTTTTCAATAATGAACTTTGTTTGTGCATAAGCATCGTTTCCGCCTGCCGGATTACTGTTTTCATCCACGGCAACGGTTCCCGTTACTTCAATGATATTGCCCACTTTTACAGCCCTGCTGTAGCCGACAATTTCTTCCCATTTAGCACCGGAAGAATAGTTTGTTCTTTTCATTTGGCTAAGAGTTTGAAGGAGTGAAAGGAGAAAAGGAGAATTTTTTGAAAGGTAATAAGAGTATTAATATTTTGAACACACTCTTTACCTCATTATTCCTCTTTTGAACTCTTAGCCTTTGATATCTATATTCTCCGGTTTTATCAACGGCTCCCCATTCATCCGCAGATAGATCTGTGCCACTGTCACCACATCTTTCTGGCAATAAGTAACGATACGTTCGAGGTTTTTTTCTTTCCAGTATACTTCCCATACCATACTGCCGTCAATATCATCTTTGGGTGTAGGTATGCCCAATGTGTAGGCCAGCAAGTTGAGGGAAGTGAAGCTTTTAAAATCACCAAACTTCCAGAGTTCCAGGGTGTCCAAATGTGTTACTTCCCAGGGTTTTTTACCAGATATGTTGAGCAGCGATGGTATCGGCAGGTTATTGACGATCATGCGGCGGCAGAGGTAGGGAAAATCAAATTCTTTACCATTGTGTGCACAAAGAAACTTTTGTTCTCCGGCGGACCATTTGTTCAGCATTTCGCTGAACTGGTGCAGCAGCAGCTTTTCATCATCGCCGTAAAAACTTTTCAATACGATCTTTTTTTGACCCCCGGCTCCCTGCAGTACTCCACAACTGATGCAAATGATCTTGCCAAACTCTGCATAGATGCCGGCACGGGGATAAAGCGATTCATTCGTTTGTCCTTCGTGGTATTTTAACAGCGAGGCAGATTTAAGGTCCCAAAGCTGCCTCCATTCTTCCGGCATCTGTTTGTAATCGGGATACTGCGGTGCAGTTTCTATATCGACGAAAAGAATGTTATTGAATGGGAGTGTGGCCATGATTATTATTTAGTATTAAAAATAAAAAATCCCGCCTTAGCGGGATTACTACTTTATGGTAATTCTTTTTACAGGTATTTATCGCCCATGTTTCTTTTTACCTCAGCCACATACTGCTTAATCTCCTGCTCCTTATCTTTTTTACAGATGAGCAATACATCTTTCGTGTCTACAATGATGTAATCTTTCAGCCCCTGCAGGAGTACCAGTTTATTGTCGGGCACATGTACCATGCAATTGTTGGCATCCACTACCATTACATGCTTTCCTACCACGGCATTGCCGAAATAGTCTTTGTCCTTATTATCCCAGGCACTGTTCCAGGTGCCGAGGTCGCTCCAGCCGAAAGATGCGGGTATCACATACACATTATCCGCCTTTTCCATTACCGCAAAGTCAATGGAAATATTAGTGCATTGAGGGTAAATGTTTTCTATCGCTTTTTTTTCTGCGGCGGTATTGAATTTGTCTTTCTCTGCAGCAAACAATTCATACAGTTCGGGTTCATGTTTTTCCAATGCCGCCACAATGTTTTTCACCTTCCAGGTAAAAATGCCGGCATTCCATAAAAAATCACCACTGGCAATAAATGCTTTGGCTAAATCCAGATTAGGTTTTTCGGTAAATGTTTTCACCTTAAATATATCCGGGGCGGCTTCGGCCGTATCATGTTGAATATATCCATAGCCGGTGTTAGGGTAAGTGGGCTTTACACCAATGGTAAGCAAAGCGTTGATATGATCGACAAAATCCAGTGCCGTACGGGCTGTTTTCAGGAACTCCTCCGTTTCCAGTACCAGGTGATCTGCAGGTGCTGCAATCATCAATGCCTTTGGGTCTTTTTGCAACAGCTTAAAAGCAATATAGGCAATACAGGGAGCCGTGTTTTTTCTGGATGGTTCCGGCAGAATATTTTCTTCCGCTATATCCGGTATCTGTTTTTTTACAATGGAAACATATTCCTGCGAAGTGATGATGAATATGTTTTCTTTTTGCACCAGTTTGGTATAGCGGTCCCAGGTCTGTTGTATCAGCGTTCTGCCGGTACCCAGTATATCTAAAAACTGTTTGGGATAATTGGCCCTGCTCATTGGCCAGAAACGGCTTCCGATTCCCCCGGCCATTATCGCAACATAGTGGTGTTTGTTCATGCTGATTGGTGAATGGTGAATAGTGAGTGGCTCTAAAGGCAATCACTTTCACCTGTTATATTAATCCTTCCTTTACGAGGTCATGCAAATGTATGATACCGAAATACTTTTTATCCTGCACTACGGCAAGCTGCGAAATTTCATTGCGGCGCAAGAGGTCCAGCGCATCCACGGCCAGTTCATCCGGACCGATGGTCTTTGGATTTTTGGTCATAATATCACCTGCCTTTACCGCTTCGATGGAAACATTTTTTTCCAGCATCCTGCGCAGGTCGCCATCCGTAATGATGCCCAGCAGGTTGTTTTCCCCATCCACTACGGCTGTTATTCCTAATCGCTTTGCTGTCATTTCCACAATCACTTCTTTTAGCGTTTGTGTTGCCTGCACTTTAGGCTTCTCGTTATCAGCATATAAATCGGCTACCCGCAAATAAAGTTTCTTACCCAGCATACCGCCCGGGTGAAATTTTGCAAAATCATCTGACTGAAACCCCTTCATCTCCATCAGCGTTACAGCCAGTGCATCACCCATTACCAGTTGTGCGGTAGTACTTGTCGTTGGCGCCAGGTTATTGGGGCATGCTTCCTGCTCCACAGTAGTATCCAGCAATATATTGGCGTTTTTGGCGAGATAGGAATTCTTATTCCCAACCATCCCGATAAGTGTGTTACCAAAATTCCTGATGAGCGGTACCAGCACCTTTATTTCGGGGCTTTCGCCGCTTTTGCTGATCACCATCACCACATCTTCCTGCTGTACTATGCCGAGGTCACCATGAATAGCATCTGCCGCATGCATAAAAATGGAAGGGGTGCCGGTTGAGTTGAAAGTGGCCACAATCTTTTGGGCAATGATGGCGCTTTTGCCAATACCGCTGATCACCACCCGGCCTTTGCAGTCAGCTATGCTTTGCACAGCCTTTTCAAATTCTTCATTAATAAATGTACTGAGACCGGCAATGGACCGGGCTTCCAGTTCGATGGTGTTTAGGGCTATCTGTTTGATGTTTACCGGCATGTTATGTGCCAGCCTGTTGTGGCCGGCGATAAGCGCCGCAAAATTAGTCTTTTACAACGAAGTGTTTATGTACGCCTTCGAGGCGTTGAATTTTAACGATTTGGGTGTCCCCAAACCCCGCTTCTTTGGTAAATTCGCAGCCCCCTTTAATTACCGCACTGCTTTCAGGCAGGCATATTGATGAGGATAATTTGTGAAAAATGGAGCTATCGTTAAACAATTTGTTGGAATTGTGGTTATTGAACGGATGGTGAAGGCGGCTGAATGACCCCCAAAAAGGCCCCGATTGATCGTTTTCATCAAATAAAGGCCGGAGCCGGAGAATAAACCGGCAAAAAATCATTACCTTAATATAATACCACCCAACCAACGGTTGATACCGTCCCGTAAGGGCTCCTATGATGAAAAACTATAAAAATGGGAACAACAGTAAAAAAGGCTGCAACCAAAACCACCAAAACAGCTAACGGAAAAGCAGCCACGGTTAAGGAATCAAAGACAAAAACGCCTAAAAACGGATCAGTCAAAATTAAATTCGACCTGCATAAAGCATTGCAGGAGCATTTCGGCTTCGATAAATTCAAGGGCACACAGGAAAAAGCGATTGAATCGCTGCTGGCCGGCCATGATACTTTTGTGATCATGCCTACCGGTGGTGGCAAAAGCCTCTGCTATCAGTTGCCCGCCATAGTAAGTGAAGGAGTGGCCATCATTGTATCGCCGCTTATCGCCCTGATGAAAAACCAGGTGGACCTGGTACGGGGCTACAGCAGCAATGATGAAGTAGCACATTTTCTGAATTCAACACTGACCAAAAAAGAAATAAAAGAAGTACACGATGATTTGCTGACCGGCAAAACCAAAATGCTGTATGTGGCACCGGAAACGCTGACCAAACAAGAGAACCTTGAATTTTTCAGCGATCTCACCATATCATTTTTTGCAGTAGATGAAGCACACTGTATTTCTGAATGGGGACATGATTTCCGCCCGGAATACCGCCGGCTGCGGGAGATGATGATCCAGATAAATCCGGATGTACCGGTGATTGCCCTTACGGCAACCGCTACACCCAAAGTGCAAAGCGATATTATTAAAAACCTGGACCTGCGGGAACCCAATGTTTTCATCTCCTCCTTCAACCGGCCCAATTTGTACTATGAAGTATTGCCCAAAATTAAAAAGGCACAAACGGATGAACATATTGTCCGCTTTATCAAAGGAATGAAGGGCAAGAGCGGCATCATCTATACCTTAAACCGGAAAACAACGGAAGAGCTGGCCGATATTTTAATGGCCAATGGCATTAAAGCTGTTGCTTATCACGCAGGGCTCGACAGCAAACTGCGGGCAGACAGGCAGGACCAGTTCCTGAATGAAGATGTGCAGGTGATCTGTGCTACCATTGCCTTTGGCATGGGTATCGACAAACCGGATATCCGTTTTGTAATACACTACAACATTCCCAAGTCTATTGAAAATTATTACCAGGAAACGGGCCGTGCCGGCCGCGATGGTATGGAAGGAAAATGTATCCTTTATTATTCGCATAAAGATGTAAGCAAACTGGAGCACCTGATGCGTGACAAACCGCTAAGTGAGAGAGAAGTAGGGGCGCAACTCATTAACGAAACGGTAGCATTTGCAGAAACGGGTGTGTGCCGGCGCAAAGTGCTGATGAGTTATTTCGGGGAAGAATACGAAAAGGAAAACTGCGGACACTGTGATAACTGCAAACACCCGAAAGAAAGGGTGGAGGCCAAAGATGAAACAGTAACAGTATTAAGAGCCATTAAAGAACTGGATGAACGCTTTGCCACAGAATATGTAGTGCAGATCATCATCGGAAAATTGACCCCGCAAATACAGATGTTCCGCCACGAGAGCCTGAACGCCTTTGCCAGTGGCAACGACCAGGAGCCGCATTTCTGGAACTCCCTCATCCGGCAAATGTTGCTCGAAGGTCTTTTGTCAAAGGATATTGAAGAATACGGAGTGCTGAAGTTTACAAAGAAAGGTGAAGCCTTTTTGAAGAAACCGAAATCTTTCCAGATCGTATTGAACAAGCTGTATGACGATGCGAATGCAGATGACGAAGAAGGAACAGAAACCACCGGTGGTGCGGCGGCCGATGAAAAATTAATGGCCATGCTGCTGGAACTGCGGCTGAAAG
>DASUDW010000157.1:0-6045 GCA_036275415.1 Chitinophagaceae bacterium | reverse complement strand
CTTTCGAAAATTCTCCATTGAAAACAGGGTCGTTGAATAGCGGGGGCTGTGTGCTGTTCCTCTCCTTGTAAGGAGAGGTTAGGTGAGGTAAGATTCCCCCCGCTTTCTAATTCCGATCTGAACTTTCTTTCAGAATACACGGGATGCTTACTTTTGAAATCAAAACCGATAAAATGCCCTTTTCTATTGCACAGAAACTGCGGATCAAAAGCGGCTTCAATTTATTGACCATTCATGCCCCGGCTGATTTTAAAAAAGGATTAGTGGCTTTACCTGCTGGCGTAAAAATTACTGACAATGGAAAAGCCTGTGACCAGGTGCATTGGTTTGTGCTCAATAAGGCACAACTGGAAAAAGAAGTTAGCAGAGTGCTGAAATTGTTAAAACCGGAAGTAACCGTTTGGGTCTATTATCCGAAAGGAAGCTCCAAAATACAGACAGACCTTACCCGGGACAAGGGCTGGGATTGTTTATTAAAAGAAAGTGATAAACTTACCTGGATCAGCCTGATCTCCTTCAATGAAACATGGAGTGTGTTTGGCTTCCGGTTCAAAACTGAGTCAGATAAAAAGAAAGCTGAAAAAGGTAAACCGGAACGGGAGATCATGAAATGGATAAACCCTGCAACGAAAGAAGTACGGTTGCCGGATGACCTGGCCGCAGCGCTTAAAAAGAACAAAAAGCTGGGTGATTATTTTCACTCTTTGGCTTTTTCCCACAAAAAGGAATACGTAGAATGGATTGTGGAAGCCAAAAAAGAAGAAACCAGGGCCAAAAGAATTGAAGGCACCCTGGAAAGGCTGGAAAAGCAATGGAAAAACCCGAGAAACCTGTGAATGTTGAATAGTTAAAGATGCCAGTTTAATGTTAGTATTAAAAAGAACCGACAACAACGACAAGGATTTTCACTTATTGGTGGAACAGTTGAACCAGGACCTGCTCGACCGCTATGGTGAATTACAGTTGCGCTATAACCGGTTCAACCAGATTGATAATATCCCGAACGTTGTAGTAGCATATGAGAACGAAAACCGTTTGGGCTGTGCCTGTTTTAAAAAATTTGATGAACAGTCTGCCGAAGTAAAAAGAATGTTTGTAAAAGCAGAAGCCAGAGGAAAAGGCATTGGTGCTGCTATATTAACGGAACTGGAGCAATGGGCTGCCGAACTGGGTTATACCGCTATGGTACTGGAACATGGTTTTAAACAACCGGAAGCTTCGATATTGTATGAAAGACTGGGATATACTATCATTCCCAACTACGGTGAGTATATCGGCCTGGAGGAAACAAGTATTTGCCGGAAAAAAATGATTAGTTTAGGTTAAAATAGTATTCAGGTATGGTTACCAAAATATCCCACACTTCGTTTTTTGTAAACGACATTGACAAGGCGTATGATTTCTATGTCAATAAGCTCGGCTTTAAAGTACACACGGATGTACCGATGGAAAATGGTTACCGCTGGCTTACGGTAACTGCTCCCGAAGCGCCGGACCTTGAAATCGTTTTAATAGATGCCCTGGATGAAAAAGGGGGCATGGATAAAGAAGTAAGGGAGGCATTGAAATTCCTGATGGATAAAAATGCTTTAGGCTCTTGTGTGCTTTATACCTCCGACTGCAAAGCTACTTATGAAGAGCTAAAAGCTAAAGGAGTTGATATTACTGAACCCAAAGAACAGTTCTACGGAACTGAGTGTATCATAAAAGATGGCTGCGGTAACTGGTTCAGTATGACACAACCCAAGGAAGGCTTCTGAATCTTTCCCTATATTATTAAGAAATCCTTTTTAATTCTTTGGTTATTTTTGACCGTTAATTAACCGAATGAACCGAAAAGGAATTTTTGCTTTATCTTTTTTGCTCTGTGCCCTTATCTCCTATTCACAGAAAATAAACCCGGCTAACCCCGATCTGTCACCGGGCAATTTTAAGCTGGATTCCTTACCTGTTTCCGAGATCAATATACCCATCCAGGTAAACCTGAAACCGCTCTATACTATGGCGGAGAAAAGTGTAGATACGTTATTTACTTCGGCCGGATACCCGGATGGCTGGGTACAGGAAGGCTGCGATATCCGGTACAAATATTCTTTTCGCCGCAGCCCCTTAAAGATTAACGGTTCCGGTAATAATATGACCCTGGGCTTTACCGGTTACTACAAAATTGTGGGCTCTACAAGAGTATGTGTAAAAGGTGCTGTCATCTCTCCCTGGACACCGGCCTGCAAATGCGGTTTCAGTGAACCCGAACGAAGGGTGAATGTTTCATTTACCAATACCGTGAATGTGCAGCCGGATTTTAAAATAAAACTGGCCGTAAAAAGAAACGAGCCGGAACCCCTGGATAAATGTGAGGTTTGCTTCTGGGGGCAGGATATCACCAAACAGGTGATGAAGGGTTTGAAAGAAGAACTGGATGCGGCTAAAATTGACCTCGATAAAAACTACGGCACGGTTGACCTGAAGTCCAGGTTTCAGCAGGTGTGGAATGAACTGAACAAAGTATATAACCTGTATGGCCTGGGCTGGCTGCAGATGAACCCGCAAAAACTGCGGATCAATAACCTGTTTGTCAATAAGGATTCGCTGAATATCTTTTTGGGACTTACCGCAAAACCGGTCATTGGTTTTGAGAAACCGGTTGAAAAAACATCTGCTATCCCGAACATGTCAGGTTTTGGCCGGCAGGGAGGTTTTTCCATTTTCTTAGATGCCAAACTGAATTATGATTCTCTCAGCCGGATCATGAATCAGAACCTGGCGGGCAAGGAATTTGATTTTAAAAAGGCCTTTGTAAAAAAGCATTTTATCATTGATAGCTGTAAAGTGTATGGCGGCGGTTTTGAAAAACTGGTCATCAGGGTCAATTTCTCCGGCACCAATACCGGTGTCATTTACCTGGTGGGCAAACCGGTATACGACAAAGAAAAAAGGGTGATTGAAGTAGCGGATATTGATTTTGACATTAAATCAAAGAATATACTGCTGGGCAACCTTGACTGGTTATTTGATAAAAAGATCACTAAAGAAATTGCGAAGAATACCCGTTTTGAACTGGGCGGGTATATTGATACCGCAAAAGTTACCCTAAATGAACAACTGAACCGGGAACTGGTCAGCGGTGTGAAGAGCTATGGAAATATTAAAGACATAAAACTCATCGGCATCTACCCTATGCAGGAGCATTTGGTGATCCGCAGCAACTGTGCCGGCGAGTTATCGGTAAAAGTGGAATCGATCAATTTCAGCCTGTAGTTTCGTCCTCTTCTGTTGCATCAATTTTAAAAGAGAAATTGCGCTGCGCCACATAACTGAACAGCACCACAATGATGATCGTTATCACCTGGGCAAAGACGGGATAGATGCGGAACCTCTCCACCAGTATCTTCAGTAAAATATAATTCAGGGCCAGGTTGAAAAGGCAAACCATCAAATAGCGAAGCAGCTGCACCCTGCCCCTCATGTTGGAATCACTGAACACCACATATTTGGCCATAAAAAAACCAACCGGGAATGTAACGAGGAAGGAAGCGATCAATGCGGCAATATGCCCTTTGAAAGCATAGAAACCGAAGTCAAACATTTTCTCAAAAAAGATATACTTATAGCTGATATAATACACCAGCAACCCCAGCAGTGTATTGCCCCCGCCCGATGCCAGGTAGCGAAAGGTTTGAATATTCATCAGCCCTTTAAAGGGCGGATAAAAGAAATCTATGATAGGCAACATAAAGTCCCGGGCACTATGTATGTGGCGTCGCATGAGCAGGCAAAATACCAAATTCCGAATAACAAATTCCAAGTTCCTTGACATGGTTTCGTAAATTTGCCGGCTAAACCCGAACCGGATGAGCATAGTACAGGAAATAAAAGCGAAAGTGGCCATTGTGCTGAAGGAAGTATACGGCTTTGAAGCAAAAGAAACAGATCTGACCATCAACTCCACCAAGCCGGAGTTTGAGGGTGACTATACACTGGTACTGTTTTCATTCGTCAAGCAATTGAAAAAATCACCGGAGCAATTGGGTAATGAGATTGGTGGGGCATTGGTAAAGGCCAATCCCACCCTGTTTACCGCCTATAATGTTATCAAAGGGTTTTTAAACCTGACCATCGCCGACAGCTACTGGGTAAATTTCCTTCAGTCGCACTACCATGAACCAAAGTTTGGTTCACGGCCATCCAACGGGCAGAAAGTGATGGTGGAATACTCCTCTCCCAACACCAACAAACCCCTGCACCTCGGCCACTTGCGGAATAATTTCCTGGGCTGGAGTGTGGCGCAGGTACTGAAAGAAAGCGGATATGAAATCATCAAAAGCTGTATTGTCAACGACAGGGGTATTCATATCTGCAAAAGCATGATTGCCTGGCAGAAGTTTGCCAACGGCGCTACTCCGCAAAGTACCGGCGTAAAAGGTGATCATTTTGTTGGTGAGTATTATGTGAAATTCAATGATGCATACAAAGCTGAAGTGGATAAACTGGTGAGTGAAGGTATGGACAAAGCCACGGCAGAGAAAGAAGCTCCCATTATGAAAGAAACGCAGCAGATGCTGCAGGACTGGGAAGCCGGCCAGCCCGAAGTGATTGAACTCTGGAAGAGAATGAATAGCTGGGTGTATGAAGGATTCGATGTTACTTACAAACGCATTGGCAGCGATTTCCAGAAAATGTATTATGAAAGTGATACCTACCTGCTGGGCAAACAATTTGTGGAAGAAGGATTGCAAAAAGGTGTTTTCTTTAAAAAGGAAGACGGAAGTGTCTGGATAGACCTGACCGCTGACGGACTCGATGAAAAACTGGTCTTAAGAAAGGACGGCACTTCTGTGTATATCACCCAGGATATAGGCCTGGCCCAACAGAAATACGATGAGTTCAGGTATGACCAGAGCATTTATGTAATAGCTGATGAACAGAACTATCACATGAAAGTGCTGAAACTCATACTGCAGAAATTAAGCAAACCATATGCCGAAGGAGTTTATCACCTCAGCTATGGTATGGTTGAACTGCCTACCGGCAGGATGAAAAGCCGGGAAGGAACAGTAGTAGACGCCGATGATATGGTGGACGAAATGGTAAATGTGGCGAAGCAAAAAACAGAAGAACTGGGCAAAGTGAAAGATTTTACAGAAGAAGAACTGAAAGAACTGTATGATACGATTGCACTTGGCGCTTTGAAATTCTTTCTATTGCGGGTAGATCCGAAGAAGAAAATGATCTTTAACCCCGAAGAATCCATCGACTTTCATGGTTTTACCGGGCCGTTTGTACAGTATACCCATGCGAGGATCAGGTCTATTTTGAGGAAAGCAGCGGACGGAGATAAAAAGCCGGAAGCCGGAAGTCAGCAATCAGAGGCCGGAAGTTTACTGCGATTAGAAAAAGAAATCATCATCATGCTGGAGCAGTACCCAACGATCCTGGATCAGGCGGTCGCTGAGCATAATCCTTCAGTAATTGCCATCTATGTATTCAGCCTGGCCAAAGCGTTCAATACCTTCTACACCGAACATTCAGTAATGAATGCCGAAACGGAAGAAAAGAAACAACTCCGTTTACAGATTTCAGAAATGACAGCGAATGTGATTGCATCCGGTATGGGCTTGCTGGGTATCAGGGTGCCGGAGAGGATGTGAGGCTTTTGCCAGTCAACAGTCAGTAGTCGTTAGTCAGGAGTTATTTACCTGCATTTTGTTATAAAAGAAAATGAGCTTTCATGATCTGAAAGCTCATTCAATTTATTTTTATCTGACTATTGACTCCCGACTATCGACTAAAGGCTCTGGACTCCGTTACATTCCCATCATCATCTTTTTCTGTTTCAAACTGGCGAGGCCCGGATCCATTTCAATGGCTTTATCGCAGAGGCGGATGCCTTTTTCCGTATTTTCCTTGCCTCCTTTTTTCTGGTAGCTCATACCGATCATATAGAGAGAGGCTGCATTTTCTTTATCGTATTCAAGCACTTTGTCCCAGTATTCAATGGCCTTGTCAAATTTACCTTTGTAATAATACGCCTCGGCAATCATGTTC
>DASUDW010000156.1:0-8284 GCA_036275415.1 Chitinophagaceae bacterium | reverse complement strand
TGGTGGCAGACGGCGATATGGTATTGAATGACGTTTCTCCGAAAGAAGGACCATTGCCAATGGGACTTAATTTTTATACGGTTGGTTCACAGTTTGAATACCAGTTTGCCAACCGGGAATTTTTATTGAATTGCCTGGAATACCTGGTGAATAAGCCCGGTATCATCGAAACAAGAAATAAAGACATAGTACTCCGGTTGCTGGACAGCCAAAAAGTAAAAGAACAGAAAACAACCTGGCAGTTCGTCAACATTGCATTACCTGTATTGTTAATCATTTTGGCCGGCTGGCTTTACCAGGGGATACGGAGGAAAAAATATGCAGGAAGTTTTTAAGCGATTTTACACAGCAGGCCTGCATAATTTCATGCTCGTATCAGCACACTTATATTTGCATTTCAACATACATTCATGACAAAAGAACAGGTAGAATATCTCGTATTCGGCATTGTACTGGTGTTGGCATTGGTATTTGACCTGGGCCTTCTGAGCAAGAAGGACCAAAAGATCACCATCAGGCAGGCGTTATATCAAACTTTTTTCTGGGTTAGCCTTGCGCTGGCTTTTTTCGTATTTATGTGGATCGAGGAAGGGGAGCGGCTGGCCCTTGAGTACCTGAGCGGCTACCTGATGGAGTGGAGCCTGAGTATTGATAATATTTTTGTCTTCATCCTGATCTTTTCTGCGTTTTCCGTTAAAGAAAAATATTATGGCCGGGTGTTGCTCATCGGTATTCTTATGGCCATCATTTTCCGTGTCATTTTTATTACCGTGGGTGTGGCATTGGTTGAAAAATTTCATTGGATACTTTATGTGTTTGGCGTATTCCTGGTTTATACCGGGTATAAAATGTACACCGCTTCGGATGATGAAGAGTTTAATCCGCAGGAAAGTAAGGTGTATAGGTTTATGAAGAAATTCCTGCCGCTGGTACCGCATGATGGCAACGGCAGGTACAGGATCATTGAAAACGGAAAACCTGTTTATACCACTTTGTTTGTAGTGGTCATTATGCTGGCGGCTATTGACCTTGTTTTTGCCCTGGATTCTATTCCTGCGGTAATGGGTATTTCACGGGATAAACTGGTCATCTATACATCCAATATTTTTGCGGTGCTGGGATTGCGTTCGCTGTTCTTCCTCCTCAGGGGTGCTGTCAGTAAATTTGATTATTTACAACAGGGTATTGCCATCGTTTTGGTATTTATCGGCTTAAAGATGCTGGGAGAACATTGGATCAACCAATGGATCAGCAAGCAGATACAGGTAATCATTTCTCTCGGGGTCATCATGGTTTGTATATCGGGCTCTATTTTTTATTCCATATTTATTCAGAAAAAAGGTGAACCTGAAGACGTTAAAGATGAAAGCCAAATATCCGGCTGATATTGAAAGTGAGTTATACCATACGCCATATCGCCAATGTAATCGGTGCAGAAGCTACTGTCCTTCAAGATGCTGTTATTGAACACTTATTATTAGACAGCCGTAAAATATATGCGCCTGCATCCTCGGTATTTTTTGCTCTTAAGGGGCCGAGACGGGACGGACACCAGTTTATTGGCGAGTTATATAACAGAGGTATCAGAAATTTTGTAGTGAGCCTTCCGCAGCAGACTGAAAACTATCCGGAAGCCAATTTTTTGGTGGTGCATGATACACTTGAAGCATTGCAACTGCTGACTTCTTTTCACCGAAAACAGTTTTCTATACCTGTTATCGGTATCACCGGCAGCAATGGTAAAACAATTGTGAAAGAATGGCTCTACCAGTTGCTTCATTTTGATTATAACATTGTAAGAAGTCCCCGTAGTTATAACTCGCAGATTGGTGTGCCATTGAGTGTATGGCAGATGAATGCGCAGCATACAATGGGTATTTTTGAAGCCGGCATTTCCCGGCCCGGTGAAATGGAAAATCTTGAAAGGATCATTCAGCCTACCATTGGTGTGCTGACAAATATCGGGGAAGCACACAGCGAAGGATTTCTGTCAAAAGAACATAAGGAACTGGAAAAAAGAAAACTCTTCACAAAAGCACAGGTGCCTGCAGCGCTTCACATCATTGCAGTTGAAAAATCTGTAGCGGGCACCCTTATTAAAGCTTTTTATGATACAAAGGATAATACAGCAATAAGCATTCAAATCCCTTTTACGGATGATGCATCCATTCAAAATGCCATTACTTGCTGGCAGGTTTTGCTGTTGTTAAAAGTACCACAGGAAATAATTCAGCAACGAATGAAGAACCTCACTCCGGTTAATATGCGGCTGGAGATGAAGAAAGGGATTAACCATTGTACAATAATTAATGACAGTTACAGTGCCGATATAAGTTCACTTGAAATTGCGTTGAATTTTCTGGAACAACAGGCCGCAGGTCATAAAAGAACAGTTATACTTTCTGACCTTTTGCAGAGTGCTACACCGGCTACTATTTTGTATGAACAGGTTCAATTGATATTGAAAAAGCACCACATAAACCGGATTATTGGTGTTGGCCCTGCTATAACTGAATACCTGGGCAGGCTTACAAAAGAAGATTCAGAACTTGAATCTTTTTTCTATTCTGGCACAGATGAATTTATACATCATTTCCGCTCATCTCATTTCAGGGATGAAGTAATTCTGATAAAAGGCGCCCGTTTGTTCGCATTTGAAAGTATTGCACAATTGCTGGAGCAAAAAGTGCATCAGACAGTGCTGGAGATTAACTTAACGTCTATTATTCATAACCTGAAAGAATACCAGCACTGCTTGAAGCCTAACACAAAGGTTATGGCGATGGTAAAAGCTTTCGCATACGGAAGTGGCGGTGCTGAAATTGCCGGCATTTTGCAATATCATAAGGTAGATTACCTGGGCGTGGCGTATGCAGATGAAGGGGTTGAACTAAGGAAAGCAGGAATAAGTCTTCCCATCATGGTAATGAATCCGGAAGAAAGTGCATTTAGTGCTATTGTTAATGATAATCTTCAGCCGGAAATTTATTCGTTTGAACTGCTTCGCAGTTTTGATCAGTTTCTACAAAATGAGGGCCTTCAGCAATACCCTGTTCATATAGAAATAGAAACAGGGATGAACAGGTTAGGATTTGCAGCTGACGAAGCAGAACAACTGGCAGACTATTTATTATCCAGTCCATCCTTTCGTGTTGAATCCGTCTTTTCACATTTGGCAGCCAGTGAAGAAAAATCTCAGGATGAATTTACAATGAAGCAGTTCGCTACATTTAATAGAGCCACTCAGGTACTGGAAAGAAAGTTGAGATATCCTGTGTTAAAACATATTGCCAACTCTGCAGCTGCCATCAGGCATCCTGACCTTCAGCTCGGTATGGTAAGGCTCGGTATCGGGTTATATGGAGTAGATAGTGCTGCTACCGGGTTATTGAAGTTGCAAACAGTTGCTACGTTAAAATCTACTGTTGCCCAACTGAAGCATTTGAAAAAGGGTGATTCAGTCAGTTATAACAGAAAGTACCTCGCTGAAAAGGATACACTGATCGCAACCATTCGGATTGGCTATGCCGATGGTTATCCGCGGAGATTGGGTTATGGGGTTGGTAAGGTATCGGTAAGGGGAAAATTAGCCCCTGTAACAGGAACTGTCTGCATGGATATGTTCATGGTAGATGTTACCGAGGTACCGGGTGTGGAGGTAGGAGATGATGTAATTATTTTTGGTGCACCACTTCCTGTACAAACAGTGGCAGAATGGGCTGGTACTATTCCGTATGAAATAATGACGGGTATTTCTCAGCGGGTAAAGCGGGTATATTTTGAAGAATAAATGCCACGGTACATAATATTTTGCCAAAATTGCCCCTTCTTTTTCATAGCCTGGTCTTGCAGCAGGAAGCTTCTCTCTTCTCCTTATATTTGCCAGAATTATGAAGTCGCTGAAATTAAGGTATGTAGTCATTCTTATAGCTGCCATTATTTTACTTGACCAGGGATTAAAGATCTGGATCAAGACAAGTCATCCTACCGGGGAAGTGCTGCGGGTATTTGGGATGGATTGGTTCCGTCTTCATTTTATTGAAAATCCCGGCATGGCATGGGGGTGGAAATTTGGCAACGAAACAGGAAAGATGATTCTAACCCTTTTTCGGCTTGCCGCTGTCATATTCGGTACCTGGTATATTGGCAAGATTGTAAGGCAGCATTACAGCCGTGGCTTTATCATATGTGCGGGGCTGATTTATGCCGGGGCATTGGGTAACCTTATCGACAGCATGTTTTACGGAATACTCTTCGATAAAGGCCTTCATTACGATCCTGCTATTAACGAATATGTCAGTTATTCCGGTATTGCAACATTTTCATCTCCTGGTTATGCATCGTTCCTGCATGGAAGTGTAGTTGATATGCTTTACTTTCCTATGGTAAAAGGACATTTTCCCGGATGGTTTCCTTTTATAGGCGGTGATGATTTTGAGTTCTTCAGCCCGATCTTCAATGTGGCGGATGCCTCCATCTCCATTGGCGTTATTACTTTATTGATCTTCCAGAAAAGATTCTTCAAAAAACATGAGCCGGAAGAAAAGCACCCAACCATGGAGACCAGTACCGAGGTAAGTGATAAAGTACAGGTGTTTTAATTCAGTAAAGAAATTGTTTTAAAAAAAATATCCCCGCATTACTGCAGGGACTTTTTTATGCTCAAGGGGCTACGGTTATTCGTAATTAGTAAACCAGTTATTTTCTGACAACTCAATATCTGTGGGCACACGGCTATTAAAAGGTTTAACCGTACTCACCAGCATTTCTTTAATGCTGCGCAGTGAATAGACCTTTGCAGGTTTTTTATTTCCTGATAAAACAGCCCTAAGGTAGGGTGTAAGGTAATTATTGATTTGTTTAACAGGTGCCTGCGGCTGAATGGCTTTCAGCAGGCTGGCCGGCAAACCAACGGAGGCTTGAATATTATTTTTCATAGTCAGGGATATTTGGTTTTTCTTGATGGATATTAGTTGTTAAGGTAAACAGTTATCATCTTATTTGCGATAAATCCGGTATAAAAAAAGAGAAGAACAGGTAGTTCTTCTCTTTTTTTAGTAGGGCTTTTACGATTATTATTTCTCCAGTTTGCCGACCATTTGTGAGGGCACTACCCATTGATCAAACTGTTCGGGAGTAACATAGCCAAGCTTTACAGCCATTTCTTTCAAGGTGGTTCCTTCCTTATGGGCTTTCTGGGCTATTTCGGCTGCTTTATAGTAGCCGATTTTTGTATTTAGTGAAGTAACCAGCATCAGGCTGCTGTCCACATGTTTTTTGATATTGGCTTCTATGGGTTTTATGCCCACAGCACATTTGTCATTAAAGGAAACACAGCCATCGCCGATCAGTCTTGCACTATGCAGGAAGTTGTAGATCATCACCGGTTTAAAAACATTTAATTCAAAATGGCCGGTGGCTCCGCCAATGTTGATGGCTACATCATTCCCCATTACCTGTGCTGCAATCATGGTCAGCGCTTCACATTGCGTCGGGTTCACTTTGCCGGGCATGATAGAAGATCCGGGTTCATTATCCGGAATGAAGATTTCCCCGATGCCACTTCTTGGACCTGAGGATAGCATTCTTATATCATTGGCAATCTTCATTAAGCTAACGGCAACTGTTTTAAGTGCCCCGTGTGCTTCCACAATGGCATCATGTGCCGCCAGTGCTTCAAATTTATTTTCTGCAGTAACAAATGGCAACCCTGTGAGCTTTGCTATTTGTTTGGCAACATTTTCTGCATAGCCGGTGGGTGTATTAATACCGGTGCCAACAGCTGTTCCGCCTAATGCCAGTTCACTGAGGTGAGCCAGGGAATTTTTGATGGCTTTTAACCCATGGTCAAGTTGTGATACATACCCGCTGAATTCCTGTCCCACGGTAAGAGGTGTGGCATCCATAAAGTGGGTACGGCCGATTTTCACCACATGCATGTATTGCTTGCTCTTTTTAGCCAGCGTATCTCTCAGCTTTTTGATACCCGGTATAGTTGTTTCTACCAGTATTTTATAGGCCGCAATGTGCATGGCTGTAGGGAATGTATCATTGGATGACTGTGATTTGTTCACATCATCATTCGGATGCAGGAATTTTTCTTTGTCAGTCAGGTTACCGCCTTTCAGCACATGGCCGCGGTAGGCAATCACCTCATTTACATTCATGTTGCTTTGCGTGCCGCTTCCGGTTTGCCATACTACCAGCGGAAAGTAATCATCCAGTTTGCCTTTTAAGATTTCATCACAAACTTTTCCAATTAAGCTTGCCTTATTTTTTGGCAGCACTCCGGCCTCAAGGTTGGTAATAGCCGCCGCCTTTTTGAGGTATGCAAATGCCTGTATGATCTCTTTCGGCATCTTGTTAATGTCTTGTGCAATTTTGAAGTTATCGATGCTGCGCTGTGTCTGTGCGCCATAATAAGCATCTGCGGGAACCTTTACTTCTCCCATAGTGTCTTTTTCTATCCGGTATTCCATATGCAAGGGGTTTTCTTTGAGACGCAAAGGTAGGTCAATCACTAAACCGGAGAACTGATTTTTAATAAGAAAAGAGTGCTAATTTTTATGTGTATCTTTTGGTCTTAGAAATTTGTCACATATAATTCGCCACAAAAAATATTCATTACCGGGTGGTATAGAAATGAATATATTTTTTTGGCTCATTTTTTTATGAAATATTTACTGCTTACCTGCCTGCTGTTCTTATCATTTTTTTTGCCTGCCCAGCAACAAACGCAGCATATTATCATTATAACCACTGATGGTCTTCGCTGGCAGGAGGTTTTTTCGGGAATGGATACAGCGATTGCCAACGATAAACGTTATAATGAAGGTGACAGTGCTTACCTTTTTTCTTCTTTCTGGGATAGTGAAGAAACCGTACGCCGTAAAAAACTAATGCCTTTTCTGTGGAGTACTATTGTGAAGAATGGCCAGGTGTTTGGTAACCGCAAAGTTGGCTGCTTTGTAAATAATGCCAATCCTTATTGGTTTAGCTATCCCGGGTACAGCGAAATATTTACCGGCTTTGCCGATACTGCCATCAACACCAATAGTTATCCCCCCAACCCGCATATTACCGTACTGGAATTTCTGAATAACCAGGCAAAGCTAAAAGGCAGGGTAGCGGCCTTTGGAGCCTGGGAAGCCTTTAACAGGATATTGAATGAAGAAAGAAGTGAAATTCCTGTGGTAGCTGCTTTTGATGCTGCGGGGGGAAAATCGCCAACAGCCAATGAAAAATTGCTCAATCGTCTTTTAAAGGACGCTTACAAGCCATGGCTTGAGGATGAATGCCTGGATGTATTTACCCATCATGCAGCGATGGAATGGCTTAGAGTAAGAAAACCGGCCGTACTTTATATTGCTTATGGTGAAACCGATGAATGGGCACATGCAGGAAAATACCGTTCTTACCTGGATGCTGCACGGCAGGTGGATGCCTGGATAAAGGAAATTTGGGAATTTGTACAGAAAGACCCGCAGTACAGGAATAAGACCACTTTATTCATTACTACTGATCATGGCAGGGGAGATAAAAACAAGGAAGAGTGGACAAGTCATGGCAGTAAGATAGAGGGTGCCAATGAAATTTGGTTTGCCGTTTTGGGACCTGATACACCCAACCGGGGAGAAGTCAATTCTTCCATGCAAGTTTATCAGCAACAGTTTGCCCAGACAATTGCAAAACTGATGGGCTATACCTATAAAGCAATGCATCCTGTTGCTGATGCTATTCCTGCTATTTTCAAAACAAAAAAATGAAAAATTATTTACTGTTATTTTATCTTTCTGTTTCAATTTTTGTATCTGCACAGCATACGCCAACAAATCCTTTGCCTTCAAGAACACAGTTGGCCTGGCATGAAACGGAGTTTTATTTGTTTATGCATTTTGGCCCCAACACTTTCACCGGCAAAGAATGGGGTGAAGGGGATGAGCCGGAAGATATTTTTAACCCCACAGCCTTAGATTGCCGACAATGGTGCCGCATTGCAAAAGCAGCCGGTGCAAAAGGTATCATCATTACAGCAAAACATCATGACGGCTTTTGCTTATGGCCCAGCAAATTCTCCAAACATACCGTCAGGGAAAGTAAGTGGAAGAATGGTAGAGGAGATGTGCTGAAAGAACTTTCACAAGCCTGCAGGGAATATGGATTGAAGTTCGGTATATATATTTCTCCCTGGGACAGGAACCATCCTGATTATGGTACGGAAAAATACAATGATGTATTCGTAGGAATGATGAAAGAATTATTTCAAAATTACGGTCCCATTTGG
>DASUDW010000155.1:0-2390 GCA_036275415.1 Chitinophagaceae bacterium | reverse complement strand
ACAAAAATACCGGTTGACCCGCGGCCTGCTGGAAGTGTGTAATGAATTCAATCAGCCGGTGGGCATACTTACCAAAAACTCCCGGATACTGAAAGACAAAGATGTACTGCAGGAAATGGCAAAGAAAAGAATCGTATCCGCGATGGTTTCCATTACATCCTTCAATGAAGACCTGCGACGGGTAATGGAGCCAAGGACTACCACGGCACAGCAAAAACTGAAAGTGATCAATGAACTGAGCCGTGCCGGTGTCCGAATGGGCATCATGATGGGGCCGATGATACCGGGATTGAACGAGCATGAGATGCAGCGCATCATGAAAGCTGCAAGAGATAACGGGGCCAGTTTTACGGCCTATACGTTTATCCGGTTGAATGGGGCTGTCAAATTATTATTTCATGACTGGCTGTATACAAATTTTCCTGACCGGGCCGATAAAGTATGGCACCTGATGGAGCAGAGTCACGATGGTAAAGTAAACGACAGCCGCTGGGGGGTGCGGATGCGGGGAGAAGGCGCTATTGCCAAAATGGTTGCCCAGCAATATAAAAAGTATGGTAAGCTCTATGGCATGAATGCTGAAGAGTGGAGCCTGAACCGTTCCCTTTTCCAAAGACCGGGAGAGCAGGGTAAATTATTCTGAGTGAAACTCCAGCAACAGGTCATCATCTCTTAGCAGCAACAGGCTCTTATCTTTTATTTCAAAGCGGTTCACTTTATTCAGTTGCTGAAAAAATTTGTCTTCTGTTGGCTGTACACCTTCACAATACATTTTAGTAGAGAAGATATCGCTGAAAGCGATTTTGTCACCATTTACTGTAATAGTACTGCCGAAGGTATTGCAACTGCCATTGCCCCCGGCACTTCGGTTTTGACGGCTGAACCGGATGAATGCTTTGTTATTAATTTCTTCAATAGCTTTTTGGGTATATATCTTCTTCAACAACCATTTGGTTTCATAAAGTGACTGTTGGGAAGGGCTGTCCTTCTTTAGTATAAAAGCGGATAAAAGCATAAATAACCCGGTGCCCATACCTGTTATCAGTTTCATTTTTCTTATGTATTCTTAGCATAAGATGCGCTGACAGTTATTACTGCACACATGAAACTGTTAACAGGAGTGTAAAGGACCTTCCGGGGTACCTTATACTTTCACATAGATCTTTTTCTTGTCCATCCACCAGCAGATGGCCCACATGAAAGTGATGACGCAGATGGCATAGGCCAGGGAGCCGTTCTCTTTCGGTCCGGGTATGTGAATGAGTACTTTCTTATACAACCAGTTCCAGGGATTGGTGCCATCGCCCAGTTTTATCAATGACAATGTTTTGGGTAAAAAGGCACTGAGGGCAAACACAAACAAAGGGTTCTTGCCGAATACATCAAAGAAACGGGCCAGGCCACCACGGATGCCTTTTATTTCGATCATGTAGATCATGGTGGCGATAGTCAGCATGGCCAGGCCGGTGGTATAAACAACGTATGAACTGGTCCATATTTTTTTGTTGATAGGGAAAACGGTATCCCAGCAGAAGCTGGCAACGAGCAAAGCGACAGCCATTACAAATAAACCTGTCAGCATGGGGTACATTCCACCTGCAGCGGAACTTGCTGATGGAATGCCTTCGGGCACCTTGCTCTTATTGCGGATATAATCCCCCACGAGGTAACCAAAAATCACTTGTACAATAGCTGGTAGTGTGCTCATCAATCCTTCCGGGTCAAACGGGATGCCTTCGCCTTTATACATATGTGGTTCACCCAATATCATTTTGTCAATGCCGGTACCGAACCATCCATTCAGGCTGTACGGGTCTGCAGTATTAACCACATAGCAAAGCAGCCAGTATACCAGCAGCATGACAGCGCCTAAAAAGAAAGCCAAACGTTGTTTACCATAATAAACGATGACCGCTGCAAAAAAATAGCATAAGGCAATCCGTTGCAGTACCCCCAATATGCGAACGCCTTTTATTGTTTCAACGATATTGCCTGCTTTGTCCTTACTATAATCTACCCACGTAAAGCCTTTGAAGATGGTGACTTTTTTTAACTCAGTGGTTCCTTCCACCAGCCGGTTTACATCGGTGACAAAGGGCAGCCAGTTGAGGAACAGGCCGATGGCAAAGATCAGCAGGGTCCGTTTCACTACTTTTCTCCAGAAAGCGGCATCTCCTCCCGCCTCCAGCCGCGGCATTACAAAGGCCATGGCATTACCAACAGCAAAGAGAAAGAAAGGGAACACCAGGTCGGTGGGGGTGAGGCCATGCCAGGGGGCATGTTCCAGGGGGTCGTAAATGGCGGACCAGGTTCCGGGATTGTTCACTAATATCATGAGGCAGACCGTGGCGCCACGGAAAACATCGAGAGAGTAGAATCGTTGGTTCAAG
>DASUDW010000154.1:0-3179 GCA_036275415.1 Chitinophagaceae bacterium | reverse complement strand
AAGAGCAAGAACAATGTAGGAACCGGCCTGGTGGGTGCACCGGAGTGCGGTGATGTAATGCGACTGCAGATTGAAGTAGACGAAGCCACCGGTATCATCAAAGATGCCAAGTTTAAAACATTTGGCTGTGGTTCAGCCATTGCTTCTTCTTCTCTCGCCACCGAATGGCTGAAAGGGAAATCAGTGGATGAAGCAGTAAAGATTGATAATATGACCATTGTAGAGGAATTGAACCTGCCCCCGGTAAAAATTCACTGTTCTGTACTGGCCGAAGATGCCATTAAGGCTGCAGTAAACGATTACCGTAAAAAGAATGGTTTGGAAGAGCTTAAGTTTGATGAAAGTCTAGTGCACTAAATATGAGTGTTTCATTAGATAATGCGATTTATGTTAGCGACAAGGCAAAAGCCAAAGTACAGCAGTTGCTCGCTGATGCCGGTGTTGCTGATGACCCTTCCTACTTCCTGCGGGTTAGTGTGGTGGGTGGCGGATGTTCGGGCCTGAGCTACAAGCTGGATTTTGACAACGAACAAAAGCCCATGGACCAGGTATTTGAAGATAACGGGGTAAAAGTGGTTACAGACCTGAAAAGTTTTTTGTACCTGGTGAATACTACGCTTGACTTTTCCGACGGATTAAATGGAAAAGGATTTTACTTCAGTAATCCCAACGCCAGCCGCACCTGTGGCTGTGGTGAAAGTTTTGCAGTATAAACTAAGGTTTAATGGTTAATGAAAGCCCGCCGGTTCTCCGGTGGGCTTCTTTTTTTAAAACTTTATTCCAGGTTATGCCTTCTTTAAAATTTACAAGTATTGAATTAGCACAAAATTGACAACCAGCTTCATGCACAATTAAGTAGTTTTGGTCTTTTATAATCTGAAGATCAGGTATTTCTTTAATTCGTATTTTTCAGGATCAGTATATGTGGGCAATTTGTAAAAAAGAACTCCGGCAGTTTTTCAGCAGCCTTACCGGCTATATTGCTATTATTGTTTTTTTGTTGGTTAATGGTCTTGTTTTATTCGTATTTGAAGATAATATTCTCGATTTTGGATATGCAACCCTCGATCGCTTCTTTCAGCTGGCCCCCTGGATCCTGCTGCTGCTGATACCAGCTATTACCATGCGAAGTTTTGCCGAAGAATTCAAAACGGGCACTTTTGAATTGTTGCAGACCCGCCCCCTCAGCCATTGGCAGATTGTGACAGGTAAGTACCTGGGTTCGCTCATCGTGGTTTTCATTGCCCTGCTGCCAACTGTGGTTTATATTTTTACTGTACAACGTCTTTCTTCTAACGAAGGCCTGGATATAGGCGCCACCATTGGTTCATATATCGGATTGTTTTTCCTGGCAGCGGTATTTACTGCTATCAGCATATGCAGCAGCAGCTTTACCAATAATGCCGTAGTGGCATTTATTGCCAGCCTTATTGCCTGCGCCTTATTGTATTACGGTTTCAGCGCTATCAGCAAGCTGCCTGCCCTGGCCAATGGCCCGGATTATTATACGGAGATGCTGGGTATCGATTTTCATTACCGGAGCATCAGCCGGGGGCTGATCGATACCAGGGATATCGTTTATTTTCTGAGTGTAATATTTTTATTTCTCCTCATTACTAACAGAAACCTGCTGAAAAGATAACCTATGAAGATCATCAATAAAATATTTGCTTCAAAGGCCTGGTGGTTATGGTTGATACTGCTGTTGGTGGTCGTAAATTATGCGGCTTCTGTTTTTCATGCCCGCTTTGACCTGACGAAAGAGAAACGCTATACACTCAGTAAGGCAACGAAAGATCTTTTGAAAAGCCTGGATGACCGGGTGCAGATCGATGTCTTTTTGAAGGGAAGTTTTCCTTCAAAGTTCAGAAAGATGACAAACAGCGTCAGTGAATTTTTGGGCATACTAAAGGAAACAAACAGTTCAAAGCTTCATTACACATTTATTTCGCCTGAGGATTTGGTTCCCGGAACAAATATTTCATATGGTGATTCTTTAAAAAAAATGCAGGCCTTTCCTATTAACCTTAAAGCCCAGGTAGAAGAGGGAGAGGCTAGTAGCCTGGCATTTCCTTATGCAATTATGCGATATAAGGGGGTTGAAAAGCTGGTAAAACTATTTGCCGTATCCACAAATATGCCTCCTGAAAATGTTATTAATAAAGAGGAGGCATTACTCGAATACAAATTTGCCAGTGCACTAGATGGGTTATTAAATAAAGAAAAGCCAATGATAGGTTACTCTTCCGGAAACGGAGAACCTGATCTGCAGACTGATTTCCGTACAGCTGATTTACAAATGACCCTGATGAAAGATTATACACTGTTCACCCTTAATCTTAACAGGCAACCCATAATCCCTGATACTTTTAAGGTATTATTGGTGGTGAAACCAACACTTCAATTCTCAGAAGAGGAGAAGCTGAAGATTGATCAATACCTCATGCGTGGCGGTAAGTTGCTCATGTTCATTGATAACCTGATCGCAGAGCAGGATAGCCTTCGGACGATAAAAGAGACAGTGGCTTTTGACCGCAACCTGAACCTTACTGACCAGTTGTTCCGCTATGGTGTTCGCATTAACACTGACCTGGTGATGGACCTGCAATGCGACTATATGCCTTTCGTAGTGGGAGGTGATGCCCAAAATCCGCAGTTTGAATTTTTAAAGTGGAACTATTACCCTTTGTTTGAATCAAAAGGCAATCATACCATCAATAAGAATATCGGACTGGTGTCCGGCCGCTTCGTTAACTCCATTGATACGATTGCCACACCCGGTATAAGTAAAACTGTTTTGTTGTCAAGTTCGGCCGATTCAAGGATCATCAGTACACCGGCACTCATCAGTTTAAATGAAAATAAAAATGTACCCAGGGATATTAAGTTCAATAAAAGTAATATTCCGGTAGCCATGCTGCTGGAAGGTAAATTCACTTCCTTGTACCGCAACAGGGCTTCCCGTACGCAGTTAGACAGCCTTGCAGCTACTGGCAATAGTTTTCTGCCGGAAGGTAATGGCAAGGCTAAGATCATTATGGTGGCAGACGGCGATATGGTATTGAATGACGTTTCTCCGAAAGAAGGACCATTGCCAATGGGACTTAATTTTTATACGGTTGGTTCACAGTTTGAATACCAGTTTGCCAACCGGGAATTTTTATTGAATTGCCTGGAAT
>DASUDW010000153.1:0-2212 GCA_036275415.1 Chitinophagaceae bacterium | reverse complement strand
CAATACGTTTATCCTTTACAAACGGGGCAAGGTGATCGACAAGTTTATAAACCTGGAACCCAGCCCGGAAAATTTTGACCGGATCAGCCGCAGGCTGAACGAGACCATCAACGAATATTTTTACCTGCATGGTGCCGAAGGGGAATAAGGAGGCAGTATCAACAATGATAATGCTGAGAAAAACAGAATTCAAGAAAAAATTAAAATGGACATACCTGCCTTAAAAAATAAACTGGCCGAAAATCACCGTTTATTTACAGCGTTTGTAGCTGCACTGCCGGATGAAGCATTTCTGCAGCAGTCCAATGGCAAGTGGAGTGCCGGGCAACTACTGGAACATATTTATCTGTCAGTAAAGCCGGTGCGGCAGGCATTGAGTTTACCAAAATACTTTCTTCGGCTCCTGTTTGGTAAAGCCAACCGGCCAGGCAGGGCCTATGCGGCGCTGGTTGAAAAGTATAAACAACAACTCTCCGCCGGCGGAAAGGCGCCCGGAAGATTTGTGCCCCGCCTGGTACCATTAGAGAAAAAAGAAAAAGGGGTAAAGGCAGTAGAAAAAGAGATTGCTTCTATATGCGAAAAACTGGAAAAATATACAGAGACAGAACTGGATACCTATATATTACCACATCCGCTGCTGGGCAAGCTGACACTGAGAGAAATGATGTATTTCACCATTTACCATGTTAGCCACCACCTGGAGCAGCTACAACAAAACAGCCGGGCATAGTGCCTGTTACAAGTTCAGTACATACAATTCACATGGAAAATTTTTTAGCGCCTTACCAGGCAGCATGGAAAACAGAATTTGACAACCTTGCCTCCGTTCTTCAACAGGCATTACAGGGTATTGAAACGGATATTCAGCAGGTGGGCAGCACGGCTGTGCCCGGTGTTTACAGCAAGCCGGTACTGGACGTGGATATTATTATTGCGGATGAATCCCTGTTGCCCGTTGTTACCGATAGGCTTTTGCAAATAGGTTACCTGGCTAAAGGGGACCAGGGAATACCCGGCCGTTTTGCTTTCCGTCAACGCCAGGCAACTACGCCCCTCACGGCTGAACAAAGGAATTGGATGCCGCACCATCTTTATGTTTGCTATGCCCACAGCCTGGCTTTGCAAAATCACCTGCTCTTCCGGGATGCCCTGCTGGCCAATGAGGCGCTGGCAGCGCAATATTCTGCTTTGAAAAGATCATTGATAGCTGAAGAGGGCATGACAAGTGAAATATATACTCAGCGTAAAACCGGTTTTATTCTTTCGGTACTTTCCGCCCTCGGGCTGGATGATGCCGCTATTGATGCTATTCGCAGGGCGAATGAGTGAGTGGTGGCAGTAGTTTCCAAAGCAAGTATTTGTTTCCCGCAAAGACGCTAAGAACACAAAGAGAATTTGCCAGGGGCAAATTAAACTTGACAAGCTGCATGCTGTTTTTCATCCGGGATATTTTATGTCGTATAAGCTTTAAATAGTTTGAACACTGTTTCAGCAGTAATAAAAAAAATGGCAACATTTTCCATACAACTGCTTTTAGTAAAATAATTAACTTTAAAAAAAACCAACAATGCCTCAAGCTGCTTCTCCTGTTCTCCAGAATGAGAGAACGGACATCCTTGATATTTTAAGGGGATTTGCCCTGCTAGGTGTAATGATCGACAACCTGTTTGGGTTCAGCGGCTGGGGCTATATTACCCAGCCCATGCGGGAATCCCTTCCTACCTGGCCGGCCGACGGGCCGTTGGCCATGCTGGAACAGGTGTTTATCAACGGTAAATTCTACCGCCTGTTTTCCCTGTTGTTTGGTATCGGCTTTTCCATCATACTCATCCGGAACGAACAACGGGGTGTTAACCCCCTGAAAATATTGTACCGCCGCCTGTTCATCTTATTGCTGATCGGTGCCGGCCATCTCTTTTTGTTATGGGAAGGAGATATCCTTTTCCTCTATGCACTCATCGGGTTTGTGTTGCCGCTGTTCAGAAAATGCAGCGACAGGAGTTTGCTCATCATTGCCGCCCTGCTCATCTTTTCGCCCCTGCTGTTTGACGCTTTCAGCATCCTTTTTCATTATAAGAACGGCAGTTTTCTGAATGACCTTGCACAGTCTATTGATAAAAGAACAGGTTTACCAACCGATGATAGTTTCGGCCAATACCTGTATAAAGACGGCGCCGGCTGGCAGGAGTGGCGCAACTGGCAGGCTTCGGGC
>DASUDW010000152.1:0-4297 GCA_036275415.1 Chitinophagaceae bacterium | reverse complement strand
AATAAGGCAGTTTCAATTGATCCATATTATGATTATGTGTGGAATCAAATTGGGAATTTGTTTAGTTATGAACTAAATGAATATGACTCAAGTATTGCTTATTATCACATGGCAATGGCGTTGGATTCAACGGAGTGGGTGTACCCTTCCAACCTGGGCAGGGCCTACTTAAATCTCGGCAAACTTGATTCATCAGCATATTACTATTGGAAGGCAATCAATTTGCCCAACAGCAATATTTCTCATTGCTTCGAATCGCTATTGGATATTTATTCAAATGATGTTGCAGATAAGGTTGGTGTCGAAAAAATCTTCACCTGGCTCACAACGGCACCTGTTTCAAAAGGCTCTCTGTGGGAACGATTGGGGGATACTTATTTTGCAGCGCTTAAAAATTTGTCCCGGGCCGAACAATGTTATCAAAAAGCTTATGAGATAGATTCGGCTGACAGGTATCAATATAAAATTGTTGATCTGAAGTATGCAGCTGATCCAACACAGACAAGGATTGACTTGCTCGCAAAAGTCATGGGGTATGAAAATGATGTCAATAAAAAACTTGTGGAGTACGGTAGGTACTTGAGTTATACTGAGGATGCCAGGCTTGAATATTCCGACTATAATTACCCGTATAATGACAGCCTGATTACTAGTTTTAAAAAACAGGGCAAAAACCAACAAATAAATACTTATCTAAAAACATTAATTGATTTCGACAGCCTGAAGGCAGAAAGCTGGATTAAACTTGCCGGTGAATATAAAACCTACAAATTGTCCAAAGACAGTATTATACGGTTTCTCAAAACCTCCATCAGGCTCGATTCTGCCGCCAGTGAATATGAAGCCTGGCCGGAGCTATGTAGTATACAAAATTCGTTTGTCCCAACAGCCATTGCTTTTCTTGAAAAGCAAAAGGCAAAAATTACAAGTGAAAGTTATATGCTCTACTATAACCTGGCCCGTTGCTACTATTATGCGAATAACTTCACTAAAGCGGCCGCATTACTTACGTATGCTAATAAAAATTTTGTAACAATAAAGATTGAGAGAGAAGAGTTCATAAAAATGCCTGCTTCCATGTGGCAAAAAATCTGGAAGTTGCAATAAACTGACAAATCGTGTTCCTCACCACCTCACCACCTTATACACCGCTTCCTGTTTCCCGGTCAGGAGCCGCAAAAAGTAAACACCTCTTTGGGGAAACGGAAGGGTCAGCAGCATTGCCGACAGGCCGCTCCGTACAGCGAGGGTTCGGCCAGCCAGGTCCGTTAGCTGGTAACCGCTGATCTTTTTACCATCCGTTGATATAATAAGGTCGGTACCGGCCGGCGCTGCAGAAGAATAAAGGCGAAACACCACAGCCGCAGGCGGAGTGGTACCTGTTACCGTGCAGCCATAAGGGTCATTGCTGCAGACCCTTTCTTTGGTAACACCGGTCAGGTTATTGTAGGCAGCCAAAAAACGCTGCCCCGCGGCACAGTCGCCCTGCAGGTAATATTGCAGAAAGGGCACAAGTACCGAACAGGTCTTTTGAAATACAGTGGCAGCATTGATAGAAGAACTGTTGCAGCCGGAGGTGATCTGTCCCAAAACACAGGTCGCATCATTGTTGCCAAAATGGCAATGCAGGCCACCGGTAATGTTGATATAGCTTTTGCAGGGATAGGGAATATTATTATACAACTGTTGTTGTACCGAGGGTGCGGTAATACAGTCACTGCTGCCGGAAAAGAGCAGCGACGGACGCTGCACCGATGCAGCTGCTGTTTGTGCCGAAGGGTTGCTTTCGGCTGCTGCAAAATTGAAAAGGGCAGTGATGGCAGAACTATATGTCATGGCCAGGAAACTGGCGCCGCCTCCCATGGAATGGCCCGCCGCTGCCGATCTGTTCAATACCCGCTGGTATAAAAAGGAAGCCGTGGAATCATTCAGCGACATCATTCGCTGGCAAAGAAAAGCCATATCACGGCCCAACTGCTCATGGCTGGGGGCAATACCCGATTCTGTTAATGGAAAAGCCACGATGAAACCATATGGCACCAGGCTGTCGGCCAGCCACTGGTAGGCCGATGCGGGCATCACAAAACCATGGCCGAATACTACCACCGGAAACTGACGGCTGCCGCCTGCCACCGGCACATTGGTACCCGCTGCTGTACCGGGATAAAACACATCGGTGCTGATACTGCGGTTGCTGCGGCTGTTGTCAGTAAAGACAATAGTTCGTTTGCCCACCGCATAGGGCTGGGCAAAGGAAGTAACGGAGATCAGTAGCAGGAACAGCAGCAGTTTCATCGGCATACCAACTAATTTCTGCTTTATCGGGGAATAAAAAAACTTTTTTAGCGCTGGCATGACTCTTCAGCAATTTCACCGGTTTATGTTGTTGCACCGGCATCACAGAAAATCGCCATCAGTCGGGTTTACGCTGTACAGGGCGGTCTTTTCTGTCTTGCCCCTTAAGACAAGGCTGTCAAGGTAACGGAAACGATAGCCGGGGGTATCTTTCAGTTCTTCGTATAAAGTGCCGGAGATAATAAGCGATTCCTTGTACGGGTTGCACAGGGCCACGATACGGGCCGTGGTGTTCAGCACATTGCCGGAATAAACGATATCCCTTTTGATGGATCCGATCCCCCCGGTTGTTACTTCACCGCAATGGATCCCTGCCTTGAAAGAAGGGACAACACCAAACTGTTGCAGGAAGAAGCCTTTCTTTTTCTCCACGGCATCCCGGATGGCCGTAAAACAATGCAGGCAATCCGACGTCGCTCCTTCTGACTTTTTTTTCCAGGAGATAACAATTTCATCCCCTACGTACTGGTAGATCTCTCCCCGGTTGTTGATGATCACTTCGTTGGCCAGTTCGTAAAAATAGCGCAGCATGCTGAAGTACAGTTCATCGCCAATCTCTTCCGCCATAGTAGTGGAAGACCGGAGGTCGAGGAACATGAACACCCTTTCTTCTTTGGTGGGGCGGTGGTACCTGCCCATGATCAGGTTCCTGAAAACACCTGATCCGTAGTTTTCAATTACATCCAGCAGGAAGATCGTGGTAATGACAATAAAGTACCAGGCAATGAACAAGCGGAGTACCCGGTAACTGGCAATGTCGTTGTAAAATTCTTTCCGGAAATTTTCGGAATCACTGTTCAGCGCCCCGATAGTACCCACCAGTAAAATAAAAATACTCAGGAAGAAGATATAGAACAGGGTATGGATCAGCAGCTTTTGCTTATACGATTTTACTTTTAGTTTTTCCCGCTGGTAAAAGACGATGAAAGAGCCGGCAACGATGCCGCCAATGAGGGGGCCAATGGCAGTGATGGCCAGGTGGCTCCAGGCATTGCCCCCGAAGAGGAAGTAGATAAAATGTTTGCGGGTGGCAGGGTCATAATTCACCGCATTGTTCAGTTCCACCAGCATACCGGCCACTACCCATATAACGGTGATCCATGCTACCTGGCGCAGTTTATAGGCGGTGGAGGGTTTCAGTTGCATTACTGAAATTAAAAAACTTGCGGGAATTAATGCGTAATACAACATAGCGGCTATATTTATCACTTATATAAACAAAGGACCTGGCCTAATGCTATTCAATTATAAAATAATTTATAGCGCCTTTTTTTCGGCTATGCAACCGGTTTTTGCCGGATACATATGCAGCATTACCATCTTCGGCCCTCAGTAAATCATTTTATCAATGTGAAGTAGGTATCTCCGTTAGAATAAAGTTTGTTGGTCTCCCCGGTAATACTTATATTCATAAGATGGATACCAACAGAATCCGGATTACCGGCTGACAAAATCATTCCGCCATTGCTGTTAACCCATTGACCGAACATGAAAAGACAATTGCCCCTGTTTGCTATTTGTATCGCCCTCCTGCTGGCTGGCAGCGCCATGCGTGGCCGGTTGGCAGCTATGCCTAAAGACAGCTCCGGTGCCATTTTTTATAGGGACACCCTCCCCGCACAGGGAAAGCCGGAGGAAAAAGAACCATTTAAGAAAAAGTTTCAGTATGATAATGAAGGAAAAATAACTTTTATTGAAACAGAAGAACATAACATTAAGATAACCTACGACACCCGCTGCAACAGGCAGGTCAGTTCAACCAGGATTAGTAAGGCAAAAGGGGATTCCGTCGTATATAAATTTACTTATGATGCCGCTTGTCAGCTGGCAACGGGAGAATCATCCGATGGTATAAAACTCGGGTTTAAGTTTGACTCCCTCGGCCGGCTGATCATGATCATACAAGGTTCCCGAAAGATCAATATCACGTACAACAAAGCCG
>DASUDW010000151.1:0-8449 GCA_036275415.1 Chitinophagaceae bacterium | reverse complement strand
GGCTTCATAATCACTGTTGATGCTCTTTAAAGCAGTATCCAGTTCGTTTGTAAAATCGGTAATACTCTCTGGTTCTTTTTCAAATTCTATCAGCCATTCATGTGCCCCGTTGGAAGTATCAGAAAAATAAACAGGTGCTGCTGTGTAATCATTTACAATGGCGCCGGTCTTCTGGCAGGCTATAGCAACGGCTTTGTCACTGTTGTCCACTATTACTTCTTCACCAAACGCATTGATGTAGTGCTTCAGGCGGCCCGACACTTTTATCCGGTATGGCTTAAGGGAAACAAACTGAACTGTATCACCCACCAGGTATCTCCACAAGCCACCATTGGTACTGATGACCAGGGCATAGTTTTTACCCAACTCAACATCCTGCAGGCCCAGTGTTTGAGGATTTTCTTTTCCATATTCACTCACCGGCATGAATTCCATAAAAATGCCGTGATCGGTGAAAAGCAGCATGCCTTCCCGGCCGGGTATATCCTGTGCGGCAAAGAATCCTTCACTGGCGTTGTACATTTCGAGGTAATTGATCTCTTTGCCGATCAGTTTTTGAAACTGCTCCCTGTAAGGAGTGAAAGAAACACCGCCATGCATGTAAAGCTCCAGTGATGGCCACACTTCACTCATGGTTTTTTTCCCGGTTAATTCAAGAATCCTTTTAAACAATACGAGTGTCCAGGTAGGTACGCCTGAAATAGAGGTTACATTTTCTTTGATGGTGCTTTCCGCCAGCTTTTCAATTTTGCTTTCCCATTCATCCATCAATGCGATGCTAAGGTCAGGGGTACGCAGCCAGTGGCCCCAGAAAGGTGAGTTTTGCAGCAATACAGCACTGAGGTCACCATATTGTGCTTCCGTATTCATGGGATTAATATTATGACTTCCCCCGATAACCAGGGCTTTGCCTGTTAGCAGAGAAGAATCCGGATGAAATTGATAGTACAGGGAAAGCACATCTTTGGAAGCTTTATAGTGGCCATCCTGCAGGCTTTCATCGCTGATGGGAATGAACTTACTCTTATCGCTGGTGGTGCCGCTGCTTTTGGCAAACCAGTAGATAGGTGTATTCCACAGAATATTCTGTTCACCTTTCATGATCCTCTCTATGTAGGGCTTCAGGTCATTGTATTCATGAATGGGAACAGTGGATTTAAAATCCCGGACATTGAAAAGATTGGAGAAATTATATTTTCTTCCAAATTCGGTGTACTGAGCAGAAGTAACAAGATCCTGCAATACTTCCCGCTGGGCATCCAGGGGATTATTTTTCCAGGCCTCAATACGCCACAGGCGCATGCGGGCAAGTGATGATATGGCGGGAGAAAGCAGGCTCACAACGCTGCCAAAATAATGAATTTTATGCAGCCGCTTTATTATAAAAAGAAAGCAATTGTTGCCTTAGTTTTTCTTTCAGGCTATCCTCGCAAAAGGAATGACGGATAGCTTCGAGGCTGCAACGAAGAAAATGTTCTTTTTTCCAGTTAAATATAGCAGCCATAAGGGAAAATTCGCTGCTGAGTGTAACATCGGAAATAGTACGGCAATCGGTATTGATGCTCATGGAAACCCCATGAAAATAAATTTTATCAGCCGGATGGTCACGGATAGTGTCCACCACATTTGTTTGTACGTTGCTGGTGGGGCACACTTCCAGGTGTATGTCGGATTCTTTTAAAAATTCAAGCAGCTTTTCATCTTCCGCACTTCTTACACCATGCCCGATACGGGAAGGGTGAAAATGACCTGACGTTTCCCATACACTTTCTGCGCCTTTTGCTTCCCCGGCATGTGCCGTACAGGGTATATTATTTTCCCGGGCAAAGGCAAAGGCAGCCAGGTGCGCATCAATAGGAAATCCTGCCTCATCACCGGCAATATCAAAGGCCACAACATTAGTTCCTTTGAATTGGTGTACCAACTTCACGGTTTCCAAACTTTGCTCTTCAAAATAATGGCGCAGGGTGCAGAGAATGATCCTCGCCTGTACACCAGTTTGGGCAATACCTTCCGTTACTGCATCATTCACAGTTTGTACCACTTCTTCCGGCTTTAATCCTTGCGCAATATGCAGCAGCGGGGCAAAACGGATTTCGGCATAGATCACATTGTCCTGCTTTAATTGATCAAAGAGATCAAGTGTAACCAGTCGCAGTTGCTCTTTGGTTTGCATCAGCTCAAATCCCTTGACAGCCCTTTTAAGGTAATCCATCAGGTCGGTACATTTGGGGGGCGCCACAAACGAATCCCTGTAGGCTTCGTATGAAATAGAAGGGTCTATCTGCTGCACTACCTTATAGCTAAGGCTGCAGTCGAGGTGAAGGTGGAGTTCTATTTTCGGTAATGCCTGGTAATTCATGCAGGGGACAAATATGCAAAAAAGAAAACAGGAATTAAGTAATAAATATAATTTTTGAGCTTACTCTCCATCCTTTTGTTCCAAAGAAGAAATAGCCTCCTCGTGTAAATAGTCTTTTCGCTTCAGCTCAAAATTTCTTCCTAAGTATAACCTGCGTACTTCTTCATCAGCTGCCAGTTCTTCGGCAGTGCCATGTTTATAGATTTTACCTTCAATCAGCAGGTAAGCCCTGTCGCAGATAGACAGCGTTTCGGTTACATTATGATCGGTGATCAGTATGCCAATATTCTTGTACTTAAGTCTGGCAACAATGGCCTGTATATCTTCCACAGCAATAGGGTCAATGCCGGCAAATGGTTCATCCAGTAAAATAAACTTTGGGTCAACCGACAATGCCCTGGCAATTTCTGTACGTCTTCTTTCTCCGCCACTCAATACATCGCCGTTGCTTTTGCGTACATGCTGCAGGCGGAATTCATTCAGCAATGATTCCAGTTTGTCCCGTTGCTGCTGTTTCGTCAGGTTGGTCATTTCCAAAATAGCAGAAATATTATCTTCTACGCTCAGCTTGCGAAATACGGATGCCTCCTGCGGAAGATAGCCAATACCCATCTGTGCCCTTTTGTACATGGGCAGGGCAGTAATGTCCCGGTCATTCAGGAAAACCTTGCCTTCATCGGGTTTTACCAACCCTACCACCTGGTAAAAGGAAGTAGTTTTACCGGCGCCATTGGGTCCCAGCAGACCTACAATCTCGCCTTGTTTCACTTCAAAGGAAACATGGTTGACAACAACCCGTTGGCCATACTTTTTTACAATATTCTCTGTGCGGATAGTAACTGCCATGGTGAGCAAAAATAAGCGATGAAGGCCGATTCTGCAGGTGAATGTGTTATTTAACGCCGTTTTGACTAATGCCCCCGCATCATTAGCTTTGCAGGCTTATGAAGGTAATTGATCATATCCAACAGGCGAAAGACACATTGATTTCTTTTGAGGTACTGCCCCCGCTGAAAGGTAAAGGCATTGGTGCATTGTACAGGCACATGGACCCGTTGATGGAGTTTAAGCCTTCATTTATCAATGTTACCTATCACCGCAGTGAGCATGTATTTAAGAAAAGGGCAGACGGCACTTTCGAAAAAGTAGTGGTGCGGAAAAGGCCCGGTACAGAGGCCATTTGCGCCGCTATTATGAACAAGTATAATGTAGATACGGTGCCCCACCTTATTTGCGGAGGCTTTGGCGTAAATGAAACCGAAGATGCCCTTATTAATTTGCACTACCTCGGCATTGACAATGTACTCGTATTGCGGGGAGATGCAGCCAAAAACGAAACCACTTTTGAACCGGAACCCGGCGGCCATAAATATGCCATCGATCTTTTAAAACAGGTCGTTAACCTTAATTCCGGTATTTACCTGGAAGAAGAACTGAAAGACACCCACAAAACAAAATTTTGCATTGGCGTGGCCGGCTACCCTGAAAAGCATTTTGAAGCGCCGAATATGGAAACCGACCTGGTGAACCTGAAAAACAAAGTGGATGCAGGCGCTGATTACATCATTACACAAATGTTCTTCGATAATGCTAAATTTTATGCGTTTGTAGATGCCTGCAGGGCTATCGGTATCACTGTTCCTATTATTCCGGGGCTAAAGCCGGTGTACACCAAAAAGCAGCTTACCGTGCTGCCCAAAACATTTTATATTGACCTGCCCACCGATCTTTCGAATGAGATCCTTCGTTGCAAAACGGACGAAGATGTAGAGAAAGTGGGGACCGAATGGTTGTTGATGCAATCCAGGGACCTGAAGAAAAACGGGGTACCGGTGTTGCATTATTACACTTTAGGCAGGCCTCAGGTGGTAGCCAATGTGGTGAAGGATATTTAGGCTAAGAGTTTAAAGTTTGCCGTAAGGAAAGCAGGGAGAATAAGAGATTGTGTCAAAAAACAATCACTATCTACGAAATCTTACAGATAATTACTATTTACTGATCTCCGCCAGCACCTTCTGATCTATCACCACCGGGTATTTTTTTCTCAGTGCCTCATCCCATTGTTGTTCCAGCACTGCCTGGTAGTCATTTATCACCAGTCCTTTGGCTTCATTAAAACTGCGCTGGCCGGGTTGCGGGTAAGATTTTATTATCAGTGCAAAAGAAGCTGTATTATCCGTGCTGTTCACTACCGGCGGAGTAATCATACCGGCTTTGGGTACCATTTTATTGAGGCTGGGTAGTTGCGACCATTCGTAGCGGGATGAATCGGCTACCAGTTTTTCAATATACTTGTCTGCAATTATTTTCCAGTCACCGGGGTTTTTCCTCACTTCTTCATACGCTGTTTTGGCAGTTGTTTCATCTGAACAAAAAAACACTACTGCATCGGCGCTTTGCTTCCACATATACTGATTTTTATTCTTTGCATACAAGGCCTGAAGGGCAGCTGTGTCCAGCTGTGCTTTATTCCATACTTCCTGCTGCATGATCTCGAAGAAGATATTACCGTCTTTAAATTCCGTCATCTGGTTCTTGAAATCCTCATTGAATGCTTCCAGGTGGTCCCTGTAATAATTCACAACCAGGTATTGCTCAAACTCCTGCCTTACCTGCGGCCAGGGTTTGGCGCCGCTGCCATCTTGTTTATACCGGAACGTATTGGCATAATTTACCCAATCGTTGGCATCGTACACGGAATCGCCAATACCAAACATAGGTGTGGTGGAGATAATGCTTCGGCCGATCGGTAACATTGGTTTGTAGTCGAGCACACTGTCTGACATTGCCCAAACAGCGGCATCTTCATAACTGAATCTCTTTACAGAAACTTTAGCTTTCACCTGGTTCAATACGTAATCTTTTGACGTATTCCAGCGGGAATCTGTTTTTATCTTCTGTTCCAGTTCCTGCATATTGGCTTTATCGTTCGGGTCCGTTACCACCGGTTTTAAAGAAACCCTTTTTACGATATGCCAGCCATGACTGGTGGTAAAGGGCTTGCTGAACTCGCCGTCTTTTTTCAATGACCAGAGAACTGTTTCAAATGCAGGGTCGTACTGCCCTACACTGATATCGGGCATCAAACCTCCCGTAGCAGCTGTTACATAATCGTTGCTGAAGGCAGAAGCAAGGCGGTTAAAGTTATCACCGGCCAGTAATCTTTTGTATAGTGAATCCGCCAGTTTTGCCAATCTTGCCTTTACGGCTTCATCTGCATTGGGCGGATAGGCCAGTAATATTTGTTGTGCTTTTATTTTTCCGGCTGCTTTTCTTTCCCCCGTTATTTTAAAAATATGATAGCCTGCACCTGACTTCACCGCTGCTGTATATTTTCCGACAGGGGTACTGTAAATGGCATTTTCAAATTCATAGGGTAGGGTGAATACGGTAATAAAACCGAGATCACCTTTTGTTTGGCGGGCCGAGGTATCGTCAGACATTTTTTGTGCTATGGCACCAAAATCTTCGCCTTTCTTTAAACGCTGCACCACTTCTTCCAGTTTTTTTTGTGCATTGGCCGAGTCAATCGTACCGGCCGCATTGCGAAGCGAAATAAAAATGTGCGCCACCCTGATATCTTTCTGGCTGCGGTTAAAAGCTTCTTTACCCATACGGCTTACCAGCGTTGGGTCAGTCATATAGTTTTCAGCAATCTGTGTACGCAGGTTGTTTACTTCTGTTATTATCTGTGGCAGGGTGTCATATTTTCTGTCGTAAGCTTCCCGCACTTTCAATTTAGATTTGATGTACAGTTGCAGGTATTCGTTCATGGCGGCAGCCTTATTCTTCACCGGCTGCACATTATTCTTGTTGAAAGCCCGGAGAAAATCTTTCGCATCCGCCGTGTATTTTCCGTATGTAAAAAGCGTTTGTGCCGGGGCATTAAAAGCAACCAATAGCAGTAATGCAGATACAATCTTTTTCATAGTTTTTTGTTGGTTAAGCCTGTACAGGCCATGCTGGTTTATGGTATAGGTAGTATTGTTTTTTTATTTTCCCTTCATTTTCAGTTGAAGCACATCATCGATTTGCTCGTAACTGAGTTTTTTGGCTACTATTCTTTTGTCTTTGTCAAGCAAATATAAAGTCGGGAAACTGAGCACATCAAATAGCTGTGAATAGCCGGGTACATTGGTATCCACCCTGGCTTTATCAGCCGCTTTTGAATAATAAACATGGGTCCAGTCCCACAGGTTTTTTTCTGTTACAAAATCGATCCACGTTTTTCTTGTCCCATCGGTTTCTTTGGCTACGGCAAAGATCTTTAAGCCGGCCGCCTTCCATTTAGCTGTATAGAATGAATCAAGTTTGGGCAACACTTCTTTACAGTGTCCGCAGGTAGGGTCCCAGAAAACAACTACGGTATAGGGGGCAGCCGTTTTATACAAAGAAATATTCTTGCCCGATGTATCCGGCAACTCGATATCGGCAGCCGGGCTACCCATAATATTGGCCATCAGACTGTAAGCCCTTTCAGTAATTATCTTTTTACCGTTTTCATTCAGCCAGGGATAGGTTTTTTGTGAGAAATACTTTTCAAACAGGTGTACAAAAACGGCATCCTCCCACATGTATTTCTGGTTGAGATAGCGGTTGACAAACTTCAGCAACAGAAAGCGGTTCATTTCTTCGTTCAGCGAAGCAAAGCCCAGCATCCAGTCCATTTCTTTAATTACAGAATCGGGGTGCGGTACCACCAACTGGTTGAAATACTTATCCAGCTTTTCTTCAAAGAAAGTAGTATAGGCCATGCGGCCATCCCAGAAGTTCACCCCGTCCCAATAATGGGTTTTGAAATATTGCCAGGCTGCCAATGAATCTTCTTTTGATTTGGGGGATTTCAGTTTTCCGGTCAATTCAGGTTCCCGCATGGTTTGCAGCAGGGCAGTAAGGATTGAATTGGGATATTTTTTTACAATATCTGTGCGGTAGTCGCTTATCTCTTTGTCCACCTTTGTTAGTTTATCAATTATTTCGGTGGAGTCTTTTTTATTGGCAGCTGATTTGTATTTTTCTCTCAGTTCATTGATGAATTTTCCTTTGGCAGTCATGAATTGCTGGTACTTATTGAAAAGCTCATTGTCAGGAGAATTCACAAACTTTAATTCTTTTGCTATCGTAGCAGTATCAGCCAATACAGAAAAATGTTGTTGCTTGTCTACCAGTATCTCAAAAAAACCGGTTCTGCCCGGGTAGCCGATCAGGTAAATGCCGCCATTAAGTTTTTTTGATCCCTTAAAAATGGCCTCACTTTTATCGTTCAGCTTTACTGAATCAATAATCGGGTAAGATTTACCAAAATAATGACCGAGATAGATATTCTGGTTTTTAAAGGGCTTGAAGGTCACCTTAATTTCATAGCCGGGCTTTTCCTGTGCCACAGTGGTCGCAGCCCATAAAAGTCCTGTCAGCAATAATATTTTTTTCATAAGTCTGAATAAAGCAGGTAAAGGTATTTAAAAACCTTCAGCCCCTGAAAGGGGGGGGCAGGCAATTCACAGTAAGAGGATTTTTCGCCCTTTTCAGTTGCTTTCCCTATTAGTGAATAATTAGAATTATTATTCCCCTTTAGAGCTTAGGGCTTTACTTTTGCCCAATGGCAAGAAAACGAAAAAGAAATACGGTATTGGAGAAGTTTAGGGTGGAAGATTATGCAGCTGAAGGAAAATCGCTGGGCCGCTGGGAAGGCAAAGTGGTTTTTGTAGAAAGAACAGTACCCGGGGATGTGGTGGATGTATTTCTCTATAAAAACAAAAAAGACTGGGCAGAGGGCTATCCGCTGGTCTTTCATGAGTTATCTCCCAAAAGGGCCACTCCTTTTTGCGAACATTATGGCGATTGCGGAGGGTGCCAGTGGCAGTCGGTGCCGTACGAGGAGCAACTGAAATTCAAATTCCGCCAGGTACAGGATGCCCTGCAGCGAATAGGTAAAGTACCGTTGCCGGAGTTTATGCCCATACTGGGTGGCGAAGCAGACCGGTATTACCGAAATAAATTAGAGTACACTTTCGGAATGTACCCCTATATTTCAGAAGCTGAGTTTCAAAAGAGGAAAGCAGAACAAAAAGAGTTTTCTAAAATCCC
>DASUDW010000150.1:0-21291 GCA_036275415.1 Chitinophagaceae bacterium | reverse complement strand
GCGCTGGCCGGCATTCACCTTTTCGGCAATTATTTTCAGTTCGGGTGATAAATCAGTTGTGGTAATCATAGCTGTAAAAATCTATAAAACAACAAAGTTACGGTGGATAAAGTTGCCGCAAAGGCCTGATTTGGCAGCAGTAAAAATCCTTATCTTTCGCTTTTGCTTACCATATCGGATTAAAAACTGAAGTATGAATTTGAAACTAAGGTTAACGGTAATGAGCTTCCTGCAATTTTTTGTGTGGGGGGCATGGCTGATTACAATTGGAACTTATTGCATCAATGCAAAGGGATGGACCTTTCCCCAATTCGGAGCAATTTTTTCGACCTTGGCTCTATCCTCTCTTTTTATGCCAGCTATTACCGGCATTATTGCAGATAAATGGATAAATGCTGAAAAACTTTATGGCGCTTTACATATTTTATATGGAGCCGCACTTTTCTATATTCCTCAGGTAAACGATCCGGATACTTTGTACTATGTTGTTTTTGGTGCAATGATCTGTTATATGCCAACCATATCACTATCTAATTCTATTTCTTATACAATCCTTAAAAGAGAGAATTATGATGTGATAAAGGTGTTTCCACCCATTCGGGTCTGGGGTACTATTGGCTTTATTGTAGCCATGTGGACCACAAACCTTTCAGGCAGTAAAGCCAACTCCAATCAATTCATTATTGGTGCCATAGCTGCTATTGTATTAGGGGTCTATTCCTTTACACTACCAAAATGTCCTCCACCCAGATCCATTGCTAAAGATGCCGGTATTATAGAACAGTTGGGTTTAAAAGCATTCAAGCTGTTTGCCCGGTACAAGATGGCTTTGTTCTTTATTTTCTCTATGTTTTTGGGAGCTGCACTGCAACTCACCAATATGTATGGCGACTCTTTCATTAGCAGCTTTGAAGCCAACGCTGTATACAAGGACTCCTTTGTAGTCAAATATTCAACAATTATCCTTTCAATTTCGCAGATGTCAGAAACCTTATTTATTCTGGCCATTCCTTTCTTTCTGAAAAAATTCGGTATTAAAAAAGTGATGCTGATCTCCATACTGGCCTGGGTTTTACGTTTTGGATTATTTGCATACGGTGATCCTACAGGAGTAGGTACTACTTTGATCATCCTGTCCTGCATTGTTTACGGGATGGCTTTCGACTTTTTTAATATCTCGGGGTCTTTGTTTGTTGAAACCACTACGGAAAGTTCAATAAGGTCCAGTGCCCAGGGCTTATTTATGATGATGACAAACGGAGTAGGGGCATGGATGGGAAGTAAAGTAAGTGGTTATGTAATTGGCAAATATTTTATCAATGCGGATGGCAGTAGTGACTGGCATGGAATCTGGCTAACCTTTGCTGCTTATGCTGCCGTCATTGCCGTTTTGTTCCTTCTGTTGTTTAAGCATAAGCACAACCCTAAAGAAATGGAAACAGTACAGCACTAATAAAAAAAACCTCCGTCTTTCGGAGGTTTTTTCTATTACAAGCTTTCGAATTATGATTTATTTATGTGCTTCTATCTTTTTCACGAAGTTGGCCTTCGGTTGTGCACCCACTAATTTATCCACTACCTGGCCATTTTTTATAAAAAGGATGGCGGGTATAGAGGTGATGCCATAGTTCATGGAAACGTTAGGGTTGTTGTCTACATTCACTTTGCCCACATTTACTTTGCCGTCATATTCTTTGCTCAGTTCTTCAATTACCGGCCCGATAGCCCGGCAGGGACCACACCATTCTGCCCAGAAGTCTACAACGGTCAGTTTATCGGATGCCAGTACATCTGTCTGGAAATTTGAATCGGTGAATTCTTTTGCCATTTTATTCGTTTTTGTTTTTTTTGATTAAAGGAGGACTGCAAATTTAAGCCCGATAGTATAAACATGCGGCAATGGCATAAAGTTGTGTAAAACTTGTCATAAGGCCTGTTAAAAAGTCCTTATCCTCTTATCAGGTTGTTAACACCTGCACCTCCAGTTGCGGGCTATTTTCGAGAAAATGAATAAGTTCCTCATTCATCTCAAATCCGCTGTTCATCGTTACCAGGCTGATCTTCATTTTATTTTTTGGCTCCGAAAGGGTTACCCGTAAACCGGATTTACCGGGGTTACTTTTTATGTTTTTGTCTAAATAGGAAACTATTTCCGGGGTAATATCCTGAGGATGAACTTCGATGGTCACCTGTTTGGTAAGGTTCCTTTTCATGGTTTCGGCCAGTGAAACGGTCATCACCTTAAATTCAAACTCATCCCGGTTATAGCGTTGTTTAAAGTACCCGGTGATGAATACGGTACTTCCCGGTTGCAGGAAGGGGGTTAATCGCAGGTAGTCTTCGCTGAAGAGGATGATCTCGGTTTTGCCGGAGTAATCTTCGATCACAAAATTCCCGTACTTGTTACCACTACGGGCAATTTTATGCTGTGCATCTGCCACCAGTCCTATCAGCCGGAAGGGCCTTCCGGGATTGGGATGCATCCGGATGGCTTCTTTGAATTCATTGAAATCAACGATTGGAGTAACCCCGTAGTGCCGCATTTCAAATTTATAATGATCCAGCGGGTGACCGCTCAGGAACATCCCTGTTACTTCTTTTTCATGATCCAATTGTACTGTCAGCGGCCAGTGCGGGCAATCGGGCAACCTGGGTGGTGGTATCTCCATCGTCATGGGCAGGTCGCCAAAAAGTGTATTGGCCGTATTGGCATTTTGCGATGAAATGATCTGTCCGTATTTGATCACTTTCTCCAGGCCGTTGACAGATTCTCCCTCCGGTGTAAAAAAGTATTGTGCCCGGTGGTATTCCGTAAAACAATCAAAGCCACCGGCATAGGCCAGGCTTTCCAATGTTTTTTTATTAACAGTTCGCTGGTTGATACGTTTGATAAAATCAAAGAGATGAGTGAAGGATCCGTTTTTATGCCGTTCGCTGATAATACTTTCTACGGCAGCTTCACCAACTCCTTTCAATCCGCCTAGACCAAACCGTATTTCTCCTTTGTTATTAACCGCAAATCCTTTTAATGATTCATTGATGTCAGGCCCCAAAACTTTTATGCCCATTCGTTTACACTCTTCCATAAAGAAGGTGATCTTTTCAATACTGCCGGCATTGTTCAGTACAGCTGCCATATATTCCGCCGGATAATGTGATTTCAGGTAGGCCGTCTGGTAGGCTACAAAAGCATAGCAGGTAGAATGTGATTTATTGAATGCATATTGTGCAAAAGCTTCCCAGTCGGTCCATATCTTTTCCAGTCTTTCCGGCGGGTATAATTTTGCCGTAGCCCCTTCGATGAATTTGGCTTTCATTTCATCCAGCATCGATTTTATCTTTTTCCCCATTGCCTTTCGCAGCGTATCTGCCTGTCCTTTTGTAAACCCGGCCAGTTTTTGAGAAAGCAACATGACCTGTTCCTGGTAAACGGTAATGCCATATGTTTCCTTCAGGTATTCTTCCATTTCGGGCAGATCGTAAGTGATAGCTTCCCGGCCATGCTTGCGGTCGATGAAATTGGGGATATACGCCAATGGTCCCGGCCTGTACAGTGCATTCATGGCAATAAGGTCATCGAACTTATCCGGCTTTAGTTCCCGCAGATACTTCTGCATACCCGGACTTTCAAACTGGAAGGTTCCTACAGTGGCGCCATGCTGATAGAGTTCAAATGTTTTTTTATCATCCAGCGGAATTTTGTCGATATCAATCTCAATACCGTGGTTCAGTTTTATTAATGCCAGCGCATTTTTAATAATGGTAAGTGTCTTCAGCCCGAGAAAGTCCATTTTAAGGATGCCGGCACTTTCAATATCATTTCCTTCAATCTGTGTTACCCACAATGGAGAGTCTTTCGCAACAGCTACGGGTATAAGTTCTGTCAGGTCCTTCGGTGCAATGATAATACCTGCGGCATGTATGCCTGTGTTTCTTACTGATCCTTCTAGCCTTTCTGCTTCATGTAATACTTTACTGGCCGGTGTACCTTCCTGCTTATAAATCTCACGGAGTTTTTTCACATTCTCCAGGTCATCGTTGCCGATGCCATCTTTTTCTTCCAGTGAATTTTCACCTTCTTTTGCTTTCAGCGGCGCATGAAGTACCCTCTTTAGCACAATACCAGGACGTTCTGGTACCAGTTTGGCCAGTGCATTCGACTCGGGCAAGGGCAGGTCCATTACCCTGGCTACATCTTTGATACTCATCTTGGCGGCCATAGTGCCATAAGTGATGATTTGTGCCACCTGGTTCTTCCCGTATTTCTCCACCACATAATCAATTACTTTTTGCCTTCCTTCATCATCAAAATCCGTATCAATATCGGGCATTGATTTACGGTCGGGGTTCAGGAATCTTTCAAACAGCAGGTTGTATTTGATGGGATCGATATTAGTAATACCTATGCAATAAGCTACAACCGAACCCGCAGCCGAACCACGGCCCGGTCCGATGAATACTCCTTTGTCACGGCCGGCTTTAATGAAATCACTTACGATCAGGAAGTAGCCGGCAAAGCCCATTGTTTTAATGGTGAACAATTCAAATTCTATGCGTTCCTTAATCTCATCAGTTAGATTACTATAGCGTCGTTCTGCCCCTTCATAGGTTATATGCTTGAGGTATTCCCATTGATTGAGGGCTTCGGGAGAGATGACGTTTTTGCCAATTTTTTGTTCTTCCGTATGGATTTGAAACTTTTTTTCAATAGGAAAATTGGGCAGCAGGATGTCACGGGTCAGGTTGAGCAGTTCTACTTTGTCCACTATCTCATTGGTGTTGTCTATAGCCTCGGGCAGGTTGTGAAAAACCCTGGACATTTCTTCCGTTGTCTTGAAATAAAACTGGTCGTTGGGAAAAGCAAATCGTTTGTCTTTGATATGTACATCATCATCGGTGAATTCCCGCAGGGCGGGAGTGGTGATCTTTTCTCCTGTATTTATACACAGCAGGATATCATGAGCGTTGAAGTCATCCTGTTCTACATAATGAGAATCGTTGCTGGCAATGATCTTTACCTTGTATTTTTTTGCCAGTTTAATCAATACTTCATTGACTTTGTCCTGTTCCTGCATACCATGGCGCTGTAACTCCACATAGTAGTCTTCCTGGAAGATATTCAGCCACCATTTGAATTCATTTTCACCTTCTTCTTCGCCTTTTTTTAAAATGGCCTGCGGCACCATGGCGCCCAGGCAGCAGGTAGTGGCGATTAATCCTTTATGGTATCGGAGAATAAGCTCTTTATCAATGCGGGGATACTTACTGTACATGCCCTCAATAAACCCCAGTGAGGTAAGTTTGATCAGGTTGCGGTAACCTTCCTCGTTTTTGGCCAGCAATATCTGGTGATGCCGCGGGTCTTTTTGGTCCTTGGTAAAAGATTTCTGGTGCCGGTCAGCTGTGATGTAAAATTCGCAGCCAACGATGGGTTTTACTTTAGGTTTGCCATCTTCACCTTTATTTTTATAAGCTTCAGCAACAAATTCAAATACGCCAAACATATTACCGTGATCGCTGATGGCTAATGCCGGCATACCGTCTTTAATAGCCTTTTTATAAAGGTTTTGTATGGAGGCTGCTCCGTCAAGCAGGGAAAACTGGGTATGGACGTGGAGGTGAGAGAATTTCATTTTCTTTTCATTCTTTTAATTGACTCAGGCCTTTTGTCAGAGGAAAGATGTTCTTTAATTGAAATCTTATTTCAGATTTCTGAAATCGGCATCAAATGTCAATTCTTACTTCTTTTTAAAACTAAAAATACTTATGGAACCGCTGCTGTAGCTGCACACCCAGGCTTCCAGTTTATCATCATTTTCAAAAACATCTACACCTACCGGGTGGCCGGGGCAGGGCAAAGATGCTACTTTCTCAAAGTTGTCTGCATTGATTTTGTACACATCCACATAATCGCTGCTGTAGCAGGTTACGAAAATAAATTGGTAGTTTTTGGAAAGTACAATAGTGCGGGGCTGGGCATGGGTGGATGCCGTAAAGAGTTGCTTTCCGGTGGCTGCTTCAATACAGGCGATAGTGCCCAGGCTGTTGTAAGAAACAAATAAACGTCCGCTGGTATCCATCACCACATGTCGGGGGCTGCTCCATACATTCATGATGCTGTCCGTTTTCCAGGTATTATTGTCCACCACATATAAACTGGATCCCCCCATAATGGCGAGGTAAGACTTTTTGTGCTTATCATCTACCGCAATCCCTCTGGGGATGGCAGAAACAGGAATGGTACTTATTACTTTTCCATAAGGCATTTTGTTTTCATCCATTTCCAGCACACTGGCAGTGCGGGAATGCCAGTTGCTTACCAGCAAGTATTTGCTGTCAGCAGTTCGGGAGATTACTTTGGGTGTTTTCCCGGTTTCAATCAGGGGTACACGGAAGGAGTCCTTTTTACTGATACCGGGGTAAATGACCGTTACCGGTTTTGTTTTTTGCCCGCCTGTCCGGCCGGCAGGTTCTGCTGTTCTGCCGGCATTATTTTTTGAAAAATCATTGACCCATATCGGTACTATTCCTTCTGCATTATGCAGCGATACCCATAATATTTGATCATTATGGCTGAAACAGGCTTCCACCGGTTTTTCCTGCCAGGATGCAATGGGCCGGCTTTTGTTATAATCCCATCCCATCCCGCGGGTAGGGGTGAATTTGAATTCACGGGATATCTTGCGGCTGGCCCGGTCAAATTCATATACACTCATGCCTTCGAGGTTCATAGCATAAAGCTTTGATCCGGTTGAATTAAACAGCACCGATTTAGTGCCTTCTGCTGCTGTCAGTATTTCTTTTTTTTCGTATTCTAAGGAGTTGTAAGGTTTGGGCAACGGTACTACAGGTATTGTATCTTTTTTGACAATCTGCACGAACATTGTGTCTTTAAGAGGTTTTTTACTGTTGCCCGAAGTTTGACAGGAGGTGGTCAACAAGAAAAAAGTTACGAGGGAAAATAAGGTTTGCATGGCGCTAAAATCTAATACTCAATAATAAGTAAATATTCGCAGCCCGCCATGACCTGATTTTCGTCAATTTAATGGCTAACAATTGATTGTAAACAACTAATTAACAGAGACTTAATTGTACGGCAATTTTACCAGGGGGTTTCCGTTTAAGGAATGTGGTTTTATTTGGCCAATAACTTATATTTTTGCGTGCCTGCCCGAGGGTAGGTGATCAGAAGTAAACTGATATATTTTTGGTTCTACCCTTGAATCATCCTAAACGAAAGACGTGTAATGGTTAGGCAGATTTTACCAGCGATAGGTTTCATAGTGTTCCTCAGCAGTTGCACTGCATTCAAGTCCTTGAATTTCATTGGCAACAAGCAGGTAATTTCTACCACACAACCCGCTGCGACTCAGCCTAATAAATTTATTGATGATATTTCTGTAACACCAGTTACAGAATTTAAAGTACAAAAAGCTGAACCTCAATCGGGGCCGGCAGCCAATATCTCTGATCGTCCGGTAACGATAGTTGAACCAATAAAGCAGGAAATTACCAACACAGCTAACATCCTGGCCAATCGGGAAGCCGAAGTGGAAACAGCTTCTGCTGTGCAGTTCAAATACGCCGTGTTGATGAATACAGAAGTAGAATCACTACCCAGCAAGCAATTACTGGAAACAGTGGATGATTGGTATGGTGTTCGTTATCGAACCGGCGGTAATACCAAAAGCGGTGTTGATTGTTCCGGTTTTACCGTTGCCGTTTATTCGGCTGTATTTGGCATTATGTTGCCGAGGGTCTCCCGTGAACAATATCGAATCAGCCGGAAAATATCTACTACTGAATTAAAAGAAGGTGACCTTGTATTCTTCAACACCACCGGTCGCGGTGTTTCCCATGTTGGTGTTTACCTTGGCAATAACAAGTTCATTCATGCTTCTGTTTCCAAAGGGGTAATGGTCAATGATCTTTTTGAATCTTATTACCTTAAGCGATTTGTAGGTGCCGGCAGAATTGATGACAAGCAAATGGTGGCTTCCGGAGAATGATCCTTTTTTAGATTCCCACTCTTTTTCGAATGGTTTCCCAAACCGGTTTTATGTCGGGAGAAAGTTTCATGCTAATCACCCCGGTGGTATATAATACAACAAATACGATACTTCTCAACAAAATGCCTGTTAGACTGTGCAGGTGCCTGAACAGGAAAAAGGCAATGCAATAACAGGCCGCCGCCAATAAGAGGGTATAGAGTGATTGGATGGTTAATGGAAAAAGCCTGAACTTTTTCCAGAGGAAAACTATCCTGATAATATTATAGATGGTGATGGACACCAGGGTGGCAATGGCCGGTCCGGGCAAGCCATATTGTTTGGTCAGGATGTAAGTTAACGGCAGCATAACCAATAATAAAATGACACCACTCACCAGTTCAAATCTCCAGTAAGTTGAAGTAGCAATGATTTGTGCATTGACCCCGGTGCCCATGTCAATGATCTTGATAAGTCCAAGGATGAAAAATATCCACGCAGCATCCAGGTAGGCAGGCTTGATACCGAAAGTTGAAATGCCATCTGCAAAGTTGAGCCATATCAGCAGGAAGATGCCGCAGGCAAAGATCAACTGGTTAATGGATGATCGTTGATAGACTTTTTGCAGCAAGTCCATGTTTTTGTCTTTCCATGCTTTTGACAAATGGGGGATAGAGGCGGCAATGATACCCCTTTGCGGCGCCTGGATGATACTGGTCACAATAGTAGCCAATCCGAATATCCCGGCTTTGGCAGAACCCTCTTCCAGCAGAGAAGCTATGACAATTGTATCAAATACCTGCGAAATGGTGAATATCAGGGTACCGCCATATACAAAGGTGCATAAGGCAATAATTTTTTTCAGGTAGCGCCGTGTAATCTTGCTAATGCTGAACGTAAAATGAATCTTTTTGGATGCTACGAGGTAAATAAAAAGTGATAGCGCAATGCAGGGATAACCAAATGCAAACAGTTTTATAAATAGTTCAAAGTCGGGAATGAGCCGGGTAATGAACAGCACAATCAAAACGGTAGTGAAAAGTCTCCATTGTACTTCCCGGAAAAAGTTGGTCAGTACCGATTTATGAAGGCTCCATGCATAAGCCTCCAGAATGGTATAAATAGTGAGCCCGAATCCCATCGGGAAGATCCAGTAATAATAAGTAATCAGTTGCGGCGAATTGGTACCGAACTTCTTTATGACCAGGTGTTTCAAAGACCAGCCTGCAATCATCACCAGAATAAAACCTGCCAGGCTTGCCAGTAATGCCCAGGTAATCATATCATTTTTGCGGGGTGGCAGGTTATCATGGTAGTAAGGATAGAATTTAAAGATATAAGAGGGCATAGCCACGGTAGCAAAGGCAGACATCATGGTGGCAATGGCGATAAAGATGGTGGTAAGCCCATACTCTGCTTCTGTAAAATTTCCCTGACGTGTAAAGAAGTAAGTATTAAGCAGGCCGACAGCAAAACCAAGGTATATTACCAGGGACGATATAATACTCTGCCGGCGGATATTGCTCATGGGCTAAAGATAAGGAGTGAAAAGCGAGGCGCAAATCCTATTCTGCCTTGTTTACCTTTATGTAAAAATTTTTGTCGGGTGTAAGTCCGTTCTTTTTTACATCTGCTGTGGCAGGCACAGCTTTCCAGTTGCCGGTTGGCGTAATCCACTCCCCGGATACTAGTTTAACCGGCATTTCAAAACCCGGTACTACATTGTTCCAACGATACGAAAGCCGGTCACCAATGATTTTATACTCAAGCACCGGAATTTTAATGGTTCGGAGGTACTGGTCAAATATTTTAGACAGGTCTTTACCTGATTTTTCAGCAATATATTTTTCTACATCTTTTGTGTCAACCGTTTTGTGGTAAAAATCTTTATTCAGTCCCCTGAGAATATTTCTGAAAACTGAATCATCATTAATTACCTGCCGTATGGTATGCAACAGCGCTGCCCCTTTATTATACATATCTCCGCTGCCTTCTTTATTCACCCCGTATGGTCCGATCAGCGGCCGGTCATTGTTAATATTTTCACGGATTCCCTGCAGGTATTCATTGGCGGCTTTCTTTCCCCAATGATATTCGGTAAACAAAACCTCAGAGTACATCGTAAACCCTTCATGCACCCACATATCTGCTATGTCGTTGGTAGAAATATTATTGGCGAACCACTCATGGCCACTTTCATGTACAATAATATAATCCCATTTCAACCCCCAGCCGGAACCGGATAGATCGTTGCCCAGGTATCCGTTCAAAAAATAATTCCCATAAGCAATAGCACTTTGGTGTTCCATGCCTAAATGAGGGGACTCTACCAGTTTAAAACCATCTTCATAGAAAGGGTAGGGTCCAAACCAGTATTCAAATGCTTTCAGCATGGGTTTTACATCCCTGCCGAATTGTTTCCTGGCTTTTTCCAAATCGTAATCCAGCACCCAATAATCCAGTGAAAGGTTCTTTTCAGTTTCTCCTATATAATAATCAGTAAAATGAACATACTTGCCTATATAGGTTACAATATTATAATTGTTGATAGGGTTCTTCACCTGCCAGGTGTAAAGCATATTTCCATCCAACTGGTCATCTTTGGAATAAAGCCTGCCATTTGCTACTGCCACCAGTGTATCGGGCACCTTTACCTGTATCAGGGCTCCCTGGTCCGGTTCATCGCCCTGGTGATCTTTGCAGGGATACCATACACTGGCACCCAATCCCTGGCAGGCCACCGTCATCCACGGCCTTCCTTTGGCATCTTTGGTCCATATCCAGCCGCCATCCCAGGGTGCACGGCGGGCTTCCCGGGGCTTGCCCCGGAAATAAACAGTAATACTATAAGAAGTATAGGCTTGTTTCTTTTGAAGGGCTGTTTTGGCTGAAACAAAATTTATCGGGCCAAAATCAATGATGTAAACATTACCGTTACGCTTAAAATTTTTGATTTTTTTCTTGTTGAACACAATACTATCAATGGCCATCGGTTCCTGAAGGTCGATTTGCATTTTCTTGTTTTTGCCTTCATTCATTACATCAAATCCGATCTGGTTCCAGCCCCTGATGGTTTTGGTTTTAAAATCCGGGGTTACCTGCAGGTTGTAATACACCACATTCCACCAGGATCTTTCCGGTGTGATACTGCCACGGAGTGTATCCTGCCGGGTCAGTTTTTCATATTCACTGAGTGGTTGGGCACAGGATGACAGGGTAATGAAAAGAAATAAAGTGAACAGGCAGATGGAATGCAACAGGTAATGCTTCATGGTGTGCTTTGTTAATGTAAATTTAAGGCCTGATGATTTACATGAAAGTTAAAACTCCGCTTGTTGCAGCTTGTTTTATTGCAGGGTTATTTATCCTCTTGTCTTCCTGTTACAGTGAAAAGAGGAATGAAAAGAAGGTGTTTCATTATAATGAGTTTAATGGTATTGCTTCGCTGGATCCTGCCTTTGCCAAAAGCCAGTCTACGATGTGGCCGGCCCACCAGTTGTTCAATACGCTGGTGGAAATTGACGACAGCCTTCATATTGTGCCTTCACTTGCCCGCAGTTGGGAAATTTCGGATGATAAAACCCTTTATACATTTCACCTGAGAACGGATGTGTTTTTTCATGATGATGCAGCCTTTTCGGGTGGCAAAGGGAGAAAATTAACCGCTGCTGATGTGGTTTACAGCCTCCAGCGTATTATTAATAAACAGGTAGCCAGCCCGGGTTCCTGGATTTTCAATGGAAAAGCGGATACGGTTCAGCCTTTTGCAGCATTGAACGACTCAGTTTTTCAAATAAAGCTGATAAAACCCTACAACCCTATTTTGGGAATTTTATCGATGCAATATTGTTCCATTGTTCCTGCAGAAGCAGTGGAAAAATATGGTACTGATTTCCGCCGTCATCCTGTCGGTTCGGGCCCATTTAAGTTTGTAAGCTGGGAGGAAGGACAGGCTCTTATACTGGCAAAGAATGAGAAGTATTTTGAAAAGGACAAGGCAGGTAATCGCCTTCCATACCTGGATGGTATAAAGGTTTCATTTTATGAAAGCAAGGCTACCGAGTTTTTATTGTTCAGGCAAAAGCAACTCGATTTTATCAATGATATTGAAGCATCATTTAAAGATGAGATCCTTACCAAGCAGGGGCTACTCCGCAAAGAATGGGAAGGAAAAATTATACTTCAGACAAGCCCTTACCTGAATATAGAATATCTCGGTATGCTGGTTGATACAGCCAATAAACTGGTAAAGAATTCACCCCTGCGGCTGCGAAAAATAAGACAGGCCATCAATTACGGATTTGACAGGAGGAAAATGGTGTTGTACCTGCGTAATTCATTAGGTACACCGGCCGAGTCCGGATTTGTGCCAATGGGCCTTCCTTCATTTGATACTAATTCTGTAAAGGGTTATCATTATGATCCGGCAAGATCAAAACAATTGCTGGCAGAGGCTGGTTATCCGGATGGTAAAGGATTACCGGCAATAAAACTTTTGACCATTGCCATTTATGCAGACATGGCCAATTTCATTGCCAAGCAGCTGGAAGAATGCGGGATACCGGTGCAGGTAGAAGTAGTGCAAAAAGCGTTATTGTTAACCATGACAGCCAATTCCAATGCAGCCTTCTTCAGGGGAAGCTGGATCGCTGATTACCCGGATGCAGAGAATTACCTTTCTGTTTTTTATTCCAAAAATCCTTCCCCGCCAAATTATACCCGCTACAGCAACCCTGAATTTGACAGACTGTTTGAAAAAGCCATTGCAGAAACCAATGATTCGTTACGCTATATACTTTACAGGCAGGCAGATCAGTTAATGATGAATGATGCACCGGTGGTGCCTCTGTGGTACGATAAAGTAGTACGACTGGTACAGCCCGGGGTAAAAGGATTTAAAGCCAATGCACTGAACTTATTGGAACTAAGGACTACAAGCTTATAGCCTGTGTTTATTGCTTTAATTTATCCTTAAACACCTTCCGGAATTTATCCAGTTTAGGACGAATGACAACCCTGCAATAGGGGTTGTTGTTTTCATTGTTTTCAAAGTACTGCTGGTGGTATTCCTCAGCCGGGTAGAATTTGGTAAAGGCAGTTATCTCCGTCACTATCGGGCGGGGGAAAGCGCCGCTTTTATCCAGTTCCGCTTTATATTTTTCTGCTTTTTCTTTTTGTTCCTGGTTATGATAAAAAATACCGCTTCTGTATTGTGTCCCTACATCGGCTCCCTGCCTGTTGAGTGTGGTAGGGTCATGGGTTTCCCAAAATACTTCCAGCAATTCATCAAAGCTGATTAATGAGGGATCATAAATGATCTGCAGGCATTCGGCATGGCCGGTCTCGCCGCTGCAAACTTCTTTGTAGGTTGGGTTGTCTGTCTGTCCGCCTGTATATCCCGAGGTGGCACTTATTACCCCTTTGAGTTCTTCAAAAATCGCTTCCGTGCACCAAAAACATCCATTGGCAAATGTGGCAGTATCTTTTTGTCCGCTATAATTGATTTCGTTAGTCATCTTTGCTTGTTTATCAGTAGTGATTTGTTTCTCTGAAGGTTTTTGTGCACAGGAAATCAGGGCTATCAATCCTGTCAATGCTGAAATGATTATTGGCTTCATGTGTCAGTTTCTTTTGCAAATTACGGATAGATGGCGTTGCTGGTTCGGGGTGTTGAAAGTTTTACCATGCTTTTTCATTCTCTTAACATTATAAACAATCTTAGGCCCGGTAAGTTGTACCAATGCAACTAATTTATCATTCCGGTTACCTTTGCAGGCCAATATGAAACTTTACCCGGAATCAGCGGCTGTACAGTTAGAATTTAATAAGGTTAAGGACCTGTTGTTCAATTATTGCCAGTCAGACTATGCCCGTACAAAGGCACTGCAGTTACGGGTCCACACAAAAATTGAATTTATTGACCTGGAACTAAAACAAAGCCATGAATACTGCCAGTTGATCAGGAATAGCATTTATTTCCCCAACGATTATATACTGAACCTGAATAAGGAGTTGAAACTGCTGAGTATCCAGGGGGCAGTTTTAAGCGGCGAACAGGTAATGCAATTCCGTAAACTGGCAGAAAGCATCGAAAAGATATTTCGCTGGTTTGACCCCGAAAAAAAATTGGCATACGGGGCATTAGCCAAAGCAATCGGGGATACCTATTATGAAAAAGCCATCATCGGGTTGATTGATGAAGTGCTCGATGACTATGGCCAGGTAAGGGACAATGCTTCTGAAGACTTAAGGAGCATCCGGATGAATTTATTTCGCAAGCGAAATGAACTGCGCCGGCTTTTTGAGAAGATTGTATTAAAGTTGAACAAGGCCGGTTACCTCGCTGATATTGAGGAGAGTTTTATGAATGGCCGCAGGGTGGTGGCCATTTATGCAGAGCAAAAAAGAACTGTAAAGGGGATTTTGCATGGTGAAAGTGACAGCCGGAAAACAGCGTTCATTGAACCGGAAGAAACGATTGAACTGAACAACCAGGTACATGAACTGGAAAATGAAGAAAGAAAAGAAGTATACAGGATCCTACGGGTACTAACTGGAAACTTATCGGTTTATTCATCATTGCTGAACACTTACCACAACATTATCGGCGAATTTGATTTCATCAGGGCTAAAGCGAAACTCGGGATAGAAATAAACGGGGAATATCCGTTGCTGACAGATAAATCTCATATCCACCTGGTGGATGCATTTCACCCCTTACTGTTTTTGTATAATAAAAAAAACAACAAGCCTACCATTCCTGTTACCATAACACTTGATGAAAATAAAAGGATACTGGTGATCAGCGGGCCGAATGCAGGCGGCAAAACCGTTACAATGAAAACGGTGGGTTTGTTGCAGATGATGGTGCAGAGCGGTTTGCTGGTGCCGGTGCACCCTTCATCTCAATTCGGGATTTTTAAACAACTGATGATCCACATTGGCGATACACAAAGCATCGAATTTGAGCTAAGTACTTACAGCAGCCACCTGTTGCATATGAAGTACTTTATGGAAAATGCCAATGGCCGCACACTATTTTTTATTGACGAGTTAGGTAGCGGCAGCGATCCCAGCCTGGGGGGGGCATTTGCAGAAGTGATTTTGCTGGAACTGGCAAAGAAACATGCCATTGGTATAGTAACAACCCATTACCTGAACCTGAAGATCATGGCAGGTAAAACTGCCGGCATTCTGAATGGCGCCATGGCATTCGATGAAAAGCACCTGCAGCCGCAGTATAAACTGATTATCGGGAAACCCGGTAGTTCTTATACTTTTTCTATAGCAGAGCGGATTGGGCTTGAAAAGGGCCTCATCAACCGTGCCCGGCAACTTGTTGATGAGGACCAGTACCGGCTTGACAAACTGCTCAACAGAACCGAACAAGACCTGCGGGAACTGGAGAAAAAAGAAAAAGACCTCCGGCAGCTCCTAAAAGAAAATGAAAAGCTGAAAAAAGAAATGCAGCAGACGATGGAAAAAGAAAAGCACCGGCAGCAGATGGAACTACTGAAGGAGCAGAACCGGGTTGCCGAAAGCAGGTTTGCTTATTTGAAGGACATGGAAAGAAAACTAAAGCAAATGGTGATTGAGTGGAAGAAAGAAGAGAACAAGAATAAGGTGGTAAAGCAGATGGAAGCGCTGCTGTTTAAAAAAGATGAGAAAAAAGCGGTGAGTAAAATGCAAAGAAAGATCGAAGAAAAATTTGATGAGTTGGTGGGTGAAATAAAAGTAGGTGAGAAGGTGAAGATGAAAAAGAACCACCAGGTAGGAGTAGTATTGGAATTAAGAGGTAAAAAAGCCGTTGTAAAAATTGGCTTATTGCCCATGCAGTTTGATCTGAAAGACCTTGTATTGGTTAAAGAGAAAAAACCGGAAGGCCAATAAAAAAGCGAAGCCTTACGGGGCTTCGCTGTGTATTTAATGAGCAGGTAAGTCAGCTGTGAATATAACTTTTCAGGTGATTGATCGTTTCTTTTTGTTCTAAAATTGTTTCCCTCACCACATCACTCATAGAGATGATCCCCGTTAATTTCCCTGATTCAAATACCGGCAGGTAACGGATATTGTTATTGCTCATCAGTTCCATACAATGTTCTATTTTATCAGCTGGGCTGATATGAGGGAGATCAGTTGACATGATTTCCGATACCATTGTATCTGTGGAGCTTTTTCCTTTCAGTATCACTTTACGGGAATAATCCCTTTCCGTTACGATGCCTTTATAGTGGTCATCTTCCATTACGACCAGTGATCCGATATTCTTCTCTTCCATCAAACGCAAGGCTTCCAAAACTGTTGTTTGGGGAGAAACAGTAACAGGTGAAATTTTTTTACGGTTTAAAACAAAGGAAACAGTATTCATACGCAGCTGGTTTATTTAACGGAAATTACAAAAAGAAACGACCTGTTCAAAAAAATAAATCTGGCAGTTGTCAGGTAAAAGTAAAAATGGATGATGCCTGTGACTTTCGGCTGTCAAAGCAGTTTTATAAAACTTGTACTGATTAAATCAGTTGCTTTTAATACCTTGTATCCCATTTCAGGTATAGCATTATGTCACAAAAGCCGGCTACAATAAAAGAAATTGCCCGAAAGTTGAATGTGTCTGTGTCAACTGTTTCCAGGGCCCTCCACAATCATCCCAGTATTGGTCTGCGTACAAAAATGGAGGTGCAGAAACTGGCTGCCGAATTAAATTATGAGCCCAACCTTGCAGCGGTTTCTTTTAAGCAGGGAAAAACGATGACACTGGGTGTGATACTTCCCAACCTTGGTGAGGAATTTTTTTCCATTGCTATCAACGGCATTGAAGATGTGGCTACAAAAAATAATTATACTGTGCTTATCGGCCAGTCGCATGATGAAGCTGAAAGGGAGAAGCAAATCGTTGACACGATGCGGCGTCACCGGGTAGATGGGATAATTGTATCACTGGCTAAAAGCACCCGGACTTATGACCATTTCGTACAATTAAAAAATTACAACATCCCTGTTGTTTATTTTGACCGCATTCCGGATATACCAGATGCATATACCGTTTCCTGTAACCTCGAAAACAGTTCCATTGAACTGGTGGATTGGCTGGTAAGCAAAGGACACAGGCGAATTGGGTTTATAAAGGGGCCTGATTCCATCATTCAGTCAAGGCACCGTTTGCAGGGCTATCAGGAAGCATTAAAAAAACACCAGATAAAAGCCGAAGCTTCCCTGGTGGTTGCCACTGATCTTACCCGTAAGAAAACACAGGATGCTATCCACAAACTGTTAGCCTTGAAAACAAGGCCAACCGCTGTTATCGCATTTAATGATTATGTGGCCCTTGATGCCATGCAATATGCAAAGTCCCAAAAAATAAAGATCAATAAGGATATTTATTTCGTGAGCTATGCCAACCTTCCCGTAACCAATTATCTGGACCAGCCGCCGGTAGCTTCTGTAGAGCAATTCCCGTATCAACAGGCAGAAAAAGCCACAGAAGTTCTTTTGCAACTGATCGATGCAAGGAAATCAGCAATTGTCATCCCGCAAAAGACAGTGCTGGAAAGTAAAGTGGTATTGCATACAAAATAATTTGACTGTTGCAAGCAGATTGATTTTGACTGAAACATCTATGCCCTTATTTTTGCCGCGGAGAGATGGCAGAGCGGTCGAATGCGGCGGTCTTGAAAACCGTTGACCCAAAAGGTCCGGGGGTTCGAATCCCTCTCTCTCCGCTGACTGTCCCCCGTTTGGGGGATTTTTAGTTTATATTCATATTCTGTATGAAACATCTCAAAGCCCTTAATAAATACTTTTGGAAATACAGGGTAAGGCTGGGTATTGGGGTGGTTTTTGTATTTCTGTCCAATTACTTCAACGTATTATCCCCGCAGGTTACCGGTTTTGTGATAGACTATGTACAGCGAAGCTTACAACTTCCGGGGTATAAGCCGCCTGCCCGTCAGCCTGATTACGATGGATTGGTGGATTTTTTTATTCATAAGGTGGAAGGCATCAGTTCAGTGGGCAAAGTAGTGGCCCTTTGCGGCATTACTATTTTGATACTGGCCCTGCTCCGCGGATTTTTCTTATTCCTGATGCGGCAAACCATTATTGTGATGAGCCGCTATATTGAATTTGACCAGAAAAACGAAATATTCAGCCATTACCAGCAGCTTGACCTTGCTTTTTATAAGCGTAATTCCACCGGGGATTTAATGAACAGGATATCGGAAGATGTCAGCCGGGTACGGATGTTTACAGGCCCGGCCATCATGTACCTGGCCAACCTGATAGCGATTATCACCCTCAGTGTTTTTTTTATGCTCAAAAGGGATGCAGAGCTAACTCTTTATGTACTGGCGCCGCTTCCCATTCTGGCCATTACGATTTATTTTGTCAACAATACGATCAATAAGAAAAGTGAAAGGATCCAGGAATCATTATCTGATCTCACTACCAATGCCCAGGAGTCTTATTCCGGCATCCGGGTAATAAAGTCTTTTGTACAGGAGAAAGCCATGCTGGGGTTTTTTACCCGTAACAGTGAGGAGTATAAGAAAAATGCCATTAGCCTGGCCAAAGTAGAGGCCATATATTTCCCTTCCATCACCTTGCTGATAGGGCTGAGCACCCTGCTCACCATTATGATCGGTGGCTTATATTATATTCATGGCGGGCACAATATCGGCATCAATACCATTATTGAATTTGTAATGTATATCAACATGCTGACTTTTCCCGTAAGTGCCATCGGTCTTACGGCCAGTATGATTCAGCGGGCGGCTGCTTCACAAAAAAGAATCAACGAGTTCTTGAATGTGGAGCCGGCTATCAGGCCGGATATAAACCCGCAGCCGGCCGATCTTACCGGCCCGGTTGTTTTCGAGAATATTGGATTTACTTACCCTGATACAGGTATCAGGGCATTGCATGCATTCAGCCTGCAAATTAATAGGGGCGAAAAGGTAGCCATTGTTGGCCGCACCGGCAGTGGTAAAACTACCGTGGCACAACTGCTGCTTCGGATGTATGATGTTTCAGAAGGATCACTTACAATCAACGGGACCGATATAAAAAAACTGGACCTTATTTCTTTACGGGAAAAGATTAGCTATGTACCACAGGATGTATTTCTTTTCAGCGATACGGTGAAAGGGAATATTTCTTTTGGTGTATCCGGAGCAGATGAGGAAGGGGTTATAAAAGCAGCAACCCAGGCCAGTGTGAAAAGGGAAATTGAGGGTTTTGCCCTGAAATATGACACTATGATAGGAGAGAGGGGGGTAACACTCAGCGGCGGTCAGAAACAGCGCATATCCATAGCCCGGGCTTTGATAAAGCAACCGGAACTGGTCATTTTTGATGATTGCCTGAGTGCAGTAGATGCCCGAACAGAAAAGGAAATTATTGGCAGCCTCAATCAATATCTTGCCGATAAGACCGCTATAATAATTACGCACCGCATTTTCTCACTTCTCCATTTTGATAAGATCGTTGTACTGGATGATGGGCAAATAGCTGAGCAGGGTACGCATCAGCAACTGTTGGAAAAAAACGGTACTTATGCTGCCTTATACCGGCGTCAGCAGCAGCAGGAGAGGGAAGAATTGTCCGGCATGAAAACACCGGGATAGTTATTTTCAGGCCGATTTGGCTGTTTCAAAAACATCTATATATTTGTGAATTCCTAAAAAAGGAGATTAAACCAAAGCATTTCATTAACTGCTAAAACTAACAACTGTGGCGTACGAGAACAATGACAAGAAAATGGAGAGCATTTACAGCAAACGCATCCGTGCAGGTAAGAGAAGAACTTATTTTTTTGATGTAAGGGCTACCCGTGGCAACGATTATTACCTCACCATTACTGAAAGCCGTAAACGTTTTGATGACAACGGTTACGACAGGCACAAGATCTTCCTGTACAAAGAAGATTTTAATAAATTCATTAAGGCGCTGGGAGAAGCGGTGGATTATGTAAAGACTGACCTGATGCCTGATTTTGATTTTGATGCCTTCAACCATGATGAGAATCCGGATGAAGCCGGTGCAGAGAACGGGCATGAAGCAGAAAATGTGGCTGAAGTAAAGCCGGCAACTGCTCCGGTGGAAGCCACAGACCAGCCGCAGAGTTCAGAAGAAGCCGACAAATGGTAAAAAAATCTGCAAAAAAAATTGAAACCCGCCCCTTGGCGGGTTTTTTATTGGCCCTTCTAAAGTTCATAAAAAAAATCGGGACAGGTGCAGCGTAACCGAAGAAGGAATTGTCATAACCGCTTGGTTATTAACATAGGGTGGTGGAATTAATTTTCACATTTTTTTTACAGGTATATAAAAAAAAACTATCTTAGCCCGAATTCTGGACATTACCTGCCAGATTGATAGTTATCAATCATTTAAAAACTTCATTATGCAACCAAAATTTACGCTCAACTCTTTGAGGAAAGTGTTTGCAGGAATCATTTGTTTTTCAATGGTTCTTGTAGTTTCAACACAAGTTTCCCTGGGGCAGATCACAGAGCAAATGCGGAAAGAGCAAACATTGCTTAAAGACGCATTTATTGATCCTCCTCCGGCAACAAATGCTGCTACAGCGGTTATGGTGAATACCGCGAAACCAAATTCACAATCATCAGTTGTGCAGCGGGTTGTTGCTCCAACCACCATCGCTACACCACCACCGCCTACTTATCCGGGAAATAATAGCCGTGGTAATGTTAATTCATTTGTATCGTTCATTATACGAAATACAAATGCTTTTGACATGAAACTGACGCAGGTAAATGGATATTTTGACCCAACCGTTATCGGAGGTACTGTTTCTGGGTCAAATATGACCTTGTGGTATTCTACTACATCATTATCTGGTGTTCCTGTTCCTCTTAGCGGACCCACCTGGCTCAGTGCCGGAACCGGTACATTAGGTACTGTTAGTACAGCTGGTGTGTACACATGTGTTTCAGGCTTATCACTTGTTATTCCGGCAGGGGCCACTTATAGATTTGCTCTTCAGTCCACACGGGGTTTAACATATAGCGGAACAGGTACAGGTGTTGGTACACCATCGCCCAATAACTTTACTGGAGACGGAGTGGTACTTGGTGTGGGTGATTTTCAAGTTGCAGGTTTAAATGTTGGTTATGCAGGTGATGCACCTACCGGTACAACTTTTACAGCCCGTTATTTCATGGGTTCAATTGAAGTTGACAGGGCAACTTGTACGCCGGTTGCGGCTGAAGCCCCCATCATTTCTCCTTTACCAGCTAATACTTGTGCTGGCTCTTCTGTAACACTGAGTGTTATTGGCGGTAACCTG
>DASUDW010000149.1:0-23769 GCA_036275415.1 Chitinophagaceae bacterium | reverse complement strand
TGTAATTATTGTGCCGCAGCATTACCATGGACCTCGAAACAGCGATACCGGACATGGCAGCAATAGCCACCGCATAACCTTTATTGAAAGTAATGGCTGATGTGGCTGCATCACAGCCGGTATAGGGAATACCCAGTGTATCAAAATAGCCCTGCAGTTTACCATCTTCACCCGGTGTGCCATGCATACCTATGTAAATGGCATCAAACTTTACGTTGCCATCAGCCAGGGGAATAGAAAAATCATTCTTATCAACGGCAATCTTTGTCCCGTCCGGCAACAGGTAAAACCAGCCTTCCGGGTTGATGTCGATTTTATAAACATTGAAAAGCTCCCTGTCAAGGTTATTGTCAATGGTATTGGCACTTCGGTAAGAAATAACAGCTTCACCTGAAAAGCCGCCGGTAACAAGAGCAATGTTTTTCTTCATCTTGGTTGTGTATGGATTTGGGCCTCCGCAAAACGGAAACGGCTATGCAAATATTGCGGAATTATTTAAGACGCCCAACCGCAGGCAGTCCTTCAGCCAGGCATTAACAAAAATTATTAAAAAACGGGCAATAAGAAAGGTGAAGGAAGTTGCCCCTTCACCTTTTTACGACGGGACATATCACCCGCCACTCTTTAAGCAGCTTGCGCTGCTGCACCTTTTATGGTGAACTAAAGTTAAGCCAAAAACCAGGCGGTTTCAACAATTACCGCACAGTTTTTTTGCACATTTTTGGGCTATCAGGCCAGGTGTAATTTATCCTTCTTGGCCATCAGCTGTTCTACCGTTTCCTGGTACATTTCATCAGGCACACAGCAGTCTACCGGGCAAACGGCTGCACACTGCGGCTCTTCATGGAAGCCCTGGCACTCTGTGCATTTATTCGGAGTAATATAATAGGTATCAACAGCAACGGGGGCATTCTTCTGTTCGGCATCCACCACTGTACCGTCCAGTAAGGTGAAAGAACCTTTTACAGAGGTACCATCCGCAACGGCCCATTCTACGCCGCCTTCATAAATAGCATTATTGGGACATTCGGGTTCGCAGGCACCACAGTTGATGCATTCTTCAGTGATCTTGATAGCCATAAAAATTAATTAACGGGTTGAGAATTACTTTTTGCTGCACAAATTTAGTTGTTTTCTTTTGCGGATGAATGATCATTGTTATTTTCTTACAACAGAAAAACTGATTTTCATCCGGACAACAAATCGGCACAATCAAATTTATACAAGCTGCAATGAATTTACAAAACAGAATAGCATGGATGCACCGGCTGGGCAACTATATGTTAGCCGATAGCGAAGAATGGCTGGCGGCCCGGGAAAAAGCGGCCCGGGAAAACGGGTGGTTCATACCCGAATTCCTTGACCTCGCCGTTAAAAATATTGCCGGTTCCTTCCTCGATAAACAAGAACTGGAAAAATGGACCCGGCAGTATGAACTGGCTGCCGAAAATTCCGCCCCGGTAAAGGTTGGTATCGTCATGGCCGGGAATATCCCGTTGGTGGGCTTTCATGATTTTTTATGTGTGTTCATCAGCGGCCACCGGGCAGTTATCAAACCCTCTTCCAGGGACCAGGTACTGATCAGGCACCTGACGGATAAGTTACTCGAATGGGAACCTGCCCTGGCCCCTTTCATCACCTTCAGTGAAATGCTGAAGAACTGTGATGCCTATATCGCCACCGGCAGCAATAATACTTCCCGGTACTTTGAATACTACTTTGGCAAATACCCGAATATCATCCGCCGAAACCGCACATCGGTTGCCATACTTGACGGAAGTGAAAAAACAGAAGAACTCGAAAAACTGGCTGATGATGTGTATATGTATTTCGGGCTGGGCTGCCGTAATGTGACCAAGCTATATGTACCACGGGAATATGATTTTGTTCCATTGCTGGAAGCATTCGGAAAATATAACTACCTGGCCGATCATCATAAATACAAGAACAATTACGACTATAACCTGGCCCTGCATCTGCTCAATAATAAATACTACATGACCAACGGGTCGGTGCTGCTGGTGGAAGACCCGGGCCTTTTTTCTCCTATCAGCCAGTTGAATTATGAATACTATCCGGATAAAAACTCATTGCTGGAAACACTGAGCAACAACAGCGACCTGCAGTGCATGGTGGGCAAAGGGTTAACTGCATGGGGTAATGCCCAATACCCCGGCCTGACCGATTATGCTGACGGGGTCGACACCATGGCCTTCCTTACCCGGCTGAATTAAAAATCCGTACCGGCAGGGATATATCCGGTTACAAATCATGCTAATTTTAAGGGTTGATTTAAGTACGAAACCCTTAGTAAATTGTTTGTTAAACTACCGAACCGGTAAACAAAGTAGAGGTGACAGTTTGTTATTTTGTAGGCGGAAGGCATATAATTTGCTTAGCCGGACAATAGCAAAAAGCAATAAACAAGAAAAGATATAACACTATGAAACTGAAACAAGTCTTACTGATCGTTGCCATTAGTGCCGTTTCGGCCGTAAGCAGTGTGTGGATCTATGGAAAATTCACCGCTAAAAAAACCAGTTTTGTTCAGTCGGAAGATGGAAAAGTGCCCGCCAACTATGCAGGCTTTTTTGACAATGTTGCAGGCGCCGGAGAACCCATCGACTTCACCAAGGCAGCCAATGCAGCTGTACCCGCCGTGGTCCATATCAAGACCAAGATTCCAGCCAAGCGCATCAATAACCAGTTACCCAAAAGCAGGGGCAACAGCATGGAAGACTGGTTCAACCAGTTCTTCGATTTCGGCCCCCAGATTCAACCCGAACAAAGGGCTTCCGGCAGTGGTGTCATCATCAGTGAAGATGGGTATATCATCACCAACAACCATGTGATCTCTGACGGAGGCGATGGTGTGGCAGATGAAATCACTGTCACCCTCAATAATAAGAAAACATACAAAGCAAGGGTGATCGGCAAAGACCCCAGCAGTGATATTGCCGTACTGAAGATCGATGGCAATGGTTTCCCCTTCCTGCTGTACGGCAATTCGGACAATGTGAAACTCGGTCAGTGGGTGTTGGCCATCGGCTATCCCCTTACGTTGGAAACAACGGTTACGGCAGGTATCGTAAGTGCCAAGGGCAGAAATATTGGTATCAATCAGCGCCAGAGCAAAACACCAATAGAATCATTTATACAAACGGATGCGGCCGTAAACCAGGGTAACAGCGGCGGTGCACTCATCACCACTGACGGTCAGCTCGTAGGCATTAACTCAGCTATCTACGCCCCCACCGGCACCTATGCAGGCTATTCCTTTGCCATACCGGTCAACCTGGTAAAGAAAATTGTGAATGACCTGATCAAGTATGGTGATGTAAAAAGGCCTTACCTCGGTGTATGGGTGGCAGAAGATAAGGTAGATGCTGCAGGTGGCGCCCATATCGGTAATGTGGCCAAGGATGGTGCTGCTGCTGCTATCGGCCTCAAACCCGGTGACATCATTATCAAGATAAACGATGCCGTTATCAATACCTGGAATGAATTACAGGCTACCGTATCTTCTTATAATGCCGGAGACAAGATCAACATCACCTATAAACGAAACGGCAAGGAATATACCGCAACAGCCACCCTTACAGCCAAATCAGGCACCTATGATGAGATTGCATCAACCACTATCGGTGATAAACTGGGGGCAGAACTGGTGACGATTGATAAAAAACAAGCTATGCAGTATGAAGTGGAAGGCGGTGTGCTGGTGAAAAAAATTAAACAGGGCGGCCCCTTCAGTAAAACCAGGATGCAGGAAGGATTTATCATTACCAGCGTAAACGGTACTGATATTACCAATATGGATGAGCTGAGCCAGGCCATCCGCAGCCTTAAAGGCGAATCCATCCAGTTAGAAGGGTTTTACCCAGGGTACGACGGCATTTACCGCTACCCGCTCAACCTGGATGAAGAATAAATCATTGATAAGTCAGTAAAAAAAATGGTCACTTTTCGGTGACCATTTTTTTTTTGAATATTATTTCTCGTAAACCAAAAATTCCCAGGGCTGCATTTCAAAACTGCGGGAAGCAGTAAAATCATTTTCTGCACCGGAGAAGGCATTCCGGAAGATGCCCGTCACCTTTTCATCAGTCATATCGAAATGAAGGTTTTTCTCTCCTGACAGATTCAGTACTACCAATACTTCTTTGTTACCATTCTTCCGTAGAAATGCAAACACATTTTTGGTATCGCTTGTTTTGATCCGGAAGGTTTTTACCTGTGTATCTCCGCCCCTTAAGGCAGGATGATTGGCATGCAGGGTAAGCAGGGTTTTATAAAAATCATGCAGTTGATTGTTGCCTGTCCATGCAATGGTATCCTTGTCAAAAAATTTAATGCGTTTCAAATTCGGTAATTCCTGACCCGAATAAAGCAGCGGCACCCCATTCCAGGTAGCGCTGAATACGGCCAGCGCCTTGGCCATATCGCCGTATTTTTCATACTCAGTGCCGTTCCAGCTATTCTCATCATGATTGGTAGTGAACCAGGCCCGCATGGTACTGTCGCCTAAATCATCATACCGGTTCAACACAGTATAAAGCGAATCCAGCGGTTGTTTTTGCTGGTAAAAATCTTTGGTCCGGTGCATCCATGTCCAGGTATAGCTGGCATCAAAGGCTTCGCCATATTCAGGAGAATCGAGTTCATCAAATTCCCCGAGCCAGAATAATGGCTTGAGGGCATCCAGTTCCTTTCGGGCTTCCTTCCAGAAATCGAGTTCTACCCAAAAGGCCAGGTCGGCCCGGAACCCATCGATATCACATTCCTCCACCCAGAATTTCATGGCGTCTTTCATGGCCTGCCGCAATGCCGGGTTTTTGTAATCCAGCTCAATGATATCATCCATACCCGAAGCGATCTTAAAGTCGTTGGTTGCTGAATCTTTCAGGTAATACTCCGGGTGTTCTTTGGTCCATTTATGGTCCCAGCCGGTGTGGTTGGCCACCCAGTCGATGATCACCTTCATACCCATTTCATGGGCCTTTTTTACCAGGTTCTTAAAATCATCCAGCGTACCGAATTCTGCATTGACGGAGGTATAATCGGAGCAGGCATAATAACTGCCCAGCGATCCTTTGCGGTTCTTTTCCGCAATGGGTGTCAGCGGCATGAACCAAAGAGTTTGCACCCCCATTTCTTTCAACCTTGGAAGCTCTTTTACAAAAGCATTGATCGTTCCTTCCACAGTGTATTGCCGCACATTGACCTCATAGATATTGGTTTGATGTGCCCATTCAACAGGTGTAAAGCGGTTCAGCATGGTCTTGTTTTCTTTTTTTTCGGTTTTTTCATCATTCTTCGGCATCAGTTTACATGCCGGCAATATAAAAGCAAAAAAGGCAAGCAGGTAAATACGCATAACAGCATCTTTGGCGAAAGATAAGAAGAACATTTGAACCCTATTCTTGTTGTTAACGTCAGTAGCGCATATCGTTACCTTTGCTGACATGAAAAGTTTTGATGTACCGATTATTTATCGCAGCCCGTTGATCTCCGCCGTAAAAAAGAAGCGGAAGGAAATGGATAAAATGAAGAGGGATTTTACCCCTACCCTGCTGGATTTCGGCCCGCTGCACCTATACCTGGCCCGCCATTTTGGTTTTTGTTACGGAGTAGAAAATGCAATTGAGATTGCATTCCGCACCGTGGAAGAAAACCCCGGCAAACGCATTTTCCTGCTGAGCGAAATGATACATAACCCGCAGGTCAATGCTGACCTTATAGCACATGGCATTGAATTTTTACAGGACACCCATGGCAAACAACTGATTCCCTTTGAAGAAATAACTGCGGAAGATATAGTGCTGATCCCGGCCTTCGGCACCACCCTTGAAATTGAAAACAAACTGAAAAATATCGGCATACAAACCGAAAAGTATAATACGACCTGCCCCTTTGTAGAGAAAGTATGGAACCGCAGCGAACAAATTGCCAACAAGGATTATACGATCATTATTCATGGTAAGCCCCAACATGAAGAAACAAGGGCCACCTTTTCACATGCAGCAGCCGGTGCGCCTTCAGTGGTTGTAAAAGATATGCAGGAGGCGATTGAACTGGCCAAATACATAACCGGCGAAAAAGCTGCTGCTGATTTTTATGAGCAATTCAAAGGCCAGTATTCAGCAGGCTTTGATTCTAACAAAGACCTGCAACGGATTGGCGTAGTCAATCAGACCACCATGCTGGCCAGCGATACACAGGCCATTGCCGATTACCTGAAAAAAATAATACTGGAAAAATACCAACCGGCGGAACCGGAAGAAAGGTTTGCCGACACCCGGGATACCTTGTGCTATGCTACCAATGATAACCAGACAGCAGTAACAGGTATGTTACAAACAAAAGCCGGCCTTGCCATTGTAGTCGGCGGTTATAATTCATCCAACACCTCTCACCTGGTAGAATTGTGCGAAGAAAGGTTGCCAACTTATTTTATCAATAACGAAGAAAAGATACTGAGTGCCTCAGAGATCTTGCATTTTAATTTTCATACAAAAGAAGAATTGAAGACGGCCCATTATCTGCCCGACGGTTCACCGGTAAAAATTTTAATTACCAGCGGTGCCTCCTGCCCTGATGCACTGGTAGAAGGTGTGATACGTAAACTGGTCAGCTTTTTCCCGGGGGCAAAACCGGTTGAAGAAATTACCCGCCTCTTTGAATAAAAAATCCCGGTCACTGACCGGGATTAATGTTAGCTGAACAAGTTTTTATTTATACAACAGATCATAATATTCATGTGCCATACGGTTACTGTCAAACTGGAACCGTACATCCTGCATACCATTTTTGATCACCTGTCTCCAGGTTGGATAATTTTCATAATACAGGGGGAGTATTTCTTTTTCCAGTATATCGTATAATTGAAGGAGGTCATACTCATCCTGTTCATGCACGGCCATATTGGCATAATCTGCCTGGGGAACAACAAAGCCGTTATGGCCATGATTGATGAATTCCGGGATCCATCCGTCATCGGTGGAGAAATTCACCGCTCCGTTCATAGCAGCCGTCATACCACTGGTACCGGATGCCTCCCTGGGCACCCGTGGATTGTTGAGCCAAACATCAGCAGCCTGTTTCAGCCGCTTGGAAAGGGTTAATTCATAACCGATCAGTACGGCCACATTTTTATACCGTTTGCTCAGATGTACCAGTTGGTTGAACTCACTGATAGCCGGATGATCTACCGGGTATGGCTTTCCGGCCCATATTATCTGAACAGGATACTTGCTGTTGCTCAGTAATTTTTCAAATCTTTCTTCATCCGCTGTAATAAGACCGGCCCTCTTATAACCGGCAAAACGCCTGGCCCATACAATGGTAAACACATCCGGGTTGAATAACTTGCCGGTCTGGTCTGCTACAATTTCAAAGGCCCTTTTCTTCAGGTATTTTTTGCGGTCATCAATACCATAGTCATCTCCGGCTTCCATGAACTTGTATAATTGCTTGTCGGCCCAGTAACGCCAGTTCTGTGCATTGGTAATGGAAATGATCGGGCAGATTTTATCATGCTTGCCCCACATCGCCCTTGACACATGTCCGTGCAACTGTGATACGCCGTTAGCCAGTTTTGCAAACCGAAGGGCCGCCAGTGAATGGTTGAACATATCACTGTCGTTGCCATACAGTTTCTTCACTTCCTCTACGGAAAGGCCGCAGAAATAACTCATCTTATGGCAGAGGTAAATATCGTGTTTCTCATTGCCGGCTTCTTCCGGTGTATGCGTGGTAAATACCAGTCTTTTCCGTACTTCTTCCAGCCTGTGCCCGAACTTATGATAGAGATAGAAAGCAGCCGATAAACCATGCGCCTCGTTCAGGTGGTACAACTCGGGGTTGAACCCTAACAGATCAATGAGTTTGGCCCCGCCTACACCCAGTAAGATGAACTGGGCCACTTTGGTGGCCACATTGGCGTCGTACAAGCGGTGGGTGATGGTTTGAGAGACATAATCATTCTCCGGTAAATCGGTTGACAAGAGAAATAACGGAGCCGTTTTAAATGTATCAGGATTCAGGTACCAGGCCTTCACCCAAACCGGGTGCTCATGAATGGTGATCTGGAATTTAATGCCGGTATCTTCCAGGAAACTGTATTGCTTTTCATTCCAGGCTACATCCAGTGTCTGGTCCTGGTTTCTTTCCTGGTCGTAATAACCATACTTCCAAAGTATGCCAATACCGATGAGGTTTTGTTTTAGTTCATAAGCACTCCGTAAATGAGAACCTGCCAGGAAACCAAGGCCACCGGAATATATCTTCAACGGTTGATGGGTGGCAAACTCCATAGAGAAATAAGCAACTTTTTTGGAGTAACGGTCTTCCACCGGGTACGGCACAGCAAAAGGGGTAAAACTCATAATGTGTTCTTTTTACACGAAGGCGCAAGATAACGGTTAAATTTGAATAATAATCAGACATCCATGACAACCAAAGTTGAGTTATACACAGCAATTGTGAATAGTAATTATAGCGAAAGAACTGTTACCCCCTCTTTTTTGAAGGAAGCGGCTTAGGATTTTTTTTTCGGGCAAAACTTCCGTCAAAAGAACATTTCATCCCTCTTCTTGAACCGCAACCTTCCTCTTCTTTTAGTGTAACGGAAGAGGATGAAAAGATGAATTTCAAGCGGCAGGGATCTCCTTCTTCCTTATATTCTGCTGTGCTGGAGGAAGTGATCTTTGCTTCGCCTTTCAGTTCCCCGGTGCATTCACCATTGTTCTTTTCAAAATGAATAAAAAAAGTCAGGCGGTCATTTTTTCTTCCATCTCTGATGGAAACCAAATTCATTTTACCATTGGCATAATCGGCTGCCAGTTTATGTTTACGGGGCAACGTATCGATCGGGTTGATGAGTTCTGTTACCCTGTCATCCAGCGCCTCTGTCATGATCAGGGTAAAAGCATGGGCGCTGTTGTTGAGCACATATACTTCTTTTCCTTCGCTGATCGTTCCGTCAGGATTTTTCCGGGATACCACCTGGGTGATGGTAAATTTTCGGTCAAGCACCACCGACTGTGCAGTAGCAGACGACTGATCCGGCCGCAGCAAAGGCATCCCCGCTATAAATTTTTCTTTCTCATCAAATGCCAGCAGGAAAAAGGCCCTTTTATCCGCCGATACGGTCTTTACAAAAAGATATTGTTCCGCCCCGGGCACCACGGTCTTTCCGATGGCATATATCCTGGGCTTTACGCCTTTTGCATACACTTTCCGTAACAGGGAATCAGGCACGAACTGGTTAAATATCTTATAGCTGACCAGTAATGAATCCTTTTCTTTTTTTAGCAGGGCCGTGTCGGTAAACTGAACAGGGGGAGCCAGTGGCTGAAAAAATGCAATAAAATCGGAAACATCCACCGGCTCATCACCGGCAAGGGAAATTTTCTTTTTGCCTTTACAGCCGGCCAGCAGGGCTATGATGATCAACGGGAGCAGGAGCCGGGCAAGATTCTTCATTTGTTACGATTTCTTCCCGAATGTAAGGCATTTTAAAATCCGGACTGGCCGGCTTTGTAAAAGAAATATTTTTTAGCTTTGTCTAAATTTATTTTTAGGCATGGTAAACTATTCCGTCAGCGAAGAGAATTATATCAAGGCCATTTTTCACCTGCAGCAGCAAGCCGGTACCGTTACCACCAATGAACTGGCGGCAGCGCTTCATACACGGCCGGCCTCTGTAACCGATATGCTGAAAAAACTGAAGGTGAAAAAATTACTCCACTATCAGCCTTACCAGGGTTTCAGGCTGAGTGCGGAAGGGAATAAAGTGGCCCTCGGTATCATTCGCAGGCACCGCCTGTGGGAATATTTCCTGTCGGAAAAATTAAAGTTCAACTGGGAAGAAGTGCATGCCGTTGCTGAAGAACTGGAACATGTCAGCAGCAAAAAACTCATTGACAAACTGGATGAATACCTGGGCTATCCCCGTTTTGATCCGCATGGTGACCCCATTCCGGATGCCAATGGCAAACTGGAATCGGAAACCCTAATAACGGTGGCAGACCTTGCCGTAAACAAAGCAGCCGTGGTGGCCAAAGTAAGCAGCCATTCCGGTGAAGTACTGGAATTACTGAGTCACAGGCATATCAGCATTGGCTCCCGGCTTGAAGTGAAAAGGAAATTTTCTTTTGATAACTCGGTAGAAATTAAAATGGGCCGTCAATCATCATTTACCATCAGTGAACAACTGGCAAAAAATATTTTTGTTACACATGAATAAGCACATGGACCATGATGCCTCATTGAGCGAGGTACACCAAACTGTTGATACCACCAGTAACCAACGAAAGGGCTGGAGAAAGACATTGGCTTTTTTCGGTCCTGCTTACCTCGTAAGTGTGGGTTACATGGATCCGGGCAACTGGGCCACCGACCTGGCCGGTGGCAGTAAGTTTGGCTATACACTCATTTGGGTGCTGCTGATGAGCAACCTGATGGCGCTGCTGCTGCAGAGCTTGTCAGCCCGGCTGGGCATTGTCCGGGGCCGTGACCTGGCACAGGCTAACCGGGAAACCTACCCGAAGTACATTAATTATGCCCTCTATGGCCTCGCAGAAATTGCCATCGCTGCCACCGACCTGGCGGAAATATTAGGAATGGCCATCGGTATACAACTGTTGACAGGGCTGCCGCTCATATGGGGTGTAAGTATAACAGTGGTGGACACCTTCCTCTTCCTCCTGCTGCAACGGTTAGGCATGCGTAAAATGGAGGCATTCATCATTGCCTTGATTGCGGTGATCGGCCTGTCCTTCCTCACGGAAATCTTACTGGCAAAACCTAACCTCGGTGAAGTGGCCAAAGGTTTTGTGCCGCATATCCCCAATGAAACGGCCCTCTATATTGCCATTGGTATCATTGGTGCAACCGTTATGCCACATAACCTGTACCTGCATTCTGCGCTGGTGCAAACCAGAAAAATCAAGCGGGATACAGCCGGCATCAAAAAAGCGTTGCGACTCAATTTTATTGACAGTGCCATTGCCCTTAATATGGCTTTCTTTGTCAACGCCGCCATACTGGTGCTGGCAGCCACTGTTTTTTATAAAACAGGAAGAACGGATGTGGGTGAAATAAAACAGGCACATGAATTACTGTCACCGATGCTGGGTACAGAATTAGCCCCAATATTGTTTGCCGTGGCGCTGATAGCTGCCGGTCAAAGTTCTACCATTACCGGCACCCTTGCCGGGCAAATTGTAATGGAAGGTTACCTGCGTTTACGCATTGCTCCGTGGATACGCAGGCTGATGACAAGGTTACTGGCAATCATTCCTGCTGTAATTGTAATACTCATCAACGGTGAAGAAAATATAGACGACCTGCTAATCTTAAGCCAGGTGATACTGAGCCTGCAACTGGGATTTGCCATCATACCGCTTATCCATTTTACCAGTGACAAGCAAACCATGGGCAAGTTTGCCATAAAACCTTTTGTGATTGTATTGGCATCTCTGATCACTGCCATCCTGGTTTACCTGAATATCCGGATGGTGGTGGAACAGGCGGCCGGTCTTTTTAAAACAACAGGGCACCCTTTTGCAAAACTTGCAGTGATTGCGGGTGGTATTATTTATCTTGTATTATTGGTCACTGCCATTTTTTATCCCTTGCTGAACAGGAAAAAGAAACAAGCTGCCGAACCCCTTCACCCGGAATCATCTCCTATCGGAGAGATCAACATCCCGGTATACCATACGATTGCCGTGGCGCTTGACTTTTCGGAAAATGACAATAAACTGATCGCCCATGCCATCGGACAGGGCCAAAAAACCACCCGGTACATTTTACTGCATATCCTGGAAAGTGCTCCCACCCGGGTCATCGGACCAGATACCGATGATATGGAAGCGAGGAAAGACCAGGAACGGCTGGATGGGTATTGCCATAAATTATCGGAAATGGGCCTGCAGGCAACCGGTGTATTGGGCTATAACAACCGGGTAAAAGAAATCGTACGAATTGTTACAGGTAATCAAAGTGATTTACTGGTCATCGGGGCACATGGTCACTCAGGTATAAAGGATATGCTGTACGGACAAACGGTGGATGCGGTAAGACATGAATTGAAAATTCCGGTACTGGTGGTCAATGTTTAAAGACCGGTCAATGAATAGCAGTCCCCTTTGTATGATTGCGCAATAAGTGCTTGAACCGGCTGAAGGTTTCCGGTTTGATGTTCAGGTAAGAAGCCAGGTACTTCTGGGGTACCCGTTGCAGTAATTCGGGATTACGGGTAACAAAATTGATAAACCGTTCCCTCGGCGTCATCTTTACCAACTGCATTTGCCAGCGGTCTTTCAGCACCATGGTGTGTGTAATGACCATTCGGCCCATATGCTCCATCCTGGAAGATTTGGCAAATACCGCTTCCAGGTCATCGTAGGTAACAGATGCCACCACACTGGGTTCTATGGCTTCCACAAAATATTCAGATGGCTTGCGGCTGTGAAACGATTCCTGGCAATGGATAATGTGCCCTTCCAGGGAAATCTGTGTATTTATTTCATCTTTGCCTTTCTTATAGTATTTACGGATGAGCCCCTTCAAAATAAAATTGAAATAATTTTCTACTTCACCGGCCCTGGTCAGCAGTTCCCTTTTTTCAAATTTTCTGATCTTGATAACAGGCAAAAGATATAGATTAAATTCATCGTCTCTGAGATCAATGAACTTAGAAAGGTAGTCTTTTAGTAACCGGGCAGATTCCATTGTATCCGTATCTGCTAAAAGGTACAACAAATTTTCTTGATTCAAATCAATCATGGGAAAGAAAATTTTCGTGAAGTTCCGGCAAGCGATGTGTTTTCCCTGTGACAATGGTTACAAACAGGAAAATTGTAGATTTGCAACTTTCTGAAAATAAACAACATTGACATGTCGCAAAAAATTAAAGTAACCAATCCCGTAGTGGAACTGGATGGTGATGAAATGACCCGTATCATATGGAAATTCATCAAAGACAAACTGATTCTCCCCTATCTCGAACTCGATATCAAATATTTTGACCTGGGTATTGAATACCGGGATCAAACAGATGACCAGGTTACCATAGATGCCGCCAATGCCATCAAACAATATGGCGTGGGTATCAAATGCGCCACCATTACTCCCGATGAAGCCAGGGTGAAGGAATTTAACCTGAAACAGATGTGGAAGAGCCCCAACGGTACTATCCGCAACATACTGGATGGCACTGTATTCAGGGAGCCCATTGTAATAAAAAATGTACCCAGGCTGGTGACCAACTGGACCGCCCCGATCATCGTTGGCCGCCATGCGTTTGGCGACCAATACCGGGCAACAGACACGGTGATCAGGGGAAAAGGCAAACTGACCATGACGTTTACGCCGGAAGATGGCAGCGCCCCGCAGACCTTCGAAGTATTCAACTTCAAAGGAGACGGTGTGGCCATGTCCATGTACAATACAGATGAAAGCATAAAAGGCTTTGCCCGCAGTTGCTTTAATATAGCACTCAATAAAAAATGGCCGCTTTATCTTTCCACCAAGAATACCATCCTGAAAAAATATGACGGCCGTTTCAAGGACATTTTTGAAGAAATATACCAGCAGGAGTTCAAAGCACAATTTGAGGCAGCAGGTATTACCTACGAACACCGCCTGATTGATGACATGGTGGCCAGTGCGTTGAAATGGAACGGCAATTTTGTATGGGCCTGTAAAAATTATGACGGGGATGTGCAAAGTGATACGGTGGCGCAGGGATTCGGTTCACTGGGCCTGATGACCTCCGTACTGATCACCCCTGACGGAAAAACCATGGAAGCCGAAGCTGCACACGGAACGGTTACCCGCCACTACCGGGATCACCAGGCTGGCAAACCTACTTCTACCAACCCGATAGCCAGCATTTTTGCCTGGACAAGGGGACTTGCCTTCCGCGGCAAATTAGACGGAAACCAGCCCCTGATCGATTTCTGTAATGCACTGGAAGCTGTTTGTATCGAAACCGTGGAAGAAGGTAAGATGACCAAAGACCTGGCGGTTTGTATACATGGTAATAAAGTAAATCACGGTGAGCATTACCTGTACACAGAAGAATTTTTGGAAGCAATCGATTCGAACCTGAAAAAGAAATTGTCCTGATAATTCAATAGCGCTGCGCTGCGAGACTTACCGTCTCGCAGTTCTTTTATATGGCTTGTAGCCATCAGTGAATTTCATTCGCAGGCTTTAGCAAAATATTTTCAATGACTACATTCGCTGCATGCAATACCCCTGCCTGACCGGCTGAGATGTACTGTACAAAGCTCTGCGAGACTTACAGTCTCGCAGTCCTATTATATGGCTTTTAGCCATCAGTAAATTCCATTCGCCGGCTTTAGCAAAACAATTTCAATCACTACTTTCGCTGCATGCAATACCCCCTGCTTGACTGGCTGAGATGTCCTGTCACCAAAACGCCTTTGCGGTTTGAGCTGCTGTCAGAATTTGAAAAGGCATATGACAACGGCAGCATCACAGAGATCAAAGAAGGGCTGCTTTATTCCGAAGCCGGTTTTGTATTTCCTGTTATTGATGGCATACCCCGGATGCTGGTGGAAGCCATGGATGATTACAAAATTTTCCTGGAGAGCAAATTGCCCGGGTATGCTGAGCGGAAGAGAAAAGCAGAAGCAGTCTATGGTGAGCTTGTAAGAACCTGCTCCCGCCGGAATAAAAAGACCAAAAAGACCTTTGAATTCGAGTGGAGCTTTCTCAATACAAAAAAAAATGACCGCATCTGGCAGGAACCCGTTACTGAAATGCAAGCTGTTTTCCTCCGGGAAACGGGCCGGGATGCCGCTTATTACAAAGGCAAAACAGTGCTGGATGCCGGCGCCGGCCATGGCGTGATGACCAGTAAGATCGCTGCCCTTTCATCACTGGCGATCGGTGCAGAAATAAGCAAGGCGGTGGAGAATGCTTATCATACCAATACCCGGCCCAATGCCTGGTACCTGCAGGCCGACCTGCAGCATTTACCTTTTGCCGATGATTGTTTTGATACCCTTTACTCAAGTGGTGTGATCCATCACACCCCCGATACCCAACAATCCTTTTCCCTGGTTGAAAAAGCGCTGAGGCCCGGGGGTAATATCTGCCTCTGGCTGTACCATCCGCAGAAGAGCTTCTTGCATAACCTTTCACTTCAACTTAGGAAAATTACCAGCCGCCTCCCCCTGTGGTTGTCCTTCTTTTTTCTGGCGGTGTTCGTATTCCCGTTTACCTATCTGATCAAAAGCCTGCGGAGAAAAAAAGCACCCGGTTACCGGGAAGAGATGATCGACCTCCTCGATGCATTTACACCGGAATACCGGTTTGAAATCCCGCAGGAAGAAGCTATTCATTGGCTGGAAGAGAAAAGCTACCGGCAAATCACTATTACAACTGCTAACCAGTTCGGTTTTTCCGTCACCGGTATCAAATAAAAAAGCCATCCGTTTTGCAGATGGCCTTTTGCAGTTGTATTGAAATCGTTTACACCTTGAAGTGGGCAAAAGCCTTGTTGGCTTCAGCCATACGGTGTGTATCTTCTTTTTTCTTGAAAGCAGCGCCTTCGCCCTTGCTGGCAGCCACGATCTCGTTGGCCAGTTTATCAGCCATGCTGCGGCCGTTTCTTTCGCGGCTGTAGCGGATCAGCCACTTAATGCTGAGGGAGATCTTCCTGTCAGGACGCACCTCAGAAGGGATCTGGAAAGTGGCGCCACCGATACGACGGCTGCGTACTTCCACAGAAGGGGTAACGTTGGACAAAGCCCTCTTCCATACTTCATAACCATCTTCGTTGGTGAACTTGGCAACCTTGTCCAGTGCATCATAGAAAATAGTAAATGCGCCGCTTTTCTTGCCTTCCCACATCAGGTTGTTTACAAACCGGGTAACGAGTTTATCATTAAACTTCGGATCGGGTGCTAAAGGGAGTTTCTTTGCTTGTGCTTTACGCATGAATGTTAATTTTTAATGTAACTGCTGTAGCTGAATTTCTTCAAGTATTAAAACTTTACTCAGTACAAATGATGATTGAAATTATTTTTTAGCTTTTTCTTTCTTGGTACCGTATTTGGAACGGCTCTTCTTCCTGTCTTTTACACCGGCCGTATCCAAAGAACCACGAACAATATGGTAACGAACACCCGGAAGATCTTTTACCCTTCCGCCACGGATCAATACGATGGAGTGCTCCTGCAGGTTATGTCCTTCACCGGGAATGTAAGCGATCACTTCCACTTTGTTTGTCAAACGAACTTTGGCCACTTTACGAAGCGCAGAGTTTGGTTTTTTAGGGGTTGTAGTATATACCCTTGTACATACGCCACGGCGCTGCGGGCACTCGTCCAGGGCCCTTGATTTACTCTTGGCCCTGATGATTTCTCTTCCTTTTCTTACTAATTGTTGAATTGTAGGCATTCTTGACCCTTATTTTTGGGACGGCAAAGGTAAAGGCGGCAGGCTTATTCTCCAAAAAAATACGCTGTTGATTTTTCGGATATGGCCTTTTTGGGCATAAAAAAGCCCCGGCTTGGGATACGGGGCTGTTATAGGTTCAGAAATCATTAGAAATCAGGTCATTTACACCTTTTGCATCCAGTTATATTTATCCTCCCGGTTACCTACCCTGATGTCGGTCAGCCATTTTTTTAAGGCCGGGGCGGTTTGCCAGTGGTCCACATCAAAATTCATGACAAAATCTTTGTAACGCATTTCCTTGATAAAGGAAATGGTGGCAGCCGTGCCGGTGCCGAATGCCTCATAAAATATACCGGCCTTATAGGCATCAATCAGGTCATCAATGCTGATATTCCTTTCTTCGACTGTAAAGCCCATGTCCTGCAGCAGGGTGATGGCACTTAGACGGGTAACACCCGGTAAAATGGTGCCGGGTTCCAGGCTGGGTGTAATGGCCGTATTGCCGATGATGAAGAACACATTCATGGTTCCGCATTCCTGCACATACTTATGTTCAAACGGATCGGTCCACAATACCTGGTCGTACCCTTTTTTCTTGGCTTCTGCCGTGGCATACATGGCAGCACCGTAGTTACCGGCTGCTTTGGCATAGCCCACCCCTCCGGTTACGGCCCGTACATATTTCTCTTCTACATAGATACGCATGGGCGCACTGTAATAAGGGCCTGACGGGCTGAGGATGATCATGAATTTATAGTTCTCTGATGGCCTTACCCCGATCATTTCATCGGAAGAGAACATGAACGGCCTGATGTACAGGGAATGTTCCTCCTTGGTAGGTATCCAGTTTTTGTCGAGCCCCACCAACTGCAGCATACCGTCCATGAATAACTCCTCGGGTACCTGCGGCATAGCCATTCTTTCCGCCGAAATATTGAACCGCTTGAAATTATCATAAGGGCGGAAAATAAAGGCTTCCCCGTTCTTGTCCTTATAAGCCTTGATGCCTTCAAAAATGGCCTGCCCGTAGTGGAGGGCTGCCAGCGACGGACTTAATAATAAAGGCTGATAGGGCTTGATCTCGATGTTTTTCCACTCCCCGTTTTCATAATCAGCCTCCAGCATATGATCGGAAAAAAACTTTCCAAAAGGTAAATTATCCAGGCTCAGCTCCTGCAGTTTGCTGCGCTCTGCCTTGCGTACTGAAATATCCATTGTGGCAACCATAAAAGTTTATTTTTGACAGGACAAATAAACGAAAAAAACTAACACTCATTTGTAATAATTGTCAACCCGATGACGGATCTAAATCATATAGAGCTGCCGCCCGCTGCCCTGCTGGAATTGTACCGTAATTCCCTGGTACAGGCCGGCCCCGGCAAGCCGCCGCTACAGGCGGAAACAATGGCCGCTGCATCAACCTGGAAATCGCTGGGCAGTAATGAAAAAAATATTTTAGTGATCGTAAACGAACCCGGTGCTGTTTTTTTGCCCGATGAGGAACTGGCCTTTTTTACCAGCATACTGGGTGCCTGCCAACTCAGCCTTGCCGATGTGGCCATCCTCAACTTTCATCATTACCCGGAAAGCCGCTATAAAGAGCTGCTGGATTTTTTCCGGAGCAAGATCGTTTTTTTAATGGGCGTTGAACCTGCCGCCATCGGGCTGCCGGTAATTTTTCCGCAGTACCAGTTGCAGGCCTTTGCCGGGAATACGTTCCTGTATACACCGTCTTTACAAATAATGAAAGATGACCGGCAGGAAAAAACAAATCTTTGGACAACCCTGAAACGGTTATTCAATCTGTAAAAAGTATAACAATTATCCCCGGTTAACAGCCCCACAAAATAGCGGTCTGTTACCTTTTAAGCCGCTGTTGCATGAAACTCATCTTTGCCACCAACAATAAACACAAAGCCGAAGAGATCAGGAATGTGCTGGGCAATCGCCTTGCAATAATCACCTTGCAGGAAGCCGGTATTGACCAGGAAATACCGGAGCCGTATGATACCCTGGAAGCCAATGCTTCGGCAAAATCACAAACCATTTACCGGATGACCGGCACAGATTGTTTCAGCGAGGACACAGGACTGGAAGTGCCGGCGCTGAACGGCGAACCCGGCGTTAAGAGTGCCCGCTATGCCGGAGATGACCGCTCCTTTGATGCCAATATTGATAAGCTTTTAAGTAACTTGGCCGGAAAGGAAGACCGCAGTGCCCGGTTCAGGACTGTTATTTCCTTGTTAATAGACGGCAAAGAAACCCTGTTTGAAGGCATTTGCCGGGGCAGCATCATCAACGAAAAAAGGGGAAATAACGGGTTTGGCTATGATCCTGTGTTCGTTCCCGAGGGCAGCCGGCTGACTTTTGCCGAAATGAGCCTCGAAGAAAAGAACCGCTACAGCCACCGGAAAAAGGCCACGGAAAAACTGGTAGTATTTTTGAATAAGTTAGTTACAAACCACTCATCTTGACACCTGAACGCAACCAAACCATCGCAGAAAGCGACCTTATTAAAGGATGCATGGAAGGCAACCGGCGCATGCAGGAAGAACTCTACCGCCGCTTTTCCCCGAGGATGTATGCCGTTTGCCTGCGCTATGCCGGAAATGCCGAAGAAGCAGAGGATATTTTACAGGAAGGATTTATTAAGGTCTTTAAAAAACTGGACAGCTTTCGGGGCGATGGCTCCTTTGAAGGATGGATACGCCGGATCTTTGTGAATACGGCTATCGAACACTTCCGCCGCAAACGCTACCTGATGCCGGTAACCGAAAAGGAAGAAAACACCCTGGAAGGCAAATACACTTCGGTGCTGGACGAACTGGGCGCCAAAGATATTATGGCGCTGATACAGGAACTGTCGCCCGGCTACCGTACGGTATTCAATATGTATGTGGTAGAAGGTTATACCCACAAAGAAATTGCCGATATGCTGGGCATCAGCGAAGGCACCAGTAAATCGCAATTGTCCAGGGCCAAAGTGATCCTGCAGGATATGGTAAAAAATTATTTAGATCAGCACAGGGGAGCAAAGACAAAATAATGAACAGCGGGTTGCAACATACAATCTATCACTACGAGGTACAACCGCCCGGAGCAGTGTGGGAGAAGATCGAAGAGGAACTGGATGATTCCTGTTTGTCATCCGCATTTCCCCAAAAATTAAAAGAAGCTGCCATCGTTCCGCCGGAGCATGCCTGGGCTACCATCATCGATGCACTGGAGAATAATACCGGAAAGGATAACCTGGCGGCCAAACTACAGGCCGCTGAAGCCCTTCCGCCGGCAGGTGTTTGGCAAAAAATTGAAACGGCCTTAGACACCGGTGACGCCGCTGTGCAACCTTTCAAAAAAATTAGGCCTCTGCTCCGCTATGCTGCAGCAGCCGCCATCGCCGGGTTATTGTTATGGGGTGGTTACTCCTTACTCACGGATAAACCGGAAAAAGCTACGGCAGCAGTTCAAAACCCTGCAACTGATCAACAAGAAAAAGGGGCAACCCCACCTGCACCCACTACCCTGCCGGCGGAAGACATAGCCCGGACAGGCGCTGATGCCGCTGTGGAAGAAGCGAGAAACGATGCGGCCCTCGAGGCCAGCAAAAAGACCTATGCAAAGCTGGATGCCGCCACCATACAGAAAAAGATCAGGAATGTATCTTCTTTCGATTTTGGCGCCACCGCAGAGGATGACACAGCGCCGGGCAAAACCACGGTCATTAACAACAATATCAATCACCGCTATATTGTGCTGATGACACCGGAAGGCAATATCATCCGAATGTCCAAAAAACTAAAGGACCTGGTGTGCTGTATTTCCGGTGAAGAGGTGGATGCGGCCTGCCTCGACCAGATGAAGCGCTGGCGGGAAAAAATAATGAGCTCTTCCGCTGTGCATGCCCCCGGCAACTTTGCCGATATCCTTGACCTCGTTACCTCCCTGCAGGATAACGGCCAATAAGAGCCATCTTTCCCCTATTTTTATTCAAAACAATACCTATGCCAAGGGTAAAGATTGACCTTCCTGCTACATTTAGTTTCAGCTGCAAAATTCAGGTACGCATCACCGATATCAACTACGGCGGCCACCTGGGCAATGATTCGGTTTTATCCATCATACATGAAGCCAGGGTACAATACCTGCAGCAGCTGGGTTACACTGAACTGAACCTGGCAGGCGCCGGGCTGATCATGGCGGATGCGGCCATAGAATTCAAAAGCGAAGTATTCTACGGGGAAACCATCACTGCCTCTGTTGCAGCCGGTGCCATTTCCAAAATTGGCTTTGACCTTTATTATAAACTGGAAAATCAGGAAAACGGAAATAGCAAAACTATAGCCATTGTCAAAACAGGTATGATCTGTTTTGATTATGCCAAAAAGAAAATAATGGCAGTGCCGGAAGAGGTGAGGGGAAAACTGGAGGCCTGATCTCCGGATTACTAGCTGTAAACATACAATACGACGGGCCTGTAATTAACGCATGGCATCAGGAAAGGGAAAGACCTGTTAACTAAGTCCTGTATCATTAATTCACCAAAACAGCATCCCCTGTAATATTGGCGGAAAATGCCGGAGGGGAGCTGAGGCTTTTCCAATAAGCACCTGCACCTGTTAAGGTATTGTCGGGGTTCACCGGAGGAAAATTGGTTTCAAAAAAATAAGCATACCGTTCAATGTAGGTTTTAGTATTCATCCAGTCGGTGGAGAGCTTCATAAAATATTTCTGCACTACCGGAGAGCTCCGGTTTACATTGGCATTAAACTCCGTAACCCAAATTGGGTAATTGGGGTATGCCTGCCGTACCCTTCCGATATAGGTGACAAACCTGTTAAATACCCTTTCTGCCGTAAGTGAATCTGTAGCGGCATTATTATTTTCATTGCCCCAGTCATACCAGTGTACGGCAATGTAATCAATCCGTAATCGTTGTGCCTGGGCTTTGGTCATAAAGGCAGGTAACCAGTTGCCTGTACCGGTTACTTCTTCCTGTGTTACTACCGGTGAGCCTAACCGCAAACCGCTCCGTTGCATTATTTTGTAGCGGTTGATGGCGGTATCTGCCGGCACATTGGATTGAGAAACATTATCGGGTTCATTAAAGGACAGTAAATGATCAATATCATTCCGGTCAATGAGATAGTTGACATTATTATCCGTACAGGCATTTTTGCCCCATGTCATAGGTACAAATTGCTGACCGGGAAAAGAGGACCTGTTGATACCCCAGGTATAATGCCATGCTGAGCCCAGGGCTTGCAGTGCACCGTCACTGGTGGAGGCAGTGCCTTTTTTATTCGGGTTATTAATTTTCATACAACGGATATAAGAAATATTGTTGCGCAGCCTGGCAGGCAGGTTGGCTTTAACCGGACTTGCTGAGGCCACAAAGCAGGCCGACTCTCCGGTACCATCGCTGTTAGCAGCAAAAACAACCATATAGCCCTTTGGCAGGTAAAATGAATTGATTTTATTTTCAAATCCTGCGGGTATGAGTTTGAAAAGGGCAGAACCAATATTACCGGAAGTATATACAAAGTTCTCATCCAGTTCAACCCAGGGAGAGGCTACTTTCTCAACAGAGGATAACACTAATTTTTGCCCGGAATAATTTCCCTGGTTCCCACCGGGGTTCACTGGTGACTGATCGGCACTTTTTTTACAGGCAAGCAAGGTAAATAAGGCCAAACAGGCTGGCAATATTTGTAGTCTGATGCTCATGGGAAAAATAGTGTTTTATCCATACAAATAATATGAACCGAATATAGAGCAGAAATTTCAGTGGTAATGCCCGCTATAAAAAGATGAACCGAACGCCCCTTAAAATTGAAAAAACAGGAAAAAGAATAAGTAAACCTATAGCACTTGCCCAAACAGGTATGATCTGTTTTAATTATACCAAAAAGAAAATAATAGCTGTGCCGGAAGAGGTGAGGGAAAAACTGGAGGCCTGATCTCTGTTCTCCTTCGTCTTACCTGCCAGTAGTAAAAATAAGAACTTTAGGAAAGTTGTCATGAGTTTGCAACTCATGACTGAAAAAATTTTATACAAATACCAATTCCAGCAACCCAAATTTTTTTTTGCAAGCACATAATCTTGCGCACTGCTGTATAAATAATGTTCCGGGCTTTCTACAATTCAGGCTTCTGCCGGGTTATTATGAATGTAATTTAGCTTTTGAAAAAATGAATTGACCACAATACAGCTCCATTGGCTGATTATCTTGTCTCCAAAACTGATTATCACTGTTTCTGCTATTCTTATTGCCCTGCTCTTTAAATATTCGCAGCATCCAGCCCCTGCGGCTTTCCTGGTTATTTTAAGCAATGGCTTTTATCAGTTGCTTACTGGTGATTTTTTTTAAAGTCCCGCAGCACATCACTCAGATTTTCATCTTTTGCTGATAGTATCAGATGCAAAAGATTGCTCATAATACACCAACCATGCACCAGCAGCCCTTTCTCCTTTTGGCAAAAACCTTATGCTTTCTAATACTATATCCCGGTAATCTTTTCTTGTAAATACATCAATTTATTCAACCACAGCAAATGTTATAAAATGAATTGCCGCCTGGTTTCTTATCTTATAGCCTCCTTCACTCATACCTTTTTTACTAAAGATAAATGTTTGATGGCTTTTAACAAAGCCAATGGTTAGACACAGTCTAACCACAACTACCCAGTAATTTCATTTTTCTTATTGGTTTGGAAGAATACTACGGACAACGGGGGCTTATTTCCCATATTCCAAAATTGTTCTTATTGCATTGGCCTGAATAACAAGACCATATGTATCAGGCTTACCTTCTTGGCCTTTATCATTACTCCGTATCGGAGTATAATGCTTATCCTCATCTCCTGGGCCTAAAAAACCGACTAATACAATTTTATTTTCTAAGAGTTCGCAAACATTTTTATCAAGCAAATCTTCTTTCACAAAATAATAGTATTGCTGCTGGGTTCTCTGAAAAAGAATAGGGATTGACTTGTCTACAGTAAAATTATACTTAAACTCTGGCTTCCACTTCTTAATAATTTTTAAAGCAAATGACTCATATAACCCACCACTTCCTTTTTTTATAGGAATAAAATGACTGGATATTTCTTCTCTTCTGACCAAGTCTACATAGCCTTCATCGCTTGCAAATTTTCTAAATTTATCAATACTCCTTATTTCTTTTTCTGTTGGACTAAATTCGTATGCAAGAATATCATTACTCATTTCTTCAAAAGCTTTGGATAAAATCGAGTCTTCAGAAGATTGTTTATCCTGATGAAAAATCACATCAACTCCTACCAGAAAGGGACTACATTTTTCAATCT